>CAJZDJ010000009.1 GCA_915063485.1 uncultured Actinomyces sp.
CGGCACTAGTGCCCTTGTCTTTACAGAACTTAACTACCGGCGCATAAAACTCTGACTCTTCCCGACTATCAGTAAATTTAATATTTATACTTTTACCTTCACTCGTAACCAGATCAAAGCTAGTGAAGTAGACATAATGAGTATCTTCATATTGGTCTGTGTGTCGGTTCTCTTTTCTAGATCCCCAACCATGCTCTTCTGTTTCTGTGAAATAGTTTTGACATCCCTTAACATTGATCACTTCAGGGCCAGAGAACAGGTCACGAACCGGAGCGATACCACCAAATGGCAAGATCGCAGCGCAGGCAACTTCAGATAATACTATAACCAATATGTAGTTATGCCATTTAGATAATTTACCGTCATCGCTACGTTTGCTCTGCCGGGCTTTTTTAATACAGAAAAATAATAGCGCAGCTAGCACTAACCCCAACGGTATAGTGAAAGAGTTAGTCATAAGTTCTGACGTCAGCGATTCTGGACCAACCCTTGGCACCACTGAGTGCACAATCTTTAGGAGGGTCAAATATATAGGCCCTGAGAATATGACTGCTGCAAATATTTTCTCCGAAGGACGCAAATTCTAACTCACTTTTCTTTAACAGTAAACTCTTTAATGATACCGGTGTGCGGGTAGCGGCTCATAACGGCACTAGTGCCCTTGTCTTTACAGAACTTAACTACCGGCGCATAAAACTCTGAGTTTTTCCGACTATCAGTAAATTTAACATTGATAGTTTTACCTTCAGTGGTGACCAGATCAAAGCTAGTGAAGTACACATATCTAGTATTCCGAGAGCTATCTGTATGCCTATTCTCTTTCCTAGATCCCCAACCATACTCTTCTTTTTCTGTGAAATAGTTTTGACAGCCCTTAACATTGATCACTTCAGAGCCAGAAAAAAGGTCACGAACCGGAGCCACCGAGCCAAAGGGTAGCGAAACAATACAGGCAATTTCAATCAGAGTTAGGAATAACGCCCAGCCGCGCCACTTAGAAACCTTACCATCGCCACTACGTTTACTGCGCCGGGCTCTCTTAATACAGAAAAATATTGCCGGCGCCACCACTAAACCTACCGGTATAGTGAAAGAGTTAGCCATAAGTTCTGACGCCAGCGACTCCGGACCCACCCTTGGCACAAACTCACGCACTATCCAAGTTAAAACTAGGTAGCCAAAAAACAGCATAATAAATAGCGAGGAGATAACTCCAGGCGAAGAGTCTTTAGATTTTTTACTCACAAGCTAGCCCTTCACTATAAAGTCTTGAATGATCTGTGTCCTGGGATAATGAACTACTAACGTAGTGGTCGATTTCAGTTTGGCTATAGTTATCGCAACTCTTGATAGCGATTACATCCGGACCCGGAGCACCCTCCACTAAAACTTTTGTGCCCAGGTTTTCTGGGCCAATTTTAGGCATGAAGTTAGCCCACACCACTGCTGTAATTGGGTAGGCAAAAATTATTGCTGCAATTATTCCACCAATTAAAAACACAATCAGGCATGACGCTAGCCGTGAAAACAGAGAATCCGATGTACTCGATGAGCTTGGTGAAGACGCACTTGACGAGTCTGACGAACCTGACGAGCTCGCTGAACTTCCCGCACTTGACGAGTCTGATGAGCTTGGCAAAGACACACTTGCGGAATCTGAGGAGTCTGGTGAACTCACCGAGTTTTCCGTCACTACTTGATTGCCTTCCTTCTGACGTTATTTGTGGCCTCTTAATTAAGCCCTTTAAAAAGCTTGACGGCGCAGGGCCGCTACCGCTAACCCTACGCCATCAACGTAGCTATTTCTTTGGGGAGCTTTCCCGATCCTTAAGTTAGCTCTTGAGACCAAATAGCTCTCGCGCCTGGGCCGCTAGAACCACTGAACCCATAATCAGCACCCCGCTTGAAGGCAGCGGATCGTCAGAAGATTCAGCCAGCTGCGCCGCCAAATCAACCGCATCAACCAGGTTGGTGGCGCTACGCACCCGATCAGAGCCAAAGACGTCGTCGGCAATTTCCACCAGATCACCTAGCTCCATAGCCCGAGGCGAATCCATAGGCACGCAAACCACAGCCTCACAGATCGGCTCAAGCTCGGCAAGCACCCCTTCCACGTCCTTATCAGCCATGGCCGCATACACCAGCACCAGGTGCTTTAAGGGGAAAGACTCTTCTAAAGCAGTGCGCAAAGCGCTCACGCCGTGGGGGTTGTGGGCTGCGTCCACCAGCACGGTGGGGCTAGTGCGCACCACCTCAAGGCGGCCGGGGCTAGTGACCTGGGCAAAAGCATTTTCAACAATCTGCGCCGGCAAAGCCCTACCACCAAACAGGCTTTCAGCAGCCGCCAGAGCCAGCAGCGCATTGTGGGCCTGATACTGGCCGTGCAAAGGCAAAAACACGTCCTCATAAACCGCTGCGGCCGTCACCAAAGTGAGCATCTGCCCGCCCACAGCAAACTGTCGGCTAGCTACCGCCAGTCCCCCATTTTCACGGGCCAAGCTTTCAGCTTCCAGATCCATGCGGGCATCAAAGCTGACGTAATCACTTACATCCTGTCGCAGCAGGGCGCGGTTATCAGCTACCGCCTGCAAAATCTGGGCTTGGGCCTCCTCGGGCTGGGCCGCAGCAATAACTGTGGCACCAGGCTTAATAATCCCCGACTTTTCGTAAGCAATTTCCTCAATGGTTGAACCCAGCCAGCGCTCATGGTCGCGGCCAATAGGGGTAATCACGGCAGTGGCCTGATCTAGCACATTGGTGGCGTCCCAGCGCCCACCCATACCTACCTCAACAATGGCCACGTCCACCGGGTAGTCAGCAAACACGGCGTAAGCCATCACGGTGAGCACTTCAAAGAAACTCATGCGCGGCCCACCGTTTTTAGCGCTGTGGGCGTCAACCATTTCAATTACCGGGGCTACATCCTCCCAGGCAGCAATAAATCCTTCAGCGCTGATGGGCTCCCCATCTAGAGCGATGCGCTCACGGATAGTGTGCAGGTGGGGACTGGTGAAACGGCCCGTGCGCATACCGGTGGAGGCAGCTAGCCGCTCTACCATGCGCGAGGTGGAGGTTTTGCCGTTAGTGCCGGTGATGTGGACAGCTTTAAAGGTTTTTTGGGGGTTACCCAAATAGTCCAGGGCCAGCTCCACCCGCTCCAAGGAGGGCTGTACCTTGTGCTCGGGGGCGCGAGACAAAATTTCGGCCTCCACCTGGGCTAGACGTTCACGCAGCCCCTGCTCATAGGCGGCGCGCGCTAGAGCTTGGCGGTGGTTAGCCTCTTGGCGGCTGCCCCCCTCATCTTGGTGGCTCTGGTCGGGGTCATCCCTATCCCCCTCCCAGTCGGCGTCGACGTCGCCCTCAAGGCCTAAAAGCACCTCATCTAAGTCGCCACTGCCCGCTAGCAGGGAACCCTCCACCAGGGCGCGGATGGCTTGGCGGTCCTCCTCCTCAGCTGCGGCCTGGGCGGCCTGGGCTGATTGCTCACGGCGAGCAGCTTCAGCCACAGAAATCTCGTCAAGCTCCTGGGCGGCTTCCAAATACTCATATAGTTCCGGGTCAATGCCGCGCGGATCTGCTTCACTCATGATGCTAACTTTCTGTGGGTTTTTAGCTATGAAAGCGGGCGAACTGCCATAGCAGCCCGCCCGCAATAATATCTACAGGCTGGTTCAGATGCTGGACTTGGCTAGCTCAACGCTAACCTCATCACCATCTACCCCAACCACGCTTACGCTGGCAGCGTTGGTCTCAGCGCCAATCAGATCAGCGAAACGCTCAGTCCAAGCCGCCTTAGCGGCGGGCACCAGCACCGTCAGGTCAATGGTGTCAGCCACCAGCAGGTCGGCGGCCTTACGCTCATCTTGCACCACACGGATCAGGTCACGGGCCCAACCTTCAGCTTCCAGCTCCTCATCTAGGGCAGTGTCCAAGATGACGAAAGCACCCGAAGCTAGCGTGGCCGCCACCAGGGAGGGGTCTTCAACCTCAATCTTGGTGGATACGTTTACCGCCTCACCGCTCAGCTCCACCGCCTGGTCTGCAACCATGACGCCGGGGAAGCGCACGCCCGTCTCAGTTAGCTCCCACTGGCCAGACTTAACCGCAGCAAACAGCTTACTGGTGGCCTTACGCACCTGGGGGCTAAAGGCCTTGGGGTTAAGGGACACTTCCTGCTTTTGGGTGTATCCAGACTCGTCGGCGTGCAGCAGCTCAACCTGCTTGACGTTAACCTCCTCAGCGATCAAGTCGCTAAAGGCAGCCAACGCCTGCGGCTCAGTGGTGGCCACAGTCAACTTACGCAGCGGCTGACGCACACGCAGCTGGTGGGCCTTGCGCAGACCCAGGGCAGCAGACACAGCGGCGCGGGCCTCATCAACGGCACTTACCAGGGCGACGTCGTCAACGTAGTCAGGCAAAACCGGCCAGTCAGTTAGGTGCACCGAGCGGCCACCAGTTAGACCACGCCAAATCTCCTCAGTGGTCAGCGGCGCCAAGGGAGCCATAACCTCAGTCAACGTACGCAGCACCGTCACCAAAGTGTCAAAAGCCAGCTTCTCGCCGGAAACAAAACGCGAACGTGAAGTGCGCAAATACCAGTTGGTGAGCACATCAATGAATTCACGGATCGAAGCGCAAGCACCGGCCAGGTCATAGCTGCTTAGCTGCTGATCAACCTGGGCGGCTAGCTCCTTAGTCAAAGACAGGATGTAGCGGTCCATAACTGCCAGGCGCCCCTGGGGGCCAAACAGGCTCTTGTCGCTCAGGTCTAAGCCGGGCGACACATAGCCGCCGTCGCAGGTGGCCGCATACATGTTCAGGAAGTACCAGGTAGACCACAGCGGCAGGTGGATCTGACGCAGCGCATCACGCACCGCCTTTTCCTTAACGATCAGCGTGCCACCACGCATAACCGGGCTGGAAAGCAAAGTCCAACGCATAGCGTCAGCGCCGTCACGGTTAAAGACGATGTTTACATCTGGGTAGTTACGCAAAGACTTACTCATCTTGGCGCCGTCGTTACCCAGCAAAATTCCGTGTGAAACACACGAGCGGAAAGCCGGACGGTCAAACAGGGCGGTAGCCAGCACGTGCAGGGTGTAGAACCAGCCACGGGTCTGTCCGATGTACTCCACAATGAAATCACCCGGGTAGTGGTTTTCGAACCACTCACGGTTTTCAAAGGGGTAGTGCACCTGGGCGAAAGGCATAGAGCCAGACTCAAACCAGCAGTCAAACACGTCAGAAATACGACGCATAGTGGACTTGCCGGTGGGGTCGTCCGGGTTGGGGCGGGTGAGCTGATCAATGAAGGGACGGTGGAAGTCAGTTACCTCCACGCCAAAGTCAGCCTCCAGCTCAGCTTTGGAACCATACACGTCCACGCGCGGGTATTCAGGGTTGTCGCTAACCCACACCGGGATGGGGGCACCCCAGAAGCGGTTACGCGAAATAGACCAGTCGCGGGCGCCAGCCAGCCACTTGCCGAAAATACCGTCCTTGATGTGCTCAGGCACCCAGGTGATCTGCTGGTTTAGTTCCACCATGCGCTCGCGGATCTCGGTGACCTTAACGAACCAGGAGCTTACGGCCTTGTACATAAGGGGCTTGCGGCAGCGCCAGCAGTGCGGGTAGGAGTGCACATAGGACTTCTCTCGCACCAACACCGCGCGGATCTCGGGCGCGCGGCGGGCGATTGGGCCGGCCTGTTCACGTAGGTCAGCCACCACGTAGCGGTTGGCGTCAAAGATCTGCATGCCTTCGTAGTCGCTGACCTCACGGGTGAACATACCGCCCTCATCAACAGGCAGCACCACGCCGATGCCGTACTCCATGCAGGTCCACATGTCGTCCTCACCGAAGGCGGGAGCCTGGTGAACCAGGCCGGTACCGTCGGTGGTGGTCACGTAGTCGGCGGCGATGATCGACCAGCCGTTAGGGCCGGGGGCGGCGCCCTGCGCGCGACGCTCAGGGGTGTCGAAGTAGTCGTAGATGGGGTGGTAGTGGATGCCCACCAGCTCAGATCCCTTATAGGTGGCCACGACGGCGGGTTCCTCGCCCAGCTCCTTGGCGTAGGCGCCAATTAGGTCTGAAGCGATGATTACGCGCTCACCAGCCAGCTTACTGTTGTGGGCGGCGTCGACCTCTACCAGCGAGTACTCAATTTCCGGGCCCACCGCAACGGCGGAGTTAGAGGGCAGAGTCCACGGCGTGGTGGTCCAGATCAGTGCCAGCTCGGGGCGCGCAGAGTCTTCACGTAGCTTCTTTTCTAGGCGCAACCCAACCGTTACGGTGTTGTCGGTGCGGTCCTGGTAGACGTCGTCATCCATCTTGAGCTCGTGGTTGCTCAGCGGAGTGCGGTCGTTCCAGCAGTAAGGCAGCACGCGGTGGCCCTGGTAGGCCAGACCCTTGTCATAAAGCTGCTTAAAGGCCCACAGCACCGACTCGGTGTAGTCGGGGTCTAGGGTCTTGTAGTCGTGTTCGAAGTCCACCCAGCGGGCCTGGCGGGTGACGTAGTCTTCCCATTCCTTGGTGTAGCGCAGCACCGAGGAGCGGCAGGCCTCATTGAACTTTTCGATGCCGATGCCGCCGGGGCGGGTGATCTCAGTGACGTCCTCAATGCCTAGCTGACGCTGGGCTTCAAGCTCTGCGGGCAGACCGTGGGTGTCCCAACCAAAGCGGCGCTCAACGCGGTGGCCTTTTTGGGTCTGGAAACGGCCCACGGCGTCCTTGGCGTAACCGGTGATCAGGTGGCCATAGTGTGGTAGGCCGTTAGCGAAAGGCGGGCCGTCATAGAAAACGAACTCGTTGTCTCCATTGCGGCCGGTCGCACGGTTTTCAACGCTGGCGCGGAAAGTGTCATCCTGCTTCCAGTAAGCCAGGATTTCTTCCTCAATGCGGGGCAGGTTCGGGGAAGCGGGAACTGCTTGGCCCGGGCGGTGAAGCGGATAGAATGCGTCTCCGTTATGCGCAAAGTTGGACATTTTGCCTCTTGAAGTCCTCGTACGATCCTTGTCACGAGGACGACCCAAGCTAACCCTAAGGCCAGCTTTTAGCCGCGGTACCACCTCGCTTGCCCAGCTAGCCAGCCACACAAAGCCCGGTGGGGCCTTGCAGCTAGCAGCCAAAGCCGCTTAATTGGCGCTATAACGTTGCGACCGTCCGGTTCTACTAGGGGGCCAGCGCGTTTTGCAGCAGAGCCAACTAGAGCTAACTGCCAGTTAACGCTAACCCCGGTTCTTCCGGAAGCTCACCGGTGATATCCGCGAGTGCGGCCGGGTCAATGCTTATGCCCTAGCATTTTATGGCTAGGTTCTTATGCCTGCCACATTGTAGGGCGTGAGATTACCCGCAAAGTGCTGGCAGCTTACGCAAAGTGCCGGCAGTTTAAGTGTGGCTGTGGGTGTTGGTTAAAGCGCTGGGGTATTTAAGGCAAGCGTTGCACGTTTAACGTGTGCCTGGTGCGCATCTGGGGCCGTGATCGTGAGAGAATCAGGTTTATGTCTGCAAATTCTTCCACTGGCAACGCACGGTTTTTTGCGTCCCAGACCCACACGCCTAACGCTCCTGCCAAGGTCAGCGCTGATGGCCTAGAGCAGCGTTGGAACGAAACTTGGTCTCAACAGGGCACCTACAACTTTGACCGCAACGCTGAGCGGCATGAAGTGTTCTCTATTGACACTCCCCCGCCTACTGTTTCTGGTTCGCTGCACGTGGGACACGTCTTTTCGTACTCCCACACTGACACGGTGGCTCGTTACCAGCGTATGCGTGGTAAGGCCGTGTTCTATCCCATGGGTTGGGATGACAATGGTCTGCCTACTGAGCGTCGTGTACAGAACTACTTTGGGGTGCGCTGCGATCCTTCGCTGCCTTATGTGGAGAATTTTGAGCCCCCGCATGTGGGTGGTGAGGGTAAGTCCATTAAGGCTCGCGATCAGGTGCCCGTTTCGCGCCGTAACTTCGTGGAGCTATGTGAGCGCCTAACTCTTGAAGATGAGAAGCAGTTTGAGGATCTGTGGCGCACTCTTGGTTTGAGTGTGGATTGGTCTTCTACCTACCAGACTATTGGTGAGCGTGCCCGTAAGGTGGCGCAGGCTGCGTTCTTGCGTAACTTGGCGCGTGGTGAGGCTTACCAGGCGCAGGCTCCGGGTCTGTGGGATGTAACTTTCCAGACTGCTGTGGCTCAGGCTGAGCTAGAGAGCCGCGAGTACCCGGGTTTCTACCACCGTTTGGCTTTCCACATTACCGACGCCGAGGTGGCTGCTAAGGCTGCGGCGGCGGGCGCCCCGATTGAAAATGGGGTTGATGTTTATATTGAGACCACTCGCCCTGAGCTACTGCCGGCTTGTGTGGCTTTGGTGGCTCACCCCGACGACGAGCGCTACCAGCCCCTGTTTGGCACCACGGTTTCTAGCCCGGTGTTTGGGGTTGAGGTGCCGGTGCTGCCTCACCCTGAGGCTGAAAAGGACAAGGGTGCCGGTATCGCTATGTGCTGTACCTTTGGTGACACCACTGATATTGACTGGTGGCGTGACCTGAAGCTGCCTTTGCGTGCGGTGCTGCGTAAGGATGGGCGCCTGGAGCTGGAGACCCCTGAGTGGATCACTAGCGAAACGGGCCGCCAGGTTTATGAGCAGATGGCTGGTAAGACTACTTTCTCTGCCCGCGAGGTGCTGGTTAAGCAGCTGCGTGAAAGCGGTGAGATGAGTGGTGAGCCCACTAAGACGGTGCGTCAGACTAACTTCTTCGAAAAGGGCGACAAGCCCCTGGAGATTGTTACTTCGCGTCAGTGGTACATCCGCAATGGTGGTAAGCCTTGGACTAACCCTGCTAGTGGCAAGGATCTAAACGCTGAGCTGTTAGAGCGTGGCCAGGAGCTTAAGTTCCACCCTGACTTTATGCGCGTGCGCTACGAGAACTGGGTTAAGGGTCTAAATAATGACTGGCTGATTTCGCGTCAGCGTTTCTTTGGGGTGCCTTTCCCGCTGTGGTACCAGGTGGATGCTAACGGCGATGTGGACTACAACGCCATCATCACCCCTGATGAGAGTGCCCTACCGGTTGATCCCTCTAGTGACGTGCCCGCAGGTTACAGCGCTGAGCAGCGTGGTGTTCCTGGTGGTTTCGTTGGCGAGCTAGACATTATGGACACCTGGGCTACCTCTTCCCTGTCTGCCCAGCTGGTTTCTGGCTGGCTAAACGATGAGGACCTATTCAAGCGGGTTTACCCGATGGATATTCGCCCTCAGGGCCAGGACATTATCCGTACCTGGCTGTTCTCTTCCGTGGTGCGTGCCGACCTTGAGTTTGGCGCCCTGCCTTGGAAGCACGCCGGTATTTCTGGCTGGATCTTGGACTCTGACCACAAGAAGATGAGTAAGTCTAAGGGTAATGTGGTCACCCCCAAGGGCCTGCTGGAAAAGTATGGCTCTGACGCAGTGCGTTACTGGGCTACTTCGGCGCGTTTGGGTCTAGATGCGGCCTTTGAAGAGGCCCAGATTAAGATCGGTCGCCGCCTGGCCATTAAGATCCTTAACGCCTCTAAGTTTGCCCTGTCTATGGGTCTTCTGCCTTGGGACGGCGATGAGGCCACTAAGGCTAGCGCCCCAGCCCCGAGCCTGGATGCTAGCGAGGTTAGCGAGCCGGTTGACCAGGCTGTGCTGCTGGGATTGGCTGATGTGGTCGACGCCGCCACGGCCGCTTTTGACAACTTCGAGCATGCCCGTGCCCTGGAAGTGGCTGAGTCCTTCTTCTGGACTTTCTGCGACGACTACATTGAGTTGATTAAGGACCGCGCCAACGACTTTGAGGGCAACCACCGCCCCGAGGCCGTACGTAGCGCCCGCACCACCTTGGCTATCGCGGTGGACACCTTCGTGCGCCTGTTCGCTCCGTTCATGCCGTTTGCCACTGAAGAGGTGTGGTCTTGGTACCGCACCGGCAGTGTGCACCGCGCCCCCTGGCCCACCAGTGACTGGCTGCGTGAGGCTGCTAGCGGGGCCGACGTCGAACTAGTGGGCGCCGTCGGACAGGTGCTAGCCAGCCTACGTAAGCTCAAGTCTGAAGCTAAGACCAGCCAGAAGACCCCTATTTTGGAGGTCACCTTGGAGCTGCCCGAGCAGCTAGCTAAGCAGGTTGAGCTGGTGCGCGCTGACCTGATTGAAGCCGCCAAGGTAACCGGAGAGTTTACGGTCAACGCCAGCGACAGCTGTGAAAGCGCCACTGTGGTTTCTTCAACTTTGGGGCAGGCCCCGACCAAGCAGGCCCCAGCTAAGCAGGCCCAAGCTAAGCAGGCCCCGACTAAGCAGGCCCAAGCTAAGCAGGCCCCGACTAAGACCTGGGCCGAGATTTTATTCCCGGATGCCGATAAGAACCGCCATTAGCCGCGCCATCTGGTAAATCACCCCGTTAAAAGCGGTTGGTGCTCGATTTTGTTCACCGAGTGCCAACCGCTTTTATTTACCACAAACAATTTGTAGAATTCCTACAAGGATAGTGGGACCCTACAATTTGTTTTTTCTGCAATAATGGGGCCGTGACTCAAAGCCCTGCTCAGATTGCTACCCAAACCTCGTCACCGCTCATTCATGAGCTAGAAGAAACCTGGAGTGTGCCATGGTTGTTGGCCGACCGGGTTAAGCGGCTACCTGACAAGCCGCTGGTGGCCAAGCGTAACGCCGCTGGTGACGGTTGGGATGAGGTAAGTGCCCGCCAGTTCCAAAGTGAAGTAGATGCGCTAGCGCGCGGCCTAGTTGGTCTAGGTCTAGAAGCTGGTCAGCGCGTGGGCATCATGGCCCACACCTCTTATGAGTGGATGCTTATCGACATGGCGATCTCCCGCGCCGGGCTGGTTAGCGTGCCGATCTATGAAACTTCCTCTTCTGAGCAGATCCAGTGGATTCTAACTAACGCACAGGTGCGCCTAGTTTTCACCGAGAACGCCAAGCTAGCCAAGCTGGTTTACCAGGCCTCCCAGGAAGCTAAGCAGCAGGTTTCGGTGTTCTCTCTGGCCGATGAGGCTATCGCCAAGGTCAACAGCGCCGGCGAAAACGTTGACTTTGATGTGGTGGAGCAGCGCACCCAGGCTCTGCGCATCGACGACATTTACTCCATCGTTTACACCTCAGGCACCACCGGGCGCCCCAAGGGCGCGGTGCTAACTCACCGTAACGCTGCTGGCCTACCCCATAACGGTGTGGACTGGATTCCCCAGGTGCTGCGTGGCGAGGATGTGCGCCTGCTGCTGTTCTTGCCGCTAGCCCACGTCTATGCGCGTTTCTTGCAGCTGCTTGCTATTGCCGGCGACGGCGTGGTGGGCCACTGCGCCAATGTTAAGACCCTGCTGCCTGACCTACAGTCTTTCCACCCCACCTACCTGCTATGTGTGCCGCGCGTTTTGGAAAAGGTCTACAACGCTGCTGATGCTAAGGCCGGCTCGGGCACCAAGCTGAAGATTTTCCGTTGGGCTGCCAAAGTGGCTATCACCTATTCGCGTGCCCTGGATCAAGGTGGCCCCTCCGCTTCTTTGAAGCTCGCTCACCGCGCCGCTGACCGCCTGGTTTACTCCACTTTGCGTTCCATGCTGGGTGGAAACGTGCGCTACGTGATTTCTGGTGGCGGCCCGCTAGGTGAACGCCTGGGCCACTTCTACCGTGGCGTGGGCATGAGCGTACTTGAAGGCTATGGCCTGACTGAAACCATTGGCCCTGCCACCGTTAATACTGCGGTGCAGTCCAAGATTGGCACTGTTGGCCCGCCGGTTACCGGCAATAGCGTGCGCGTAACCGTAGATGGCGACATTGAAATTAAGGGTATTGGCGTATTTGCCGGCTACCTGAACAATGATGAGGCTAATGCGGAGGCTTTCACTGCTGACGGCTGGCTGCGCACCGGTGACATTGGTTCACTCGATGAGGACGGCTACCTGCGTATCACCGGGCGCCGTAAGGAACTGATTATTACTGCCGGTGGTAAGAACGTGGCTCCGGCTATTTTGGAAGACCGCCTGCGTGGTCACCCGCTGGTAAGCCAGGTGGTAGTGGTTGGTGACAACCAGCCTTTCATCTCTGCCCTGATCACGCTGGACGCCGACATGCTGCCCCAGTGGCTTAAGAATCACGGCCTAGGAGAGATGAGCGTGGAGCAGGCCGCGAAGAACCCTGAGGTACTAGCGGCTTTAGACCGCGCCGTCGAGCGTACCAACGAGGCCGTCTCCCGGGCGGAATCTATCCGCTCTTTCCGCGTGCTCACCGATGATTTCACTGAAGCCAATGGTTTGCTTACCCCCTCGCTGAAGGTTAAGCGCGCAGCGGCACTGGCTAAGTATGCGGACGTAGTTGACTCTATCTACGCCTCCAAGGCCAGCTCCATGCCCACCGACTGACACACAGCACCTGTAAACACAGGTAATCACAGGTAACCACAGTCAAATACAGGCAATTTCATCTACAGGCAATTTCATCCCTTCCCTATAAAAATAACGCGTATTTTTATAGGGAAGGGATGATTTTAGGTGTAACTGCAAGGGATGATTTTAGGTGTAACTGCAAGGGATAGTTTTAGATGTAGACCTTTTGGGTGTAACGACGACGACGCCCCCACTGCCCCAGTCGGCAAACAGTTACAGGCCGGCAAAGCTGGTAAAACCGCCAAGGCTGCCAAAGCAGGCAAGCAGCTACATGTAGTTAGTTGCCCCGGCCTTTAAGCCTCATAGTCTCGCGCCTACCCCGAGTGTTATCCCTGCTGGCGGTGCGTTGAGACTGACGCGCCAGGCGAGCGTCACGGTTAAGCTCGTTGCGCTCAGACTCCCGGCGCATCCGCTGGTAGCGCTCCAACACCTCTGGGCTTAACTCGCCTTGGGTTAACGCCTGCTCAATAGCGCAGCCGGGCTCGCCCCTATGACTGCAGTCGCGATAGCGGCATTGCTCAGCCAGGGCAGCGATCTGCGTGAAAGTTTGGTCTACTGCCTCAGCATTCGCAGTGGCCCCCAAAGCCCTGATTCCAGGGGTGTCAATAATATTTACCTCCCCCTGCAACAGTTGGCGCGAAGTGGTGGTGTGGCGGCCTTTACCATCCGCCGCCCGCACTTTACCGGTAGCGAGGCTAGTGCCTAAAAGCGCATTGGTAAGCGTGGATTTACCCGCACCTGAGCGGCCCACCAGCACTAAAGTGTCCCCGGGGGTAAAGCTTTCTTTTAGCTCAGCTACCTCCTGGGTATCGGCGGTATTTAACGCCGTCACCGACTCCACCAAGGGCTCGCATTGCTCAATTGCGCCCTGGATTTCTTGGCCCGCCACCAGGTCTGCTTTAGTTAGCACTACCCGTGCCCTGATAGCACTGGCGTGGGCTATTGCCACAAACCGCTCGACCCGCCCAATTGAGAAGGCCGGCTGCAATGGCTCTACAATCACTAACTCATCCACATTGGCGGCGATGGCCTGGCTGAGCCCAAAGCCGCTGGCGGCTGGGCGTTCAATGTAGCTGGTGCGCGGCATGATTTCTACGGCGTGGGCGGCGGCCTCCCCCTGGTTTTGCGCCGCATCAGCTAGCGCCACCCAGTCGCCTACCACCGGGGGCCATAGCGGGTGGTCCGTGCAGTTACCGGGGGTGGCAAGCGCAATAGTGACGACGACGTCCTTACCTGGGCCTTGCGTGATCTGGGCGTTAAAGGCACCCCGATGCACAGCCACTACCTGCGCTAAAGAAATATTTTCACCGTAGTTCATTTGGGCTACAGCGAAATATGCATGCACCCGCGCTGTTTTAGTGCTCATCATGTTCTCCTGCTCACACCCGGGCTAGAGGGCCTCGCGCCGTAAACCTTGACGCAACCGTTTCATGGCATGCCAAACCAAAACAACCCCAACTAACGCCCAAAACGCAGCCACAGTTAGATCAGTTAACACAGCCACCGGATTTAACACCAATCCCGGCTGGTTAAAGCAGCGCGCTAACGGGGTCACATAACTAAACCAAACCAGCCAGGCCGGATAATACTTAAGCGGCACAATCACGCCAGTAAGAATCGGCAGTAAAGCAGCCACCGTGTTAGCCCCAGTGTATGGGTCAGATAGATCCACCCCGATACCACCAGCACCAACCCCTAACAACACCCCGCAAACCAGGGACAAGCCAAACAAGCCCAACAAACTAGCCAAGCTAGGATGCCCAACCTGCCCCCAAGCCACTAGCCGCACCCCTAGCAGGGCGATCAACGCCGTCGTCGTAGCAAAAATAACCGGCACTACCGCCACAGCCAACCAATAAGCAGCATCAAAACGCCTCCAAGAATGAACCTCCTGGAACACCCCCAGGTGACGGTCCGTGGCCACGCGGCTAACCATCCCAGAACAAATAGCGCTGGTAAAAGACACACAGCTAGCCACATAAGCAGTACGCAGCAGCTCAGTTGAATGCAGGTCAGCCCCGAAAAGCAGGCTATAAACAATCTCTAAAACCGGGATCACCAGCAGCGACACCAGGGCCGTACCAAGAGTAGCGAAAATAGTGGAACTCGCCCGAGAAATAGCCACGCCGTCAACCAAACGCGCCCAAAAATTAGCCGGCCCCATCAAACCACCTCCAAGGTTCCCGCTTTGCAAGCCAGACGCAAGCAACGCTGCCCCAGCACCCAAGCCAAAACCAGCCAAGCAACACTGGTAAGCAACCAAGCACACGCCAGCGGCCAAGAGAGACCATGCACTAGCATCCGGTAAGCGCTACTAAGCGGCAACGCCTTACCCACCCAAGCCAGCCAGGCGGGCATAGCGGTGTCGGTGAAAACAATGCCTGAAACAATCAACACCGGGATCAGCAGCAGCCCCTCATAGGTGATGGCGTTAGGGGTGAGCACAAAAATCGCGGCCACAACATAACTAACCACCAGGCAGGCCACAAAGAAAGCTAACTGGGCCCCCACCAGCGCCAACAACCTACGCCAAGGCGTGAACGTAACATCCCAGTTAAGCACCGCCCAAGTCAGCCAAGCGGTAGGAAAAGCCAGCAGACCAAACAAAGCCGCCGCGCTCACCACGCTCGCTACTGCTTTAAGCGCCCCGATCGGGGCGATCACTAACTGCACCAGGGTGCCTTTAAAACGCTCAAAACCCACAATCCCGGCCGCTGCGGTAACCGTGGTCCACATGCCGATCGACCCACCACGCAGCCAAGCAGCGGTAGGATCAACCCCACCCCAAGCACGCTGCGCTAAATACTGGATCAGCGTGGTAGTTAAGGTAGCAACCAGCATTAACTGCACGAAATAAGGCACTGAAATAAATTGGCGAAACTGGAAAGCCAACATGCGCAGCATTCTCATTAGCGTGCAAGCCTGTCTGCCATAGCTAAATAAGCCTGTTCCAAGCTGGCCGGCCGACACAAGTAATCCGCCGGTAACCGGCCAAACAGGCGTTTAAGCTCTGCTTCCAGGGCCGCAGAGCTTTGGGCTTGAGGCCAGTAGATAGTGTGCAGCCACTGGGCGGATAGCGGCCTGCGTTCGTGTACGACGGCGCTAGGCAGTAACTCGCTTAGCTTCAGGAGGCTGTCTTGGGCTGGGGTCAGGGTGAAAGTAGAGCAGCGGTCAAACCCCGCACAGGCGGCAATGTCTTGCACCTGGCCGCTAATAACCAGTTTACCGGCGCCGATCAAGCTGATCTGATCGGCGAGCTCTTCTACTTCAGCCATGGAATGAGAAGTAAGTAGCACAGCTACCCCTTGACGGGCCAGGCGGGAGATAAGATCACGGATTTCCAGTGATATATCCGGGTCCAGGCCGGTGGTGGGTTCATCTAGAAACAAGATACGCGGCTCGTGCAGCAGGGCCCGGGCGATGTGTAGACGCTGTTTCATGCCACGCGAGAAACCGCTTACTTTAGCCTCAGCGTACTGGCTTAACTGTACGTCTTGCAGTACCTGGGCTACCCGCTGGTGGCGTTTAGCGCTGGGCACGCCCTGAATATCGGCAAAGAAACACAGGTTTTGTTGCGCGCTAGCGCGCGGATAGAAACCTAGATCCCCACCCAGTACCAGGCCTAACTTACGCCGGGCACTGGTTGGGTTTTTAACCGCATCCACGCCAGCGATTTTGACGCTACCACTGTCTGGTTGCAAAAGCGTGGTTAGCATTTTTACGGTAGTGGTTTTACCGGCACCGTTAGGGCCTAGCAGGGCGTGAATCTGGCCGTATTTAATATCCAGGCTTAATCCGTTAACAGCCACAAACTTGCCTTTGTTGAAGCTGCGTTTAAGCTGGCGAGCTTCCACCGCAATATCCGCCATATTAAAACTCACCTATATGTTTAATACCCAACACATCAGAGTGTTTTAAGTCTAACATAAAATTCGCTTCTTTATCGCGATCCACTCTTATGAATCCTCAGTACCCCGCGCCAAAGCCTCAGCACCCCGCCAGGCAGCCCTCGCTACCGCCAATCCCTGCCCACCAGCACGTACAGGGGCCAGCTAAAAAACTTCCGTGCAGGAAATTTCCCAAAACAGGTTGCAGATCACAAAAAGAGTGTTACTATTTCGGCACTGGAGTTATGAAAGCTCCTTTCAAAACCTTCGGCGATGACGCCCAGCCACCGCCTTCCATCAGTGAAGATTGGACGGACATGAGCACCGCTCACCCGGGTCTAGCTAGCGCTATAGACTCCAACGCTAACTTGCCAGTAGTTTGCCCCATCTCCCTCACGGCGCGCCAAGCCCGCATCGCGGCCACCGCCGTCGACCAAATGCGCTTTAACGGCACCACCACCATCCAAAAAGTCGCCACCTTAACCGGAACCAGCCACACTACCGCCGGCATCCTACTTAAACAGCTAGCCAACTTTGGGCTAGTACACACTGACTCGGTAGCCAAATCCCAAGGCGGCCGCCCTGCCCGCAACCTGGCCATCAGCCCCAAAGCTGGCCTAGTAATAGGCATTGACCTGCGCAGTAATGACCTAATCATTGCCGCTATGACACTGGCCGGCAACGTAATCACCTGCCAACGCGCCCCCATCACCCGCAGCGACGCCAACCAGCGCTTAGAGCAGCTGTGCTCAATAATTGAAGATTTCACCCGGCCACTAATTAAAAGCTACGGCCCGCTTTGCGCCATCGGCATGTCCACCACCGGCATTATCACCCCCACCGGCCGCGTAGACCGCTCAGATCAGGTGCCGGTTTTCGACAACTTCCCCCTCGGCCACCACCTGCGTATGCGTTTTGGGGTTAATGTGCGCATCGAAAACGATATTAACTGCGCCGCCTTGGGAGAATTTGCCACCCGCACCCAAAACGGCACCCTAGAGTCAAATGATGACCTGCTGTTCGTTGACCTAGTTGAAGGCTTAAACACCGGGCTGATCATGAACGGTCAGCTCCACCGTGGGCGCACCTACAACGCCGGCGAAATCATGGACGCGCTGCCCGGGCGCGGACAAAGCGATAAGCCAACGCGCAAGCAAATGCTAACCGACATAGTAGGCCCCCTGGCCCTAGTGGTAGACCCCAGCACCGTGGTGGTTTCACTGCCAATTAACAGCAGCTTTTCAGCCCAGCAGCTACGTCAAGAACTTTCACGCACCCTGCCCCAGGGGGCCCCGGCCCTAAATGTAGAAGCCAGCCTACACGGGCCCTGCGCCCCCACCGTGGGGGCACTGGCACTGGCACTTGAACAAGCAGATAAACGAATTTTGGCAGCACACACCACCACCTACGCCCCTACCTCCTGCGCGCAGCTAGTGCCCGCCTGCCAAATCCCTAACCCCAAAGAGAGGTCATAATGAACACTTCAACCCTGCGGGTAGGCGTAGTTGGCGTGGGGGCACGCTCCCACTTAGCTCTAAACGCCGAAAAAGGGCCACTCAGCGCTAAGATCGTGGCCGCCTGCGAACCCAGCCCTCTGGCGCGGACGCGGGTAAGCCAGCGTCTAGAGCGCGACCCAGACTCCCTAGTACTAACCGACAACCTGGGTGATTTCATTGCCGCTGACCTAGACATTGCCTTTGTCACCAGCCCTGATGACACCCACGCTGATATCACCTGCCAGCTACTCGAAGCCGGCGTGGCCGTGTACCTGGAAAAGCCGCTAGCCATCACTATGGAAGGCGCCACCCGAGTGCTGCGCACCGCCTATGAGACGGGCACAAAACTCTATGTGGGTCACAATATGCGCCATATGAATGTGGTTCGCGAAATGCGCGACATTATTCGCTCTGGCCGCATCGGTGAAGTAAAAACTATTTGGTGCCGCCACTTTGTGGGCACGGGTGGAGATTTCTATTTTAAAGACTGGCATGCCACACGCGAGCACGGCACCGGTTTGCTACTGCAAAAAGCTGCCCATGATATTGATGTAATGCATTGGCTGGCTAATTCCCACACTAATGATGTGGTGGCTATGGGTGATTTAATGGTTTATAACCAGGTCACTGATCGCGCCGATAATTCTCACCTGCTTATGGGTGACTGGTTTGATAACAGCAATTGGCCGCCGCTATCACAAAAGGGTCTAAACCCGGTTATTGATGTGGAAGATGTTTCCATGATGCTTATGCGCATGGAGTCCGGGGTGCTGGCCTCTTACGAGCAGTGCCACTTCTCCCCCGATTATTGGCGTAATTACACGGTAATCGGCACCGAGGGGCGCATTGAAAACTTCGGTGACGGCGAGGGCGGTCACATTAAGATTTGGGATAAGCGCGTGCCTACCTATTTTGATCTCGACGGCGCCGAGCAGGTCCCGATTTTGGGTGACGCCGGCGGTCACAGTGACGCCGATCAGCTTACCGTAAATGAATTCATTAACTTTGTGGTTAACGGTAGCCGAACCGATACCTCCCCACTGGGAGCCTGGTATGCGGTGGCCGCCGGAATCTTAGCCACGGAGTCTTTACGCAACGGTTCAACTCCGCGCCGCGTACCCCAGCTTGAGAGCGTATTAATTAAATACTTTAACGACAATCAAGTCGGTTAAAGACTTCATTTACGCTGCCGCGTGCAGCAATTAACCACCACAATCGGGTAAAGGAGCCCACAATGTTTACTCGCCGATCATTTCTAAGTGCCGCTGGTGCTTTAGCGGTTGCGGCCACTTTAGCGGCCTGCGGTAGCGACGACGCCGGTGACGGCGGCGCCCTAAGCAAGGACACCAAGGCCGAGCTGACCCTAGCTTACTGGGACAAGAACCAGACCCCCACGATCCAGGCTGGGGTTAAGGCCTTCAACGAAAAGTACCCCAACATTAAGGTGACCCTATCCTTGACCGCTTTCAAGGACTACTTCACCAAGCTGCGCACCCAGGCTGAAGGCGACAAGCTGCCTGACGTGTTCTGGATGAACGGCCCCAACGCCAAGCTCTACGCCACCAACAACAAGCTGGCTGCCCTTGACGACCTTAAGGATGTGGACTGGTCTAAGTACCCCCGTGCCCTGGCCGACATCTACTCGGTTAAGTCAAAGCACTACGGTATCCCCAAGGACTACGACACCATTGCCGTGTGGGTTAACAAGAAGCTGTTTGCCGCAGCCGGCGTGGAACTACCTAAGGCAGATTGGACCTGGGAGGACTTCCACAAGGCCGCTAAGGCCATTAGCGACTCAGGTAAGGCCTACGGCGTCGTCGGCGACGTAATTGGCGGCGGGCAGGAAACCTACTACAACACCATTGCCCAGGCCGGCGGCTACGTAATCAAGGACGGCAAATCTGGTTACGCCCAGCCTGAAGCTATTAAGGGCCTAGAGATTTGGGCTGAGCTGATCAAGGACGGCTCTATGCCCAAGATTCAGGTTATGACTGACACTAAGCCTGAAGACCTATTCAAGAATGACAAGGCCGCCATGTACTGGGCTGGTTCCTGGCAGGCCAACGTGTTCAAGACCGAGTACAAGGACACCGCTAACTTGCAGGTGGTGGCGCTACCTAAAGACAAGCAGCAGGCCAGCGTAATTCACGGCCTAGCTTATGTGGCCTCTGCTGGCTCCAAGCACCTGGCCGCCGCTAAGGCCCTGGTGGCAGTGATGGCTTCGAAGGAAGTCCAGGAAATTGAGGCCACTAACGGCACCGCTATCCCCGCCTACGAGGGCGCCGCTGAGAAGTGGACCAAGCTGGTTGATGGTTGGGACCTCAAGGTTTACACCGACGCCGCCGAAAAGTACGCAGTAGCCTACCCGGTCTCGATTAACACCGCCGCTTGGAACAAGAAGGAAGTGGAGATTCTGGTGCCCGCCTTTGAGGGCAAGACTCCGGTTGCACAGGCCGCTAAGCAGCTGGCCAGCGAAATGGATGCGTTGCTAGCCAAGGAAAAGCAGTAAATCTGCTAGCTAGTAATAATTGGTGGGTGGTATTTAGCGCCACCCTTAGTGAAAGCTAGATTCACTAAGGCCCGCCCTCCCCTAGTTAAATACCACCCACCACCTAATTACTTACTAACGCATTAGTTACCGGTGAGTGAATATGAAAACTGCTAAAGCACCTAACGCCAAGGTGGCTAGGCCGGTTAAAGGTAAAGGTGGAATCTGGCCCTGGCTGTTTATAGCCCCACTACTTAGCGGTGTAGCTATCTTCTACTACTACCCCATTATCAAAAACTTCTACCTATCTTTTACTAGGTCTGATGCTTTTGGGGGCTCGGCTAAATGGGTTGGTTTAGAAAACTACACGGACCTGTTTAACCGCCCTGATTTAGCCTCAGCCACTATTAACACAATTATCTACACATTGGCAGTGGTGGCCTCGATTATCATCTCTGTACTGATCGCAGCCTTAATTGAACTTCCGGGCCTGCGCGGGGTGCGGTTTTATCGCACCGTGTTCTTTATGCCTTATCTGGCCATGCCAATCGCGGTCAGCCAGGTTTGGAAGATCATTTTCAACGGTAACTTTGGCCTATTTAACCAGATGCTTAAAGGCCTGGGGGTAAGTAACCCACCCTACTGGCTATCCACCCCTGGCTTTGCTTTGGCTGTGGTTATCTTTTACGGCATCTGGTCTTCTATTGGCTTTAACGTGATTATTCTTAGCGCGGGCTTAAAGTCGATCCCGCATGAGCTCTATGAGGCTGCTGCCATTGACGGCGCCGGGCGGGTAAAGCAGTTTACGGCTATCACTATTCCGCTACTGACTCCCTCGATTTTCCTATTAGCCATTGTCACCACTATTGGTGGCCTGCAATTATTTGATTCTCTATTTGCCATTGTGGGCAAGGCTAACCCGGCTATGAAGGATACCCGTTCACTGGTGTATCTGTTCTACAACACCGCATTTGAGAATAACGATAAGGGCGGCGCCGCTGCGATTGCAGTAATTATTCTAGTTATGGTGGCCCTGGTAACCCTGTTCCAGTTCGTTATGCAAAAGAAATGGGTGCGTTATGTCTAAGCCTCAACGCACGCCTTTAAAGCGTGTGCTACGTACACAGTTGCATTTAGCTCCAGCCCATGTGCTACTGCTGTTTTTTGGGCTGTTTATGGTATTTCCGTTTGTGTGGCAGATCATTATGTCGCTGTCTACAAATGCGGAAGTGCGTTCGGTGCCGCCGACTTTTTGGCCTGAGGTTTTGCAGTGGCATAACTATTCTGACGTGTTTACCAAGCTGCCTTTTATGCAAAACTTTTGGATTTCGGTGCTGATCACGGTGATTCGCACGCTGGCGCAGCTGCTGTTTTGCTCCATGGCTGGCTATGCTTTTGCGCGGATGCAGTTTAGTGGCCGAGGTATTCTGTTTGGCGCGGTGCTACTGATTTTGATGGTTCCCAGCCAGGTTTACCTGATCCCCCAGTACCAGATTGTGCAGGGGCTTGGGCTACTAGAGACTCCCTGGGGGATTGTGCTGCCGGGTTTGTTTAGTGCCTTTGGAACTTTTTTGATGCGCCAAACTTTCCTAAGTTTGCCGCGTGAAATGGAGGAGGCCGCGCGCTTAGATGGCTGCTCGCAGTGGCAGATTTTTACTAAGGTGATGCTGCCACTGGCGGCGCCAGGCTTGTCTGCGGTGGCGATTACTACGGTGCTGTGGTCTTGGAATGATTTGTTGTGGCCACTAATTGTGACTACGCGCGAAGACAAAATGCCACTAAGCGTTGGTATTGCCACCTTAGCTGGCGAGCACTCCAGTGATTACAGCATGATGATGTCTGCGTCTATCATGTCTATGGCGCCGATCTTCATCTTGTTCTTCTCCATGCAGCGCCGGGTTATTAGCGGCCTGGCTAGCTCTGGTTTGAAGGGCTAGCTCTGGTTTGAAGGGCTAGGCCGGCTTTTTAGGCTATTTTTAGGGGCGACGTCGAAGCGCAGCGCGCGTTTGGGCGTCGCCTAGGCGCCTTCTTTAATGGCCTCGTGGTGGCGGATAACTTCACTAACAATGAAGTTAAAGAACTTCTGGGCAAACACCGGATCTAGACCCGAGTCCCGCGCTAGCGCCTCTAGACGGGCAATTTGTTGGGCTTCGCGCTGGTGGTCAGCAGCTGGCAAGTCTAGATCGCGTTTAAGTTCACCAACCTGACGAGTGCACTTAAAACGCTCCGCCAATACATGCACCAGCACCGCATCGAGGTTATCGATAGTGGCGCGCAGCGCCACTAACTGAGGTGGCGTGGGTGCAGGTTGGGCTAAAGTAGCTTCACTAGAGCTAACCGAATTCAAGCTAGCGTCTTCATGCTGGTGAGCAGGGCTCATAAGTTCAGGCACTCTTCGAGCGAGCCTTTTTGGGGCTCTTAAGCGTGCTGGTTAGCGCCCCCGAGCCGGCGTCGTAAGTGGGCTTAGCTAGCCCGCGCACCACGTCAGCATTAATGTGTACGCGCCCAATCTCCGGGTGTGAGGGCACCTCAAACATGACGTCTCCCAGCACCTCTTCAACAATGGCGGACAGGCCACGAGCACCGGTTTCACGCTCCAGGGCCAGCTTAGCGATCTCAGCTACCGCGTCGTCGCTAATTTCTAGCTCTACCCCATCCAAGCTCAGCAGGTACTTATACTGGCTGATCAGTGAGTTCTTAGGCTCAGTCATGACCCGCACCAGATCTTCTTGACCCAAAGCCTGCACGGTGGCAATCACCGGCAGACGGCCAATGAACTCTGGGATTAGCCCGAATTTACGCAGGTCTTCAGGACGCACGCGCATATCGAAAGCGGCGTCGTCGCGCTCAGAGCCAACCAGCGAAGAACCGAAACCAACCACCTGAGCACCGGTTTCTTTACGCTGGCGAGCCCGCAAAATCTCCTCAATACCGGCAAAAGACCCAGCCGCAATAAACAGGATGTTGGAGGTGTCAATCTCCATGAACTCCTGGTGGGGGTGTTTGCGACCGCCTGAGGGCGGCACTGAAGCCACTGTGCCCTCAATGATCTTTAGCAGTGCCTGTTGCACGCCTTCACCCGAAACATCGCGCGTAATTGAGGGGTTCTCGTTTTTGCGCCCGATCTTGTCGATCTCGTCAATGTAAATAATTCCGTGTTCAGCGCGTTTAATGTCACCATCAGCGGCTTGAATCAGCTTAAGCAGGATGTTTTCTACATCCTCACCCACATATCCAGCTTCAGTTAAGGCTGTGGCATCTACCAGAGCGAAGGGCACATCCAGCAGCTTAGCCAGGGTGCGGGCCAGGTGGGTTTTCCCGGTACCGGTGGGGCCCAGCAGCAAAATATTTGATTTATTTAGCTGCACCGCTTCTTGTTCAGTTAGTGAAGTTTCACGAACCTTTACACGTTTATAGTGGTTGTAAACAGCTACCGACAATGCGCGTTTAGCGGCATCTTGGCCAATAACGTGCTGGCATAAAAAGTCGTAAATCTCTTTAGGCTTAGGAAGTTCAAAGCTGAATTCGCTTGCGTCAGCGTTGATCTCTTCTTCAATGATCTCAACACATAGCTCGATACACTCATCGCAGATGTATACGCCAGGACCAGCGATTAACTTCTTGACCTGCTTCTGACTCTTCCCACAGAATGAACACTTGAGAAGATCTACACTCTCAGCGCGAGCCACAGACGCACTCCTTTATGTCGAGCGACGCTTTTCTACGAGATAACTCTACGGTGTATTCAGATAAAAATCAGCTAAACGGGAGCGTGTCGCACCGCTCCCGTTTAAAAATTGCTGATTTTCAGGGCAATTTAAAGTGTTTTGGCCCTAAAGTCACACCGAGTGTACTGCCGGAGCAGACTTACGCGAGTTGAGCACCTGGTCGACGATGCCGTATTCCTTGGCGGCGGTGGCCGTGAGGATCTTGTCGCGTTCTAGATCGCGGTGTACTAGTTCGCGGTCGCGGCCGGTGTGGAAGGCTAGAGTTTCTTCCAGCCAAGCGCGCATACGGTCAATTTCGTTGGCCACGATCTCAATATCGCTAGCCTGCCCCTGGACCCCTTCCATGGCGGGCTGGTGAATCAGCACGCGGGCGTTAGGCAGCGCCAGACGCTTACCCTTGGCACCGGCAGCCAATAGCACGGCAGCGGCCGAGGCAGCCTGGCCCAGGCACACCGTCTGCACCTGCGGCTTAATGTACTGCATGGTGTCATAGATGGCGGTCAACGCGGTGAAGGAGCCACCGGGGCTGTTAATGTACATGGTGATTAGGCCGTCAGGGTCCTGCGACTCTAGCACCAGCAGCTGGGCCATAATGTCGTCAGCGCTGGTGTCATCCACCTGCACCCCCATGAACACAATGCGGTCTTCAAACAGCTTGGCGTAGGGGTCTTGGCGCTTAAACCCGTAAGCGGTGCGCTCCTCAAACTGAGGTAGCACATAGCGGGCAGAAGGCATGGCGGCACTGGCCTCTACCTGGCGGGCGATCGCATCAAAATAGGGGCGAGTGCTCATCAGTTGTCTCCGTTCTGCTTGCTGATTTCGCTAGCGGACTTAACGATGTGGTCTACGAAGCCGTATTCGAGAGCTTCCTGGGCGGTGTACCAGTGGTCACGGTCACCATCGGCAATAATCTGCTCAACGCTGTGACCAGTGTTAGCTGCCGTGATCTCAGCTAGCTGCTGCTTCATGGAGATAATCAGGTCTGCGTTGATACGGATTTCGCTGGCACTACCACCAGCGCCGCCAAGGGGCTGGTGCATTAGCACACGGGCGTGAGGGGTGATGTAGCGCTTACCTTTAGCACCAGAAGACAGCAGTACCTGGCCCATAGAGGCAGCTATACCGGTGGCCACAGTTACCACGTCGGGCTGTACGTACTGCATGGTGTCGTAAATGGCCATGCCGGCAGTTACCGAGCCGCCGGGGCTGTTGATGTACAGGTAAATGTCTGCCTCAGGGTCTTCAGCAGCAAGCAGTAGCATCTGCCCGCAGATAGCGTTGGCATTATCGTCACGGACATCAGAGCCCAGCCAAATGATGCGCTCTTTAAGCAGGCGGTTGTAGATGGAATCAGTCAGCATCATGCCGCTAGCGTTATCGGCGGCTGCGCTGGGGTTGACATCGCTCACGCGCTTATCCTTCCTTGAAAGGTTTTTCTGCATCAGACAATAGCCTGTTTTAACTGTCAAGGCACGAAAATCGCTTAGTTTTCGCTTTGGGCCGCTAGTTGAGTCAACCCCGCGCAGCTATGAACTCACTTAGCTTGCGGTTTTTTAGCCACTAGCACGTAGCCTCCCATGAGGCGCCCTTGCACCTTGAAAGCTTTACGCATGGTGCGCAGGCGTTCTTTAGCTCCAGGCATTTTACGAGCATTGTTCCAAAAACGCAGCGCGCCTAGCAAACCCTCATCGCGGATTAAGCGGGTGGGCTCTAGTAGGCGTAGCGGTGCTTTAGCACTGAAGACCACCTCTAACCCGGCCTCTTCCATGAGCTGACGCCAGCCGTCCTCGGTTAGTGGGCGGGCACCTACCTTGATGGTACGCGAGAGCTCTTTGCGGGCTGCTTCAAAGTCTTCCTGACTATAGCCGCTAGATACGGCCATCTCATGGATGGCGTAGCGGCCGCCAGGAGCCAGCAGGCGGGCAGCCTCCTTGACAATAGCGGCCTTGGCTTGAGGTGACTGTATGGTGAGCATGGCTTCACCCACCACCAGATCGGCGCTAGCATCAGGCAGGCCAGTGCGCGCGGCGTCGGCCACCACATACTGGGCCTGGGCGTAGGGGGCGATCACCTTGGCAACCGCCTGGCGTCCTTGCGGGTTTGGGTCTACGCCGGCGTAAGACTTGGGGTTTGCCTTTAGTAGCAGCCGCGCAGTGGCGCCCACGCCAGGACCAAACTCAACAATGCGGTCTTGGCTGGTGGGGGCGGCTGCGGCGAGCATTTTGCGAGTTAGGGCAATGCCGCCGGGGCGCAAAATCTTTTTGCCCAGTGTGGCTAGCAGCCAGTGTCCTTGCATCCGGGAGGCTTCGGGGGCTTGGCGTAGTCCCTTGCATTGGCCTTGCTCGACGGCGCCGCTCTGGCTTTCGCTGCTTTCGATCGGGGCGTCCTGGTTTTTACTACCCTCGATCGGGGCGTCCTGGTTAGCCTCGCCGCTTTGGGCTGGGGTACCTTGTAAATCTTTACTCATGTCCTGCTCCTAGACGTTAACCATGACTAGGCGCATACGGCAGGGGGTAACGGCGCGCAGCGCGTGAGGCTCGCCGGGAGCCAGGTAGATCATGCCGCCGTCACTTAGTAGCGTGGTTTCGCCGGCCACATCAAATTCCATTTCACCTTCCAGCAGGGTCACTACCACTGCCTTGGGTGAGGCGTGCTCGGTTAGTAGCTGACCGGCGTCGAAAACAAAGTCAACTACCCGCAGCACATCATTGTTAACCACTACTCGTGAGGTAGTGGCTTCCTTCAAAATCGGCAGGTCAGAGCTGACGCTGGCGATAGAAATAGACTGTTCGACAGCAGTGGAGGCCATTTGTTCCCCTTAAAACCGTGTTAAATGATTGAGACTTCAGGTTAGGCCACACTGCCTTATTTACGCAAGCAAGCGGTCGCTAAATAAAATTTGCAAATCACTTACAAGATAAACCAAGGGCCGGCAGCTTACGCTACCGGCCCTTTTTAAGTTAGAGAGCTAAGCTCACTCGGCGTCTTCAGCCGGAGCTTCCTCAGTGGCAGCCTCAGCGGGCTCCTCGTTGGTGCCAATGAACTCGGTCAGGTCAACTACGTTGCCCTCAGAGTCCTTCACGGTAACCTCACGCAGGGCTACAGCCAGGGACTTGTTGCGAGCGATTTCCTGGGCAAAAGCCGGAATCTGGCCGGCCTGCTGGGCGCCCTGTAGGAACTGGCCAGGCTCCATGCCGTACTGCTGGGCAGTCTGCAGCAGGAAGTCAAACAGCTCATCCTGGGTCACGGCTACATCCAGCTTCTCAGCCAGCACGTCTAGCAGCAGCTGCTCAACCACGGCCTTCTCAGCGTCGGGGCGGATTTCCCTGGCGTGCTCTTCGTCGCCTTCCTTACCCTCAGCGGCTAGGTGCTGGCTAATCTGAGCCTCAACCACAGCCTCGGGCACCGGGAACTCCACTACGGACTTTAGGTGCTCTAGCAGCGCGTCGCGGGCGGCAATGGCCTGGTCGGCGGTCTTGCGGTCGGCTACCTGCTTGCGCAGGTCCTCGCGCAGCTCTTCGATGGTGTCGAACTCGGAAGCCATCTGAGCGAAGTCGTCGTCAGCCTCGGGTAGCTCACGCTGCTTGGCGGCGGTGACCTTAACGGTAACCTCGGCTTCTTCACCAGCGTGCTCGCCACCAGCCAGGGTGGTGGTGAAGGTGGCGCTCTCGTCAGTCTTTAGGCCGCGCAGAGCGGTGTCTAGACCCTTAAGCAGGTTTCCCTTGCCGATTTCGTAGGAAATACCGGAAACCGAGTCAACCTCCTGGCCGTCAATCTCAGCCTTTAGGTCGATGGTTAGGAAGTCACCGGTCTTGGCCTTGCGCTTGATGGGCTTTAGAGAACCAAAACGGGCGCGCAGGTTGTCCAGCTCAGCCTCGACGTCTTCATCGCTAACGGTGGTGGCGTCAACGGTCAGCTCGGTGCCTTCTAGGGAAGGAATCTCGAACTCGGGACGCACGGTTACGGTGGCGGTGAAGGAGAACTGGCCGGAGAGAGGACCGGTTACAGCAGGAATCTCAACGATCTCAATTTCAGGCTGCAGCAGCGGAACGCGGCCAGAGTCAACCATGGCGTCACGGTAGAGGTCAGGCAGGGCGGCGTTGATAGCCTGCTCGATTACAGTGCCACGGCCGACGCGCTGGTCGATTACGCGGGCGGGAACGTGGCCGCGTCGGAAGCCGGGAACCTGAATCTGGGAGCCGATCTCCTTGTAGGCGGCGTCGAGCTGGCTCCCCAGCTCCTCGTGGGGAACCTCCACGGTCAGCTTGACGGAGGTGGGATCTAGAATCTCGACAGAGCTCTTCACGGGCGTGTACTCCAATAAATGGATGGTATGAGGGCACCGGCATGCCGGTGGGTGTACTTTTTTGACACCTTTAACCGTCCCAGTCTAGGGGACAAATCCTTAATTTGCACTTTGCGCCCGCCACGGCGTAGCTACTTCAGCCAGTAAGTTGGCGCTTTTTGAGCCCATAGCAGCCTTTATATGGCCGGTCACAAAGCTTTAAGGAGACAGTTACGCTTTAAAAATAAGCCGACAAGGTCTCTAGAGTGCGCCCAATCTCGCGCTCATAGTGCTCCTGGATCCGCTCATCGTCATGCACCTGTGCCGCATTTAGAATGTTTACACGGTATTTACGTAGGGAAGCGCGAACCGTGCGGCGCAGGGGACCTAAACCGCTTACGCCTTCATGCTCATCTAAAGCCACCGCAGCGCTTTCAAAGTGTGCGGCCAGGGCGTCTTGGGAGCAGTTGGCTAACTGATCGGATAGGTCGAACAAAAGGCGAACCGCGCCAGCCTTGTCACCCATAAGCTTCATCGCGGTCATGGCCATAGTTTGGGAACCTTCCTGCGAAATTTCATGGCTGGGTTAATTGTATGAAATCACGTCGAGCATACATAGCCTGTCACCTCAGTTGTCAGCAAGCACACTAATATAACGAACAGATATCTATCAGTAACTGTAGGCTATGTAAGGCTATGTCTGGACTAAGCGCTGCAACGGCAAGTTCTGCTTGACGGCAACTAGAGATTTTACGCCCACTTGTAAGTTTAGGTGCTTAGTTGAGTAATTAAATGGCCACGGTGCCAAGTTTTTGGTCGGGGTGACAGGATTTGAACCTGCGACCCTCTGCTCCCAAAGCAGATGCGCTACCAAGCTGCGCTACACCCCGGTGGCTCACATATCGGTGTAAACCTTATGCTCGCTTCGAGCGGGTGACGGGAATCGAACCCGCGCAATCTGCTTGGAAGGCAGAGGCTCTACCATTGAGCTACACCCGCGCGGATGCGCTAAATGCACATCACTACCTGCTTAACCCGGCAGGCTCGGGACGCTACCGTAGACTTATCAGTCCTCGACCAGGCCGAGCTTGTAAGCCTTTGCTAGACGACGAGGAATCTTGACCTCGCGTCCGGCAATGCGCAAGTTGTCCAGCTGAGTCAGCTCAGCCTTCCACTGGGCGCGACGGTTGCGGGTGTTGCTACGGGACATCTTCCGCTTCGGAACTGCCATGATCCCGCTCCTCTCGTATAGAAAACAAACCTGAACCGACGTGTAACCTTACCCGGTGCACGCTGATCTAGCCAATCTATAACGCACAGATGCGGGTGTGAGTTCCATCGCCTCAAACAACTTAAGCAACTTTACTAGCCTTGGCGCCCTTAAGTCGAGGCACTAATAAATAGGCGTTACTCACAATTGGCTCATGCCACAATTAGCTTATGAGTTCACTAGCACCAGCTAGCGTGCTGGTTCCAGCAGATACTAGCGCTAGCGAGATTGACTTAGAAATTAAACGCTCACACTTTCTGGGTTTAGCGGCGCGCACCACTAGTGAGGCCCAGGCCCGTGAGTTTATTGCCAGCCGCCGCGCTCTCTACCCTGACGCGCGTCACCATTGCAGCGCTTTTATTATCGCTAACCCTGGCGCCACCCCCACAGAACGCTCTAACGACGACGGCGAACCCTCGGGTACCGCTGGTAAGCCCATGCTTGAGGTGTTGCGTGGCAGCCAGATTTTTGATGTAACCGTGGTGGTCACCCGCTACTTTGGTGGCACCCTGCTAGGCACTGGCGGGCTGGTGCGCGCCTATTCGCAAGCCACCGCCCAAGCCCTAGAACAGTTAAGTCTGTGTAGGCGCAGCCAACAGTATTTATGGCAGCTGCGCGCACCGGTGGCCGAGGCTGGTCGCATCGAAGCTGAGCTGCGCGCCGGGGGCGCCAATATTGTGCAAACCCGCTGGGAAAGCCAGGCAACCATCGAACTAGCCAGCGCCGTCGCCAATCCCACGCAACTAGCCGCGCTAGTAGCTAACGTGACCCGAGGCCAAGGCCAGCTAGAAGCTGCCGGCACCAAAATCCTTGAGCTTCCCCTCTAATCCCTTAATAGTCCCTAATCCGCTCACTGCGAAGGAGGTATTTAGCGCTTTTTAGATAGTGAAAAACTGTTGTACTTACGTCAGTTAGCGTTGTACAGTGACTGGCGGCTGGCAAACACTTGGCTAGCAAGATTTTTGAGCGCGAAAGGAGACACAGCCATGATGAATATGGCGCTGATGATGTCCTTCGCGCAGTGCATGTGTCTGTA
>CAJZDJ010000010.1 GCA_915063485.1 uncultured Actinomyces sp.
CAGCCATGATGAATATGGCGCTGATGATGTCCTTCGCGCAGTGCATGTGTCTGTAGCACGTCAGGCCTCGAATTAGTGCGTCGCCTGCGCATGCCTGGCGTCTATTTGCCCTTGGCCAGACAGGCCCTGGCCCCCACTCAAGTTTTTCCTACCGTTTGCGTACCCATCGAAGCGCTGCGGGCCCAAAAAATTTACTCGTTTTAGGGAGATTTACATGACTGACATTGCTAACTCTATTGCTGACCTGGTTGGTTCCACCCCACTGGTACGCATTAACCGCGTTATTGACGCCCCGGCCACGGTACTAGCCAAGTTTGAGGCCCTAAACCCCGGCCACTCGGTTAAAGACCGCATTGCCCTAAACATCATTCGCGCCGCTGAAGCCTCCGGCGCCCTCAAGCCCGGCGGCACCATTGTGGAAGCCACCAGCGGCAACACCGGCGTGGGCCTATCTGCCATCGGCGCAGCGCTAGGCTACCGCGTGATCATCACCATGCCTGACACCATGAGCAAGGAACGCCGCGCCATTATGCGCGCATTTGGTGCAGAGCTAGTGCTCACCAGTGTTAACGGCGTGCAGGGGGCAGCTGACAAGGCCCGCGAAATCCAGGCGGCCACCCCCAACTCGATTCTGGCCTCCCAGTTCACCAATGAGGCTAACCCCGCCGCTCACCGTGCCGGCACCGCCTTGGAAATCTGGGAACAGTCTGGCGGCCAGGTTGACGCTTTCGTGGCCGGCATCGGCACCGGCGGCACACTCACCGGTGTGGGCCAGGTGCTGCGCGAGAAGAACCCCAACGTCAAGATTTTCGGTATCGAACCGGCTGAGTCTCCCCTGCTAAGCGAAGGCCACGCCGGCCCGCACAAGATCCAGGGTATTGGCGCCAACATTGTGCCCGAGGTGCTTGACCAGAACATTTGGGATGAGCTGCTGCACATTGAGTCCGAAGCTGCCTTAACTTACGCTCGCCGCGCCGCCGCTGAGGAAGGCCTGCTAGTGGGTATCTCCTCCGGCGCTGCCCTGGCCGCCGCCGACCAGCTAGCCCACCGCCCCGAGTTTGCTGGCAAAACCATTGTCACCTTGCTGCCTGACACCGGTGAGCGTTACCTGTCTACCCCGCTGTACTCGGCTTATCTGGACTGAAAGCAAAAGACTGTGACAGTTAAGACCACCCCTGCCCCAGCTAGCCAGTTATCTGCTGCTAAAGCCGACCTGGTTATGGGTGACGTGCACCGTGACGCCGCTGAGGCACCGGCTAGCCCGTGTTGTTCCAGCCCCTCTGACCGTAAAGGTATGGGACTGCTGGCACTGATCCGTGAGGACATTAAAACTGCCCGCGACCGTGACCCGGCAGCGCGTTCAACCGCCGAGGTGGCCCTGCTTTACCCCGGTTTACACGCGGTGTGGGCTTACCGGGTAGCCAACCGGCTGTGGTCTAAAGGCCACCATTTTTCCGCCCGGGCCCTGTCTCAGGCAGCCCGCGCAGCTACCGGCGTGGAGATTCACCCTGGCGCCACCATTGGTCGACGTTTCTTCATTGACCACGGTATGGGGGTAGTTATTGGTGAAACCACCACGGTTGGCGACGACGTCCTGCTCTTTCACGGGGTAACCCTCGGCGGGGTGTCTATGACCCCAGGTAAGCGCCACCCCACCATTGGCAACCACGTCACGGTGGGGGCTGGGGCTAAGGTTTTGGGCCCGGTTACGGTTTACGACGGCGGCGTTATTGGCGCCAACGCGGTGCTGGTTAAAAACCTGCCTGAAGGGCATGTGGCTGTAGGGGTACCCTCCAAGGTTCGCGACCCACGCACCGACCCGGAGCTGATGATAGACCCGACCATCTACATCTAGGCGCTACAGCTAATAAAGCTTAAGATGCTTTAGAAAATGGCCGGCTGTCACAGTCTTAAATGGCCTTAAGCGCTAAGAAGGGACCCCACTGGGGTCCCTTCTTATTTCTTAGCGCTATCTAGGAGTCAGCAGATGTCAACTTAGCAGCTGCCACCTGGTGCGCCTAGAACACCGGCTTTGCGGCAGCTGGCACTGTTAGCGCAGTACCTTACCGGTGGCCAGCTCATGCAGGCGGGCAAACACCGCTCCCCCACTGGCGCGTACCCCGTTGTGCTCATACTCGCTGGTCACCCAGGTTTGCAGGCCGGGCACCAAAGCGGCAGTTTCCAGTGAGAACTGCGTAGGCACATAAGCGTCACGGAAGTACACCGCCGCCGCGCCCTTAACCTGGCTGGCGCGCATAGCCTGCGGCGAGTACAGCTGCGGCCAAGGGTGCTCAGCTAGTGCCTGGGCCACGTCAGCCCAGTCACGCAGCAGCGAGTCTTCCTCAAAGAACTTGGGGCTAACGTGCTCACCGGTTAGCAAGGTGGGGTCTGACTTAAAATCTTCCGGCAGGGTGCGCACTGCCGCCCAGTTAGTTACCTGCCCATCAGCCCAGCAAGACTCGTGGATGAAGGCATACAGCGGGTTGCGGGCACTAAAGGCCAACTGCTCACCAATATCCCAGCGCTGACGCCAAGAACCAGGCTCCTGGCTAAGCAGGTTGTGCAGCACATCCGCGCCGCCACTGGCCCCTAGCAGCATACCCAGGCTACGCAGGCGGGTAACCCCGATAACGTCACCATGCACGGTGTGTAGCTTGCCGGCGTCAGCCATTTCTAGCAGGTTAGACATGCGCTCGCGGTCGCCGGGGAAACGGGCATAGAACTGCTCGGACTTTTCACGCATAGCCGCGTAGGTGGCCGCGTAAACCTCATCCAAGCTGTGGCCCACTGCCGGCAAGCCACCGGTGAGGTAGACGTGGTGCAGGCTTTCGCTGTGTGCGCTGACGTAGCGGGTTACACAAAAACCACCAAAAGACTGCCCTAGCAGGCTCCAACGTTCAATACCTAAAGCCTCACGCAGGGCCTCGGCGTCTTCCACAATGGAATCTGAACGCAGGTGGGTCAGGTATTCCACCATGGTCTGCGTGTCAGCCCAGGGGCGGCCTACCGCAGTGGAGTTACCGGTGCCGCGCTGGTCTAGCAAAATCAGGCGGTAATGCTTAAGCGGCTCAGCTAGCCAACCCAGGCCGCCGTCGACATAGGGGTAGGGAGCTTCAAAGCCGGGCCCACCTTGCAGATAAACCAGGGCCTCACGATCGGTTGCCCCAGCCATGGCTACTTCGCGCGCATACACCGTGATAGTGCGCTTGTCGCTGGCGTCGCCGTGAACTAGCGGCACCTGCAGGTGGTGCTCACGGGTAAGCACCCCGCTAGCGTCTTTAGTCCAAGTAGTTGATCGCAGCTTGGCCATTTATGCTCCTTTGTTGCGCTTAAATTTGCATTGATTTTGTACTGATTTTTAGTCCAGTTAGCTCGCCTAGCGCTTTTGGTGGCGGCCCTTAGCGCCGCCACATTGGCCGTTTAGCGCCGCCGCGTCTATTAGCGCCCTTGGCAGCGTGGACACCAAAACAGGGTACGTCCCTGCATCATGTCGCCAGCAATTGGGGTGCCGCAGCGCAGGCAGGGCCGCCCGGTGCGGTGGTAGACATACCAGCGCCCAGCCTCTGGATCATCTGGAGGCAGCGGGTCAGGTACGTCGTCGGAGTTGACGGTGGTAATTAGACCGGTAGCTACCCCGTGGGCCAGTAGGGCCGCGTTGTCGTCCCACAGTTTGCCTAGTCGCTGCGCACTAATATTGGCGCCTTGGCGGCGTGGGCTGATGCCGGCCCTGAACAGAGATTCAGCCCGGTAAATGTTGCCCACCCCGGCTATTACCGACTGGTCCATCAGCAGCTCACCAATGGCCCGACGGCGCCGGCGTACGTTAGCGATAAAGGTTGCTTTCCCCTCGGCTGTTTTCCCTGGGGCTAGCGGGTCTGGGCCCAGGCGTGCCTCAACCGCTTTAACCCCTTCTAAATCCAGCAGTTCACAGGTGGTGGGGCCAGATAGGTCAGCCACCCCATGCTTACTAACTAGCCGCAGACGCACCGCGCCTTTAGGAGGCGCAGGCTGCCACTGTCCGGGGGCTAGCTTGCCCTGGGGTAGTTTCAAATCTGGCCGTGGCTTACCAGAGCCAACAGTGGCAGCAACCCCTTCAGGCTGGGTTAAAGCCGCACGGGTAGACACCGTCAAGCCCGCGAGCGCACTGCCGCCTGAGTGCCCACCTAGTTCTTTAATGCCTGGCAGGCCCTGGCGGGAGCCTAGTTCTAGGTCAGGAACTTCAAATATTTCGGGCACCACGAAGGTGGCGTCGCCGTCGAAGTTCCAGGCCCCATATAGACCCAGGTGAGTGTGTAGCCAGGTGATGGCGGGTGAATCTAGGGCGACGTCGGCGGCGGGGGCGAAAGCTGCCAGTAGGTGTTTGCCATGGGCATAGGAGCTGATAAAAACTTGCCCATCTAGGCGGGCGGCTCCCTGGGCGAAACGCCCTTGGGGGCTAGAGGCGCGCAGCTGGCTTTCCCCAAACAGGATGTTTAGGGACTTAGCCAGCCGGTGAATTGTGTGTCCTTCAGGCATCAGGCCTCAAGGTCAGCGAGAATCTCGATGCGGCGCTGGTGGCGCGGGTCGTTGCTGTAGGGCTCGGACAGGAAGGCGTCAATGATTTCTAGGGCTTCCTCGCTGGTGTGCATGCGGGCGCCGATACCAACCACATTGGCGTTGTTGTGCTCACGGGCTAGGCGGGCGGTTTGCAGGTTCCAGGCTAGGGCGGCGCGGGCGCCACGTACCTTGTTGGCGGCGATTTGCTCGCCGTTGCCAGAGCCGCCAATTACGATGCCTAGGCTGCCGGGGTCGTTAACGGTGGCCTGGGCGGCTTCAAAACAGAAGGAGGGGTAGTCATCTTTGGGGTCGTAGGTTAATGCTCCGTGGTCAATAACCTCGTAGCCGTTGTTTTCTAGGTGGGTGATGGCAATGGCTTTGAGTTCGTAGCCGGCATGGTCTGAGGCAATATGTACGCGCATGTAACCAATTGTGCCCGGTTATTGGCCTAAAGAAAACTAAGTCAAAGCGCTCAGGGCAGCGGCTAATATAGTTTTATGACGAATAAAAATAATACCCAGCTAGTTGCGGGTGTGCTCAACCCGGCAGATATGGATACTAGCGTGCGGGTGCAAGATGACCTGTACCGCTATGTAAACGGCACTTGGCTGCGTACCGTTAAGATTCCGGCCGATCGCCCTTCTGCCGGCTCTTTTATGGAGCTACGCGACGGCGCTGAGCTGGCTTGCCGCCAGATTATTGAGGATTGCGCTAAGCAAACTGCCTCCGGCAAGGCTAGCGGTGAGGCCTATCAGATTGGCTCACTGTATGAGTCTTTTATGAACGAGGAAGCAGTTAATGCGGCCGGTGTGGCCGCGCTGGAGGCTGATGTAGCCGAGCTGTTTAGTGCCTCCAGCAAGGATGAGCTGGCTAGCGTTATGGGCGCTAAGCTGTTTGCGATTTTCCACGGCCCGATTGGGGCTGGGGTTGAGGTTGACCTTAATGACCCTGAGCGTTACACCGTGTGGGTTTCTCAGGCTGGTTTGGGCCTGCCTGATGAGGCTTACTACCGTGAAGAGGATAAGGCTGCGCTGCGCCAGGCTTATACCGCTCACATCGCTAACATGTTTGCTCTAAGTGGCTATGACCAGCGTTTGGGCCGCCCGGGCGAAGAGATTGCCCAGGCCATTATGAAGCTGGAGACGGCGCTCGCGGCCGGGCACTGGGATGCGGTGCGTTGCCGTGACATTGAGGCCATGAACAACCCCATGAACTGGGCTGATGTGGTCTCTAGCGCGCAGGGTTTGCCGCTTGAGGTCTGGTCTGCTGCGGCCGCTAAGGTGGTGGGTGAGGACTTCTTTAACCGTGAGGTTATTGTGGGTCAACCTGACTACCTGCCTAAGGCCGCTAAGGTGTGGGAGGAAAGCGAGCTTGAGGATGTGCGGGCCTGGATTATCTGGCATGTGCTGCACTCGCGCGCGGGGCTGCTGAGCCAGGAGATTGCCACCGAGAGCTTTGATTTCTACTCGCGTAAGCTGCAGGGTATTGATGCCCAGCGTCCGCGTTGGAAGCGTGGGGTGAGCTTGGTTGAGGGCACTTTGGGTGAGGCCCTGGGCCAGCTTTATGTGCACCGTCATTTCCCGGCCGCAAGCAAAGAGGCTATGGATGTGCTGGTGGCTGACCTACTAGAGGCTTACCGTGGCTCTATTAGCCAGCTGGAGTGGATGAGCCCGGCTACCCGCCAAGAGGCTTTGGCTAAGCTAGAGCAGTTCACGGTAAAGATCGGCTACCCCGCTAAGTGGCGTGACTACAGCGCCTTGCAGCTAAGCGCCACCGATTTGGTGGGTAATGTGCGCGCCGCTGAAGCTTTTGAAACCGCCTATGAGGCAAGCAAGCTGGGTAAGCCGGTGGACCGCGACGAGTGGCATATGACGCCGCAGACCGTCAACGCCTACTACAACCCGGTGATGAATGAGATTGTTTTCCCGGCAGCTATTTTGCAGGCGCCTTTCTTTGATTTAGAGGCCGACGACGCCGTTAACTACGCTGGTATTGGTGCGGTTATTGGTCACGAGATTGGCCACGGTTTTGATGACCAAGGTTCCACTTTTGATGGCACCGGCGCGGTGCGTGACTGGTGGACTGAAGCTGACCGTAAGGCTTTCGAGGAGCGTACCGGCGCTCTAATTGCCCAGTATGACGCTTATGTTCCCGCAGATGTGGCTGCCCACTATGAGCAGCTGGGCCAGGCGGCCCCACATGTTAAGGGGGCGCTGACTATTGGTGAGAACATTGGTGACCTGGGTGGTTTGGGTATTGCCCTAAAGGCCTACAAGCTGGCCTTGGCCCGTAAGGGGATTGAGTCTTTTGACCAGGCCCCGGTGATTGATGGTTTGAGCGCTTTGGAGCGGTTCTTCTACTCTTGGGCCCGCATCTGGCAGCAAAAGAGCCGCCTAGAGCGTGCTGAGCTGCTGCTGGCCACCGACCCGCACTCGCCTAACGAGTTCCGTTGCAACGGTATTGTGCGCAACCTGGACGAGTTCTATGAGACCTTCAATGTGGTCCCCGGCGATGAGCTGTACCTGGCTCCCGAGCAGCGCGTAACTATCTGGTAAGCCCAGCTGGCCAGTTCTAGGCAGCTAGCCGCCACCAAAGCACTGGTTAACTCATAACTAACTAGCCAGTTCCAGACAGCTAGCCGCCACCAAACCACTAGGTAACTAGTTCGGCTAACTAGCCAGTTCCAGGCAGCTAGCCACCACCTGTTAAACCTTGACCCGCTTAGCCTGATGGCTAAGCGGGTCAAGGTTTCACTTTAGTTCGCGTAAGATAAGCAGCACTACTACTAGTATTTTTAGGAGAGTCAATGCCTGGCATTAACCTCACGCGAGTGGAGGCCAGCGAGCGCGCTGACATCATCACTACTCGCGAGTACGCCGTCGACCTGGATCTAACCCAGGGCGAGGAGACCTTCCGCTCTGTTACCGTGGCGCGTTTTGACGCCAAGGCCGGGGCGAGCACCTTTATTGACCTAATTGCCCCCGCCGTTCATTCGATCAAGCTCAATGGGGTTGACCTAGACCCGGCAGCTGTCTACCACGACAGCCGCATTGCTCTAGAGAACCTAGCTGAACACAATGAGCTGGAAGTAGTGGCTGACTGCGCCTACATGCACACCGGTGAGGGTCTACACCGCTTTGTTGACCCCGCTGATGGGCTCACCTATCTTTACAGCCAGTTCGAGGTGCCCGACAGCCGCCGCGTTTTCACGGTTTTCGAGCAGCCTGACCTTAAGGCTTCTTTTACTTTCACCGTTAAGACCCCTGAGAGCTGGACGGTATTTTCTAACTCCCCCACCCCCACTCCTGTGGCTGAGCAGGCGGGTACCCACACCTTCCACTTCGCCCCCACTCGTCCGCTCTCGTCCTATGTGACTGCGATTGTGGCCGGCCCCTATGTGGGCGCCACCGACACCTACGTGGCCGGTGATGGCCGCCAGGTTGAGCTGGGCACCTACTGCCGCCGCTCCCTGGCTGAGCACATGGACAGCGAGGAAATCCTCAACCTGACCAAGGCTGGCTTTGAGTACTTCGAGCAGCTGTTTGGCACCGCCTACCCCTTCGAAAAGTACGACCAGATCTTTGTGCCTGAATTCAACGCAGGCGCCATGGAGAACGCCGGCTGCGTCACCCACCGTGACGACTACATTTTCCGCTCTCGCCCCATCGAGGCCCTAGTTGAGCGCCGCGCGGTAACCATTTTGCACGAGCTGGCCCACATGTGGTTTGGTGACATGGTAACCATGAAGTGGTGGAATGACCTGTGGCTAAACGAGTCTTTCGCCGAGTACACCTCCACCCTAGCGGTAGCTGAAGCCACCCGCTGGAGCGACGCCTGGACCACCTTCCAGACCATTGAGAAGGGCTGGGCCTACAACCAGGATCAGCTCTCCTCCACCCACCCGGTGGCCGCAGAGATCAAGGACCTGCACGACGTCGAAGTTAACTTTGACGGCATCACCTACGCCAAGGGCGCCTCCGTACTGGCCGCGCTAGTGGGTTACGTGGGCCGCGACAAGTTCTTCGCCGGCATTAAGAACTACCTGGCCGCCCACGCCTACGCCAACGCCGAGTTTGACGACCTGCTGCGTGAGCTGGAGGCCACCAGCGGCCGTGACCTATCCACCTGGGCTCGCCTGTGGCTGCAGGAAGCTGGGGTTACCACCCTACGTCCGCGTCTGGAGGTAGATGAGCAAGGCATTATCACCGCCTTCGTGCTTGACCAGGAGATCCCTGCTGGCTCCCCCGCCTCACTGCGCCCCCACCGCGTAGCTATTGGTGGCTACAACATGGATGCTAACGGCAAGCTGGAGCGTAGCGTTCGCGTTGAAATCGACGTCGACGGCGCCAGCACCGTGGTCAGCGAGCTGGTGGGCTCCCCGCGCCCGGATGTAATCCTGATTAACGATGATGACCTAACCTACGCCAAGGTGCGTCTGGATGAGGCTTCGGCTGACTTTGCCCTCAAGCACATCACTGCCTTTAGTGCTTCCCTACCGCGTTCTATCGCCCTAGCTAGCGCCTGGGACATGGTGCGTGACGCCGAAATCAGCGCCGCCCAGTTCCTGCCGGCTGCCTTGGAGGCCCTGAGCGTAGAGACTCACTCCTCCGTGGTGCGTGGCCTGATCGCTAAGGTGGCCACGGTGGTAGGCCTGTACCTGCCCCCAGCCCAGCGCCTGGAGTACATTGAGCACGCTGCCCGCGCCCTGGCCCAGCTGGCCCAGGAGGCCGCCCCCGGTAGTGACACCCAACTGCAGCTGGCCAAGGCCGCCGCCGCACACGCCCTAACCGGTGAGCAGATTGAGCGCGTGGTGGGCTGGTTTGACGGCTCAGCCCCGCTTGAAGGCCTGGTTGTGGATCAGGATCTGCGTTGGGAACTGCTGATCAGCCTGGTGGCCGCCGGCCGCTTTGGTGAGGCCGAGATTGCCGCTGAGGCTGAGCGTGACGTGACCACCACTGGTCGCGAGCGTACCTCGGAGGCTCGCTGCGCCCTACCCTCGCCGCAGGCTAAGGCCCAGGCTTGGGAAAAACTGGTCACTGACGCCTCGATTCCTAACGAAACCCTGGCTAAGTCTTTGCGTGGCTTCCTCAATGTCACTCGCCACCCACAGCTGCTGGCTCCCTTCGTGGAGGCTTATGGGCAGATCGTTGAGCAGGTGTGGGGCTCACGTACGTTCCACATGGCTGAGTCGATCCTGGCTGGTATCTTCCCGCTGCCGGCAGTTGGTTTGGACGACGTCGACGCCCAGGGCGTGCTGGAGCAGTGGCTGCAAACCCACACTGACTCCCCCGCCGCCTTGCAGCGTATTGTGCGTGAAAACCTCGACGACGTTAAGCGCGTACTAGGCGCGCAGGCCGTGGCCTGAGTTTAAACGCTAGTGGGGGCCCGGTTCCTTGGAACTGGGCCCCCACTGTATTTACCAAGACTTGCCCTGGCTTAGCCAAGACTTGTACCGCTTAGCCAAGATCTGCCCTGGATTTGCCAAGATTTGTGCTGGCTTTTAGTGGCAGCTTAAAACCATGGCGCGCTAGTTGATGCTTAGCAGCTTATCCCCCGCATTTACCGCAGCGCCGGGCTTGGGTAAGTCCAGACGCTCTTCAGCTACTTCCATAGTGATCACTGGGCAAATCGGGTTGAACCCCAAGGTCTCCATATTGGTGGGGTTCCAGGTGATGATCGGGTCACCGAGGTTGACCTGGCTGCCTTCTTTGGCATGCAATTCGAACCCCTTACCTTGCAGGGTTACCGTGTCTAGCCCCAGGTGGACCAGTACACCGACGCCTGCCTCGGTAAGGATTACGAATGCGTGAGGATGAATCTTAGCTAGCTTGCCGCTTACGGGGGCTAGCACGGTTACGTCCTGACCGTTGCGGATAGGGTCGACGGCGACCCCGGGTCCCACAAACTTTTGGGCAAAGACTGCGTCCGGAACATCCTCAATGGCAACTACTGTGCCGGGAAGGGGAGTTAGGACCGACAGGCTCACCGTAGGTCCTCAATGTCCTCACTGATATTGTCAGCGTTGGGGCCGACGATTACCTGCACAGTGTCACCCATGACCAGCACGCCGTGGGCGCCGGCACGCTTGAGAGCTGCCTCATCTACTACGCTGGCGTCCTCCAGCTCGCAGCGCAGACGGGTAATGCACGGCTCAATTTCAACAATGTTGTCAAAACCGCCAAGGGCGTCAACAATCTGCTGTGCCTGAGACATATTGGCTCCTTTTAGAATCGCGGTAGTTAAAACCACCTATTGTTAAAACTTTGGCTACCACACCAAAGTTAAGCTGCACCTAAGGCGAGCTCTGGCTACATGATATCGGAAAATGTTGGTTTCAATGTGGTAAAACTTTGGTTTGCTTGCGAAATAGTTAGTACCATAAGTGGTGGTGAGAATAGTTTTCTGTGGGAAGCTGTTTGATCCTGTGTGTTTTTGTTGACGCTGTTATGAAGGAGTGCTTCAATTACACATATCAGGGGCTTGCCCCCGGTAGGCTCCAGTCATCCCCCATGACTGGTTTTAGTGTGCACGGCATTGTTGCTGTGCCGATTCTCTGGAGAACACTGTGACTACAAAGAAGAAGGGTTCTGGTTTCGCCGCATTGCAGCGTATGGGCCGCTCCCTCATGCTCCCCATTGCCACGCTGCCTGCAGCTGGTTTACTCCTGCGTCTAGGCCAAGCCGACGTGCTCGGCGCTGACGGCCTATCCAAACACCTCAGCTGGATGCAGCCGGTTGCTGATGTGCTAGCTGCTGCCGGTGGCGCAGTCTTTGACAACCTGCCACTGATCTTCGCGGTTGGTGTGGCCGTAGGTTTCGCTAAGAAGTCTGACGGCTCTACTGCTGTGGCTGGCCTGTTTGGCTTCCTGGTCTTTAAGGGAGTGCTTGACGCCCTAGCGAAGTTCTGGGGTGCCCCGGCAGGCCCCGACGCCAAGATCAACTACGGTGTGCTCGGCGGTATCATCATCGGCATCACTGCCGCCCTGCTATGGCAGCGTTTCTACCGTATTAAGCTGCCAGACTGGCTAGCTTTCTTCGGTGGGCGCCGTTTTGTCCCGATTATCACCTCTGGCGCAGCAGTTCTAATTGCCACCGTAATGGGCGCTATTTACCCGGCCTTCAACTGGCTCATCAACGAGAAGTTTGGTGGCTGGCTAATGCACGCTGGCGCCCACGGCGGCATCGGTGGCTCGGTAGCTTACTTCGTTTACGGTGTGGTTAACCGCCTACTCATCCCCTTCGGCCTGCACCACCTGTGGAACTCTCTGCCTTGGTTCCAGCTAGGTAACTGCCAAAGCCTAACCAAGCAGGGCGAGACCCTGCACGGTGACCTGACCTGCTTCTTCCAGGGTACCCCTGAGACCAACGCCTGGACTGGTAACTTCATGACCGGTTTCTTCCCGATCATGATGTTCGCCCTGCCAGCAGCTGCACTGGCCATGTGGCGCTCGGCCTACCCGGCCAAGAAGAAGGCCACTGGCGCCCTGATGATCTCTGTGGCTCTAACTGCCTTCCTCACCGGTGTTACCGAGCCCCTAGAATACGCCTTCGCCTATGTAGCCTTCCCGCTGTACGTAGTACACGCTATCTTGACCGGTACCGCACTGGTGGTGGTTAATGCGCTTGGCATTAAGGATGGCTTCTCCTTCTCGGCAGGTTTCATCGACTACGTAATCAACTTCGGTAAGTCTGCCGACCTATCTGGTGGCGTCTTCCAAGGCCCGATCATGCTAGTGATTGTGGGGCTGATCTACGCGGTGATCTACTACTTCCTGTTCAGCTTCCTGATCAAGAAGTTCAACTTCCACACTCCCGGTCGTGAGGAAGAAGAGGGTGCTGACGCCTTTACTAGCGCCCAGAGCGAGGCTGCTGAGCGTACCGGTAAGAACGCTGAGGCTGCTCGTAAAGCCTGATCTAGAACGTATTTCTAGCTAATTTCTAGCTGCAGTGGGGGGATGGAAGCTTGGCTTCCATCCCCCCACTTTTGTATTAGCTAGCCATAAAACGCCCATCTGCTCAAAATCAGCTGCTAACAATTAAAACTTGTGCAGCTAGCTCTTGCAGGTTTGATTATCAGTGCTGATAAGCGCCTCTCTAACTAATTAGCTATTTTCTAAAGCGGTAGCCGGGTGTGACTGCAAAAGATATGATATTGGTCAATAGTTAGCCAACAGGGAGGAGACAGAATGACTCAGGCTCAGCAGATTATCGATGCGCTTGGTGGCAGTGACAACATCACCGACCTAGAAGCCTGCATCACTCGCCTACGTTCACAGCTGGTCGATCCCACACTGGTAGACGAGGAGGCCCTGAGCCAGGCCGGTACTTTCGGCGTTGTAAGCGTCGGCAAGACCGTACAGGTGATCGTCGGCCCCAGCGCCGAGACGGTGGCTGAGGAAATCAACAAGCTTCGTTAAAACTCGCTACTGCGAGCAAATGGTCCCTAGCTTTTAAGCTAGGGACCATTTTTGCTATGCGTTAGTTAAAGCGCTTTGAACTCACTTGTGAGACCAGAAACGGATCAGGGCTACTTCCCCATTGTCGTTCTGGCTCTTATCAAGCTTAACTTCACCCTCGTACTTGTAGTCCTGCACAAACTTGGTTGATTTTTCAGGCAGGTACTGGGGAATGTCACCAGCAGTGAAGTTGTAGACCTTCAAGTTACCCCGCTTGGAGTAGGTCATGTCCTTGGTTACGTGGATGACCTTGACCTTGGAACGCCAGTAGCGCACGGTGGTACCGTTGCTGGCCTGGTCGTGGCTGTAGTAGTACAGCTTCCAGTTGCTGTTTTCCTTCAGGGTAGCGCCAGTGTCGATATCCTTGTTGACCACCTGCTTGGCATTGGAGCTAGCTGGGGCAGATTCGGGTACATACTTGGCGTAAACCGTGTTGTCGGCAATCTTGTTAGCGCCATTAGCCAGATCGAAGTTAGCGGTCTCGGCGGTTACAAAAGGAGCCACGATCTTGTTGCCAGTGAAAGCAATGCCCTTAATATCGGCGCGGTCGCGTTCGAAGTCCACCGAGCCACGCACCTTGCCATAGAAATCGTCAGAGGTACCGGTGCGGATGAGCATATTGCCGTGGATGGAAATACCAGAGGTGTTCAGATCGAAGTTGTGACCGTCAAATACCGTGTTTACGCGGATACCAGCACCAGAGAACACATCCTTAATCAGGTTGCCGGACACCTCATGGCCCTTACCACCGAAGAAACCTACCCCTGCTGCACGCCAACCCAGCTCAATGGTGTTATTGAGGAACTTGTTGTTCTCAGTGATAGGTGCCTTAGTGCGGTCATCCGTGCTGGCCCATGAAGCCAGGGAGTCATCACCATTACCACGCACGCTGGAGTTGATCACCTTAGAGTTGATCGTACCCTGGGCGAAGTTAACCCCGTCAGCCAGGTTGTTGCGGATACGGGAGTTTTCAATCACCAGGTTGTTGGTGTCTTTGCGCTCGGCAGCAGCGGCGTAGTCACCAATCCAGGCGGCGCATTCAAAGTGCTCAATCCACAGGTTTTTAACCTTAGAGTCTTTACCAAGCGAGCCAGCAATTGCCTTGTACTGGGCTTTTTCCTTGGTTTCGTCATAGCGGTTGGTCAGCTCCGAGCTCATATAGAAGTCGGAAAGCACAATGTTGCTGCTGTTGTGGTCAAAATCGAAACCCCCACCGTATTGCTTGTCAGCAGTAAAGTGAACGTGGCTATACCACATACCGGCACCAACAATTTTAATGCCCTGCCCATTTACCCCCAGCTTGCCATTAAAGTCATACTGGCCGGCAGGGATGTAAACAGTTTTGGCTTCAGTCTTTTTAGCATCCTCTAGAGCGCTATTAAAGGCGGCGGTGTCATCTGCACCGTCATTAGCCTTTGCACCCTTGTCAGTAATGCTGATTGCCCCGACCGGCTTGGCGATGGCTGCGCCAGCTTCTTCAAGTTCAATGAAGTCAATTCCGTAAGCGGTTGAGTCGTCAGAGACCTTAACCAAGGAAATGGTATCGCCAGCTTTAACTTTGGTGCTCAATAAAGTGTGCACCTCATCAAAGCGGAAACGAGCCTTAGAATTGGCAGTCTTGTAATTATGGGCAACGCTACCATCCACGTACTGCCAAGCGTGCTTGGCAGTTAAATCTAGGGTAGAGACCGTCTCGCCATTTACCTTCACAGCCAGCTTGCCGTTAGCGCCATCAGGCAAAGTGAAGCGCACAGTAAGTGCGTCAGCTGCCTGCGCTACCTTGAAAGTAACTGCAGAATCTTTGCTAGACAGCTCAACATAAGACTGGTTTGAAGCCTCAATAGCAGTAGATTCCAAACCGGTAGAATCTACCCGCTTAGCTTCAGTTAGCTCAGCGTTAGTGGCTTCATAGCGAGAGTAGGACACTTTAGCCCCGTATTTTGCTGCATCAGCAGCAGTTACGGACTTGTCTGAGCTAGTCAAACCGTAGTTAGTTACGTACGGATCAGGTGCCGCATAAGCAAGTGGAGTGGCAGCGAAGGTAGCTAAAGCCGCCGTAACGGTAAGCAACCGTTTAATATTCATAATATGAAATTCCCTTTCAGATATGACTTAACATATCGATATTAATTGTATCACACGGCACCAATTTTGTCAATCTGTTATGCTTTTGTTTCACCTTTTAGATCCAATAAAGAGAACATTCAGGAAACCTTAAGGAAGAATAATTACCAATTACTTAGTGAAGCAATTTAGACAGCATCAAAACCGGTAATTATTTATAGTTGTTCATAGCAAACAATTGCCCCCTTACTGCTAAGCAGCAAGGGGGCAAGTTTAATCTGGTCAGTGTCTACTTAACTACACCAGCGCGAGCCACTGCCAAAAGGCTCAATAGGCGGGCGTTGTTGGGCAGATCTTCCACCAATACTGGATCGCCACTGCCATCACACAAAGGCATCTTCCAGTTGGGGTACTCGTCGTCCGTGCCCGGCAGGTTCTGAGTACGACGCTCGCCTACGCCGTCGACCAAAGACACACCCACCAAACGCGAGGGAGTCTGCAAAACATAGGCATATAGGGCCTCGATAACCTCACGCTCAGTGGGGTCATCGCCTAGCAGACCGTATTCACGCAGGCGGATCAGCATCTTTTCGCGTTCTTTACGCGACTCACGCAGCGCAACTTCCTTATCGCAGTCAAGCAGACCCAGACGCGAACGCAAAGCCACATGCTCATCAGCCAAGTAACCCGCGGTGGGCGGCAAGTCGTGGGTGTTAACCGTAGAAAGCGCATCTACGCGGTAGCGGTCGGCATATAGCGGCCAATCGCCTTCCATCTTTTCAAACCACAACACGCTGGTGCCCAGCACTCCACGCTCAGCCAGGTGTGCACGCACCCAAGGCTCAACCGTGCCCAGGTCTTCACCAATTACCAGAGCCCCGGCCCGCTGTGCCTCTAGCAGCACAATGCCGATCATGGCCTCATAGTCGTAGTAAACGTAGGCACCTTCCTTAGGGCTGTGACCCTCAGGAATCCACCAGAGCCTAAAGAAGCCCATCACGTGGTCTAGGCGCAGCGCACCTGCGTGACGCAGCACTGTGCGTACCATGTCGCGCAGCGGTGCATAGCCCGCCTTAGCCAGGCCGGTGGGGCTAAAGGGCGGCGGGGACCAGTTCTGGCCCAGCGGCGAATACATGTCCGGCGGGGCACCCACGCTCACGCCAGCAGCAAATACCTCCGGGGTGGTCCACACATCAGCCCCGTTCGGGTTAATACCCACCGCCAGGTCATGCATGATACCCAAAGACATGCCAGAGGCCTTAGCTTCCGCCTGGGCGCGCTGGAGCTGCTCGTCAACAATCCACTGCAGCCAAGCATAGAAGTCAATACGTCCAGCCAGGGTGTGGGCCTCATTAGCTACAAACGCACTGTTAGCATCACGCAGATGCTCAGGCCAAGACTTCATCGGCCCGTACTTTTCACAAAGCGCACACCAAAGTGCAAAACGCTCTAAACCATCGCCTTGCTCAGCGCGGAAACGCTCGAAGTCACGCTGACGTGAACGCGAACGGCCCGCGTCGTAAATAACCTCCAAAGCCTCACGCTTAGCCTTAAACACTACGTCACGGTCAATCGGGGCAGCAGAAGTGTTTAGCGGGCGTAGCTCGTCTAGACCCCAGTGCAGCAAGGAACGCTGCGGGCCGCTTAGACGTGCCACCTCAGCAATGTTTTCCGGGCGAATGTAAATGGGGTTAACAAAGCGGCGCGTAACCGGCAGGTAAGGCGAGTCAGTTAGCGGAGAAACCACCTCACCGGCGTGCAGCGGGTTAATCAGGATAAAGTCAGCGCCTTCATCCCCAAAGAAGCTAGCCAGCTCAGTTAGATCATCCAGGTCGCCAATACCCCAAGAATCGTTTGAACGCACCGAGTACAGCTGGGTCATCATGCCGTAGCTGTGCTTCCCCAAGGCGGCAGGTAGCTCTAGTTTGTCGGGCACAACCGCCATCGGAGCACGTACGCCCTGGGCGTCGTCACCCACATAAGCCACCAGCTCATGCCAGCCTAGCGGTAGATCGGTGGGCAGACCAAAAGAGGCCTGACCAGTAAATACGCCGTCAACCCAGCGCGGAGGTTCCCAGTCATCTACCTGTTCAAGCGCAACAGTGGAGCCAGTTTCCAGTACTACGTCTACGCGCACGCTGGCGCCATCGGGAACATGCACCGGCACATGCTTCCAATGTCCTTGACGCACTACGGTAAATCCGGGCAGAGTCTGGCGCCAAGAACCCAGGTGCACATCCTCCAGTGAACGCGCAATTGCTTCGTCGCTAGAAACGTCTACCCCAAGTGCAGTTAAAACTGCCAACAGAGTCTGACGGGAAGGATTAGCCTGATTGCCGTAGTAGTCCCAATACTCGGTGCCCACACCGTGGGCTTGGGCTAGTTCAATTACGGCCGGCTCAGGCTGTTGCCATTCGAAATTTTCGCTCATACAGCGGCTGCCTAATCGGTTGATATGGACTCGTATGGTGATGTTAACGCACCAAGTCCCTGGTCGACTACCTAATACAGAAATTTTCCGCAATAGGTTTCGCCTGTCATCAAAAAGACATACGATAACCACAGCAAACGGCGTTACCTACGTTACCAATCCGGTGATGACGTAAGGTGCCGTAGCCCCCAATCGCAGCAAGGAGACAGCAATGACCGCAGCGGAAAACTCCACTCTAACCCTGCACGGTATCGGCGTAAGCCCCGGCCGTGTAGGTGGCCCGGTGGCACGGATGGCCCCCGGCATTGAGGAGCCCGCAGTAGCCAACCTACCCGCCGGTGCCAACGTCGACGCCGAAGCCGAGCGTATCGCCGCCGCCGCGCTTAAGGTTAAGAAGGACCTGGAACTATCTGCAGCAGAGGCCAAGGACGAGGGTCGTGCTCTACTTGAGACCACTGCCCAGATGGCCGCAGACCCCACCCTAACCTCTTCAGCTCAGGCGCTAGTGCGCGACCGTGGCATTACCCCCGAGCGCGCTGTGTGGGAGGCCGCTGACTCGCTAGCCGCCATGCTTGAGTCCCTGGGTGGTTACATGGCTGAGCGTTCTCGCGACGTACGCGACGTACGCGACCGCATCGTGGCCGTGCTAACCGACGCCCCCATGCCCGGTATTCCTACCCGCCCCGAGCCTTTCATTCTGGTTGCTGCTGACCTAGCCCCGGCTGACACCGCGCTACTAGACCCCGACAAGGTAATCGGTTTCGTAACCAGCGAAGGTGGCCCCACCTCCCACACCGCCATTTTGGCCCGCGCCCTAGGCATCCCGGCCATCGTTGGCACCGGTGAGGCCGTAGCCGACCAGCTGCTTGAAGGCGAAATCGTGCTGCTAGACGGCACCAAGGGCGAAATCTTCCTCAACCCCAGCGAGGAGCAGCTACGTAAGGCCCGCGAGCTGGCCAGCGTAGTGCGTGAATTCCACGGCGACGGCGCCACCGCTGACGGCATCGAGGTGCAGCTGCTAGCTAACGTTGGTGACGCTGAGGACGCCCGCAAGGCTGCCGCCGCTGGCGCAATGGGTATCGGCCTGTTCCGTACCGAGTTCTGCTTCCTGGACCAGCCCGAAGAGCCTTCAGTTGAGGACCAGTACAACTCCTACCGCCCGGTCTTTGAGGCCTTCCCCGGTAAGAAGGTTGTAGTACGTACCCTCGACGCCGGCGCTGACAAGCCGCTACCCTTCCTAACCGACACCTCAGAGGCCAACCCGGCTCTGGGTGTACGCGCTTACCGTACCGCCCGCCGCAGCCCCGAGGTGCTAGAGCACCAGCTAGAGGCCCTAGCCAAGGCTGCCGCCGACACCGACGCCAAGGTGTGGGTCATGGCCCCCATGATCTCCACCCCCGCTGAGGCCAAGGCTTTCACCGAGAAGGCCCGCTCCTACGGCCTAGACTTTGCCGGCATGATGATTGAGGTCCCCTCAGCTGCGGCTATGGCTGACCACATGTTCAAGTACGCCGACTTCGCTTCGGTGGGTACCAACGACCTAACCCAGTACGTGATGGCTGCCGACCGTATGCTCGGTTCCCTGGCTGACCTGAACACCCCCTGGCAGCCGGCCGTACTGCGGCTGCTAAAGATCGCTTGTGACGGCGCCGCCGCCAGCGAAAAGAAGTCTCCGGTGGGTGTGTGTGGTGAAGCCGCTGCCGACCCGGCTCTGGCCGTAGTGCTGGTGGGTCTGGGTGTGGCCTCGCTGTCCATGACCTCTCGCGCACTGGCCGACGTTGACGCCGTACTTAAGAGCGTCACCCGTGAGGACTGCAAGCGCCTAGCTGACATCGCCCTGGCTTGCGCCGAGGCTGCGGAAGCCCGCGCCGCTGTCCGCGCCGAGCTGCCGATCCTGGAGGAACTCGGTCTGTGATTGAACCGTATCCGGTTCCACTAGCGCACGAAGAGCCTTTGGCTGGGGTTACCCGGTCTCTGGCGCTTCGTGCGCTTGAGTTTTGGGACCCTGAAGAGAGCGATTTAGAGGCTTGTGCCCGGCTCGACGGCGTCGGCGGGGACACTGAGGGCTTCCCACCCGGCACCGTGATGGGCCGTTTTGAGGGTGATTCACTCCCCCAGCTGTCTGGGCGCATCTATGGCGGTCAGGTCCTTGGCCAGGCGGTGCTGGCGGCAGCTGCCTGCTTTGACACCACCCCAGGTGATAGCTATGAGCGTCAGTTGCACGCTTTGCACACCTATTTTGTGGGTGGGGGTAACCCGGAAAAAGCGGTGCAGTATGAGGTTGAGGCGCTCCGTGATGGGCGTTCCTTCTCCCAGCGCCAGGTGCGTGCCAGCCAGGATGGACGCAATATGGCCACGGTTATCGCTTCCTTCCAAAAACGCCAAGATGGCATTGATTTGTATGAGCCCATGCCTAAGGTGCCCGGACCTGATGAGCTAGTTAGTGCCCTGGCTATTTTCCGTAACGTGGATCATCCAGTGGCGCGGTTCTTGGGGCGCACAGCGGCCTTCGATGTGCGCCATGTGGAAGGCAACCTGTATCTGCAGCCCCCCAAGCAGCCTGACAGCCACCAGCATGTGTGGATTAAGGTGCGCGGAGCGGTGCCTGCCAGTGCCACCCAGATGGTGCACCGAGCTATTTTGGCTTATGTGTGTGACCAGATCATGCTGGAGCCAGCGCTACGTAGCCAGGGCCTGTCATGGCGTAGCCCCGGCATGAGCCTAGCTACCCTAGACCATGCCCAATGGTTCCACCGTGACGTTAACGTTAACGACTGGCTACTGTTTGTGCAGGATTCACCTAGTTCTAGTGGTGGGCGCGCCGCTGCCCGCGCCCTGGTGTATAACCAGGCTGGCAAGTTGGTTTCCTCAATCAGTCAGGAAGGCATGATTCGCATTCCGCGTGAGGGCCAAAAATCTAGTGGCAACTGGGCCGTGCAGTTAGACGGCTAAAGCCGGCCATAAGACAAACAAGCACAAATCATACAAAAAACTGTTGCCGCCGCACTAAGTGCGGCGGCAACAATCGTTATCTAGCTTTGTTTGACCGGATCTAGATTTTTTGGACCAGACCCAGATTTGTCTAGCCAGCCCCAGCTTCTTAGTCGCGGGTGAGCTTACGGTAGGTCACCGCGTGCGGGCGGGCGGCGTCGGGGCCTAGACGCTCAACCTTGTTCTTCTCGTAAGACTCGAAGTTACCCTCGAACCAGTACCAGTTGTCGGGGTGCTCGTCGGTGCCTTCCCAAGCCAGAATGTGGGTAGCCACGCGGTCGAGGAACCAACGGTCGTGGGTGATAACCACAGCGCAACCGGGGAATGCCAGCAGGGCGTTTTCCAAACTGGAGAGGGTCTCCACGTCCAGGTCGTTGGTGGGCTCGTCCAGCAGCAGCAGGTTACCGCCCTGCTTGAGGGTAAGGGCCAGGTTCAAGCGGTTACGCTCACCACCGGAGAGCACACCGGCAGGCTTTTGCTGGTCTGCACCCTTGAAACCGAAAGCAGCCACATAGGCGCGTGAAGGCATCTCCACATTGCCTACCTGGATGTAGTCCAGGCCGTCAGAAACAACTTCCCACAGGGTCTTGTTGGGGTCAATACCGGCGCGGTTTTGGTCTACATAGGACAGCTTCACGGTGGAGCCAACCTTAAGCTCTCCCCCATCGAGAGGCTCTAGGCCCACAATGGTCTTGAACAGGGTGGTCTTACCAACACCGTTGGGGCCGATGACACCCACAATGCCGTTACGCGGCAGGGTGAAGGACAGGCCATTGATTAGGCTACGGCCATCAAAGCCCTTTTGTAGGTTGGTAGCTTCAAGTACCACCGAGCCCAGGCGCGGGCCCGGGGGAATCTGGATTTCTTCAAAGTCGAGCTTGCGGGTGCGCTCGGCTTCAGCGGCCATTTCCTCATAGCGGGCCAGACGGGCCTTGGACTTGGTTTGGCGTCCCTTAGCGGAGGAACGTACCCACTCCAGCTCGTCCTTGAGGCGCTTGGCTAGCTTGGCGTCCTTCTTACCCTGGACTTCTAGACGCTTTTCTTTGGTTTCCAGGTAGGTGGAGTAGTTGCCCTCATAGGGGTAAAGGTGACCACGGTCTACCTCAGCGATCCACTGGGCTACGTGGTCTAGGAAGTAACGGTCGTGGGTGATGGCGATAACCGCACCCTTGTAGTTTGATAGGTGCTGCTCCAACCAGAGCACGGATTCAGCGTCCAGGTGGTTGGTGGGCTCATCTAGCAGTAGGAGGTCGGGGGCTTCTAGCAGTAGCTTGCATAGGGCCACACGACGGCGCTCACCACCGGAGAGGTTCTTTACCATGGCGTCTGCCGGCGGGCAGCGTAGGGCATCCATAGCCTGGGCCAGCTGGGAGTCTAGGTCCCAGGCGTTGGCGGCGTCGAGCTGGTCTTGCAGCTTGCCCATTTCCTCAAGTAGGGCGTCAAAGTCTGCGTCCGGATCTGCCATCTGGGCGCTGACTTCGTTGTAGCGGTCAAGCTTGCCTTTAATGTCGGCGACGCCTTCTTCTACGTTACCCAGTACGGTCTTTTCCTCGTTGAGGATCGGCTCCTGCATGAGGATGCCTACCGTGTAACCGGGGCTGAGGCGGGCTTCGCCATTGGAGGGCTGATCTAGACCAGCCATGATCTTTAGGATCGAGGATTTACCGGCACCGTTGGGGCCGACCATACCGATCTTGGCTCCGGGGAAGAAAGCCATGGTGACGTCGTCGAGAATGACCTTGTCACCAATGGTTTTGCGGGCCTTGATCATCTGGTAGATGTACTCTGCCACGTTAGCCTTTCGCTTGAATATGCACGCCTGAGCGCAAAACAATCCACAGCTATCTTACCCGTGGCGTCAGTCAATTTCAGCTCCCGCGCCGACGACGCTTAGGCTGCCAGCTGAGCTTTAAGGATCTCGGTGTTGGTGCCCAGAGCCAGCAGCTGCCAGTTGACAGGCCAGCGCCCCAAAACAGTGCGCAGTAAAAACAGTGCAGGGCAAAACACAAGTGGCCAGGTCCTAAAAGGACCCGGCCACCGGTTAATCAGCTAAAGTTAACTAGCTAATGATCACTTGGCTGCGCTGGGGTGGGTCATGTCTGCGGGCACAACCCAAGCGTCAAACTCGGCGTCGGTTAGGAAACCTAGCTCCAGAGCGGACTCGCGCAGCGAGATGCCCTTGTGGTGAGCGTTCTTGGCGATCTTGGAAGCCTTGTCGTAGCCGATGTGGCGGTTAAGCGCGGTCACCTGCATCAGGTTGATGTCCAGGTTGTGCTTGATCTTGGCATAGTTGGGCTCAATGCCGTAGGCGCAGTGCACGTCGAAGGAGACGCAAGCGTCGCCTAGCAGGCGGATGGACTCCAGTACGTTCCAGGCCATAACCGGCTTGAACACGTTGAGCTGGAAGTTACCCTGAGAGCCAGCGAAACCAACGGCGGCGTCGTTACCAAATACCTGCACGGCCACCATAGTCATGGCTTCACACTGGGTGGGGTTGACCTTACCGGGCATGATGGAGGAGCCGGGCTCGTTTTCGGGGATGATCAGCTCGCCAATACCGTTACGGGGGCCGGAGGCGTACCAGCGCACGTCGTTGGCGATCTTCATCAGGGCGTCACCAAGCACGCGCAGGGAGCCGGAGACGAGCACCAGGGCGTCGTGGGCGCTTAGGGCGGCGAATAGGTTGTCAGCCTGCTTGAATTCGATGCCGGTTTCTTCACTAATCTTCTTAGCGGTCAGCGCACCAAAGTCGGGGTGGGCGTTGAGGCCGGTGCCCACAGCGGTACCGCCGATGGCCAGTTCGCGAGCGCGCGAGTCGGCGTAACGGATGCCGTCTAGAGCAAAGTCAATCTGGGCAACCCAACCGGAAATTACCTGGCCTAGGGTGATGGGGGTGGCGTCCTGCAGGTGGGTGCGCCCCACCATGACCACATCGGTGTATTCCTTAGCCTTGGCGTCTAGGGTGTCGCGCAGCTGGGTGACCTTGGGGTACATCTCCTGCAGCTCGCTGACCACGGCGATGTGCATGGCGGTGGGGAAAGTGTCGTTGGAGGACTGGCCCCGGTTGACGTGGTCGTTGGGGTGCACCGGGGTCTTGGTGCCCATCTGCCCACCGGACAGCTCAATGGCGCGGTTGGAGATGACCTCGTTGGCGTTCATGTTGGACTGGGTGCCAGAGCCGGTCTGGAACACTACTAGCGGGAATTCATCGTCCAGCTTGCCGCAGATGACCTCGTCGCCGGCCTTGGCGATTAGGTCTGCGATGTCCTGGGGTAGCTCGCCTAGTTCAGCGTTGGCTAGGGCGGCGGACTTCTTTAGTACACCTAGGGCCTTAACCATGGGACGGCCCCACACGAAGGTGTTGCGGCCAATGTCGAAGTTGTGCAGGCTGCGCTCAGTCTGCGCGCCCCAGTAATGCTCGGCGGGAACTTCAATGGTCCCCATGGAGTCGGACTCGGTACGTGTACTCACGTTTGCTCCTTCATCGCAGTTAATCCGTTATCGCAGCTAAGCCTATCCCAGCTAGAGACTATGAAATAGCACCTTGGCCCCATTGGTGCAGCTTTTCGCCAATAGTTAAGTCATATGCGCGTCTGGACGACGACGACGCCGCTTTGGCACTGATACTTGCGCTGGCACAAGGCTTTGCACCATCGTTTTCAACACTGGCATAAGAAACGTTTAACGTGAAACTAGCTTGCGTTGGCGCTTTGGGTAGCCAACCAGGCTTTAGCGATGTCGCGGGCAGAGCGTTGCAGCTTGGTTGATTGGTGGTTCATTTCAATCAGTGCACGCGAAGTTAACGCCGCACTGATGCGGTTGATTTGGGCACCAGCGCGTTCATCTATGCGCTCAGAAATAACCGGTACCACCTGGGAGGCGAGAAATAGACTCTTGGGGTCAGCTAGGACCACCAGGTCAGAGCTGGCTAAAACCGGATCTGAGGAGTAGATATCAGCAAGCTGAATGGAGTTATCGCGTAGTGCCTTAACGGTGAGCGCACCACCAGAATCTTCAATTGGCGAGAATTTGACGTTAACTGCGTAGACGCTTTTGAGCCCTTTGGGCCCATAGGGGCGGGTCTCTAGCTCTGAGTTACCTCCTAGCACCAAGTTTGGCACTGCACGCAGGTCACCAATCTGTTTTAGGTTGTAGCGTTGGGCTAGTTTGGCACTAACCACATATGAGTCTTGGTCACTAGCGGGAGCTTGGTTAAGGATCCGCAAACCATCAGGTAAAACTTCACGCAGTTGGTTGTAAACTGCCTGCGACGCCGTCACGGTAGCTTTCGGGTTTAAAAACTGCAGCAGGTTGCCGGTGTAGTCCGGTAGCAGATCAATGGCGCCAGCTTTAAGCTCAGGCATGTAGATTTCTCGCTGACCAATACGCATTTGGCGGTCAATTTTGTAGCCTAGCTTTTCTAGGCCCTGGGCGTAGATCTCAGCAATGATTTCGTTGGAGTAGTAGTCCTGGCTGCCTATCACCAAAGTATTAGTGTCCCCAGCGGATCCGGCCAGGCTCTGCTCAGTGCCACAGCCGCCCATTAAAGTGCCAATCCCGGCCAAAGCTCCGGTTAGAACCGCGCGACGAGTAGCCATATAAGTGGCGGCATGTGCCCGACTAAGTTTGTGCGTTTTCATTTACCCACCTTAGTTGCGCTTAGCTGTCTTTCAATGCGGTGTTGACACAGGCCGAGCAGCCAATCGACCAGCAAAGCTAGGGCCACTACCAGTATGGCGCCGGCAATCATTTGCGGATAGTTGCGGGTTTTCAGGCCTAAGTAAAGCAGGCGCCCCAGCCCATAGTTGGCGGTATAGGCAGCTAATGTGGCGGTAGCTATCACCTGCAAACTAGCGCTGCGCAGGCCTGCAACCAGTAAGGGCTGAGCCAGGGGAAGTTCGATTTGGCTAAGAATTTCGCTTTCTTTCATGCCCAGAGCCCGCGCAGCATCCACTACGCTAGGTGGCGCCCCGGCTACGCCACTGTAGGCTCCAGCTAGCAAAGGTGGAATCGCTAAAGCAACTAGCGCCAACACTGGCGCCGGCAGGCCAATACCGATCCAAAGCCCAAACAGGGTCAGTAAACCCAGCGTAGGTATCGCCCGCACCGCGCCGGTTAGATTAATCAGCCATTTACCTCGCCCGCTGTGACCAATATAGATCCCCAGCGGCAGCGCAATCACCGCACTGATTACTAGCACTAGGGCGCTAACTCCTAAATGCTGTACCAGGCGCCAAGCAATACCGCGTTGACCTAGCCAATTGGCGCCGTCGGCAATCCACGTAGCAGCCGCAAGAATTAAGCTCATGCGCGCCTCCAACCGCTAAGCAGCCAGTGAGCTAAAGCCACTAACCCATCTAGTAGCAAAGCCAAAATAATCGTAACTACCAAACCGGTGATCACCTCAGCGCTGATACCACGTTGGAAACCATCAGTAAGCAAAGTACCCAGGCTTGAAATACCAATGAACGCTGCCACCGTAACCAAAGAGATAGTGGAAGTAACCAGTACCCGCGCGGCGCTAGCAATCACCGCCAAAGCCAGTGGCAACTCGATTTGCCACCAGCGGCGCAAACGCCCATAGCCACAGGCATCAGCACTTAACAACACTTGTTCAGGCAGGCCACTAAAAGCTTGCACACAGGGGCCAGCCATAATGGCTACCCCGTAAATGCTCAGCACAATCACCATATTGAGGCTAGAGCGCAGCGGGGTACCAATAATGACCGGCACCAAAATAAGTAAGGCTAGTGAAGGCAGCGCATACATCGCTCCAACTACACTGACCAGGCCCCGACCAAAAGCAGAGTTAACCGCCGCCCGCCCTAGTGGAATGGAAATAACTAAGGCGACAACAATCGCGCTTACAGCAATAACTAGATGCTGCCCAAGCAGCTCCAGCACCCAGGCGTAGTTATGAATCAGCCAGTTCATGGGCGCGCCTTGGTCTGTGAACTGGCGGCTAGTTTGCCTACCGGGACCCCGAGCAAGTCAGTAACTAGACCCGCCTCGTCCACCTGCAATCTACGCGCGGCCTGGGAGCGGCCAATAAAGTCGGACACAAACTGGTTTGCGCTTTGGTTTAGTAGCGTGCGGGCGTCGCCTGCCTGTGCGATTTTAGCGCCAGTTTCTAGCACCACTATCTGGTCACCTAGCTTGAAGGCTTCGTCAACGTCGTGAGTAACCAGCAAAATGGTGGTACCTACTTGATCACGCAGCCAAGCCACCTGCTCTTGCAGCTGGGTGCGCACAATTGGATCTAACGCTCCAAAAGGCTCATCCATCAGTAGGATATCCGTTTTGTTAGCCAGGGCTCTGGCTACCCCTACGCGCTGGCGTTGGCCACCAGAAAGCTGCGCTGGGAAACGGCTAGCATAGTCGCTTTCAAGCCCAACCAGTTCAAGTAGTTCCAGGGCACGCCGGCGGGCTTTAGCGCGGCTGACACCTTCTAGCAGTGGTACTGTGGCGATGTTTTCTAGCACATTACGGTGGGGAAACAGGCCACCATCTTGGATTACATAACCGATCGAGCGCCGTAGTTTCACTGGGTCACTTTCAGCTACATTCTTACCGCGTACCCATACTTTGCCGCTGGTGGGCCTAACCATGGCGTTTACCATGCGCAGTAGTGAGGTTTTACCGCAGCCTGAGGTACCCAGCAGCACTGTAGTTGAGTGGTGTTTAACTTCTAGGGAGAAGTTTTTTACTGCAAAAGTAACGCCCTTGTCATAGCTTTTGCTGACATTTTCAAAACGAATCATGGGGCCTCGCTTTGGTGTAAAAAAAGACCCAAGGCTAAGCCTTGGGCCAACTCGTAGCGGGGACAGGATTCGAACCTGCGACCTCCGGGGTCTGCACCTCTTTTTAATGAAACAGTGAGATACAGCCGAGCAATCGTTGCTATCGTGCGGTAACTGTCCCGTTATCCTTCCCTAAAGATACTTGAAGTTACCGGCATATCCCCATGAAAGATAGGGAATAAGGTAGGGACTACTTTTCCTCCCTACGCCGTGCTCGGGCTGCCTCGTACAGCGTTGTGAGGTCTGACAGGTCTGAGTATGCCTGAGCGTTCACATCGACCGAGTGGCCGAGCGTTCGAGCACGCAGTAGCGCGTCTACGTCCGTGCGGTACATGGTGTTGAGGGTGGTTCTCCAGACGTGGGTGCGGTAGGTCTCCAACAGAGGCACTCCGCAGTCGCGAGCCAGATCCTTATAGAACGCCTTGAGAGCCTTCTGAGCGTTGTATCTGTCCCACTCGGTGTCCGGGTTGAGCGGTGCGCCCACAACATAGGCTCCCCCGACCTCATCTCGTCTACGGATGAGGTGCTCATAGACCGCAGGCTCGACGAGAGCCGCGACGCGGGTGGTGCCAGTCTTGGCGTTTTCAGCTCGAATAATGCACGCTGGGCGGTTTTGGTCGTCGGTGATGATGTCGTCCCACATGAGAGTTCTTGCCTCGCTCACACGCAGCCCTGTGGCCATTTGGAGCAGGGTTAGGTCGATGCAGCAGCGGTGGACGGCAACGCGGTCTGCCAGCGTGTACCGGCCTCGCTTGGGTGGTACTACACCTTCGGCAGGGTCGAGGGTGAGCAGATGGGTAAGCACACGGTCATATTCGGCTGTAGTGAGCGCTCGCCCTCCTTCAGGGCGCGTGGTCTTTTTGACCGTTCCTAGGTCGATCCGTGCGCCTGCGAGAGGGTTGAATTCAATGACATCGTCTTTGATGAGTTCTTCAAAGAAGTACCTGCTGGCTACTCCCTTGGCGTGCCTGCCGCTCTCTGCGCCGTGCTCAGCAGCGATCCCCTTGAGCAGTTCTTCGATGGTGCGCCTGCGGGCAACTGAGGCGATGGAGTACCCCTTGAACGCCTCAGTGAGGTAGGTCAGCACAGTCTTGTAGCGGGCCTTGGAGTTGGGCGACAGGCGTGAGGACTCGGTGATGATGGGTTTGGATACCGTTTCCAGATATTCGGTTGCAAGCGATGATGGTTTCCACGTGCCCCCAGTTCCTCCCTGTGCGAGTAGTTCAGCAGCTTTTGCGTGCGCACGTGCACGGGCCTCGCCTTTGGTTGAGCCTGTAGTGTCACGCGAGAGGAGACGACCATCCTGGAGTCTGATTTTCCATTGGATGCGGTATTTGCCGTTGGCAAGACGGACCGGGGTCACGGAGTCGATTGTGTTGGTTCCTGAGGCGATTTGAAGTCTAGGCATACCTTAATTATACATAGGGACTAGCAATTGTGGTTCAATTTAACGCTGATGTGTTGCCAAATGTAGGTATATGGTGGTATTATTTTGGCATGCTATAAGGGATGCTGAATAAGCAAGTAGGCGTGGCCTCCGTCGCCACAAAACCAAGCGATGTAACACCCGTTGCAACCGAGGGATCCCACTCGGGTCGCCTAGATCCTCTATATCTAGGAGACCTCAATGTCTACCCCTACTACCCTCGTTACCCCTGCTGTTCTCACTACCGAAGAAGCAGCAATCTATCTCGGCTTGTCTCCTCAGACGCTTGCGAACTGGAGAGTTCGTGGTCTAGGGCCTGTGTACTTGCGTCTTGGAAGCCCTGGTCGTCCTCGTATCGTGTACCTCCCTGAGGACCTCGATGCATTCCTCCGTGCCAACCGCGTTGAGACGACGGGAGGCCAGCGATGACGAGCATAAAAAATCACCCCGGCACCCCCAAGGAGAGCACCGAGGCAATCAGTTCTGTTGGCACCCATTCTACCACATCTGACAGGCGTGCTGTACGGAAGCCACCAATTAACCAGCTCATCCATGATGAGGTCTTGCTCTTCTTCGACACGAGGGACCAGAGCACATGCAGCCCTGAGGACGTGGAGATGGAGCTACTGAACCGGATTAACACGCGTCTGGTCAGTGAGAGCGTGGCTTACGGCCTTAAGGGTAGGGACGCTTATCAGCAGCTCAAGGCTCTTCCGCCTGCTGTGATTGCGGAGGGTATTCTCAAGCGCGAGCTTAAGCACACGGGTCTGATTGGTAAGTCAAGAGCGACGGCTGAGCTGATGACCTATGAGGCTGAGGGGCCTGATATGGGGCTGTACGTGCCTGCTGAGGAGCGTATTCGTAGCCTGGCTCGTCAGTACCACTACACGATCTCACCCAAGGATCTCAACGCTGTCGTGGAATGTGTGCGCGACTCGGTGCCGTTGCTCAAGGAGAGCGAGGACAGCGATGTCGTGGCATTGGCGAACGGGTTGTTCAATGTGCGCTCTAAGGAGCTGCGTGATTTCTCACCCGAGGTTGTTCTCACGTCGAAGGCGTTCGTCCCCTTCCTTGCAGACGCTACCTCGTGCCAGGAGATTGACGGGTGGCACATTGACAAGTGGTTCAGGGAGCTTGCGAACAATGATCCCGAAGTCGAGCAGCTGTTCTGGGAGAACATTGCGGCCTTGTTCCGCCCTAATCACCCGTTCGGTAAGGCTATGCTCTTGTACTCCCCTACCGGATCAAATGGTAAGGGTTCCCTTATTGAGTTGATGCGAAACCTCGTGGGAGCTGAGCGAGTGGCTACGCTTTCAATGTCTGATTTTGGAGAGCAGTATCTTCCTGAGGAGTTGCGTAGCGCTTTTTGCGTTCTCTCGGATGAGAACGAGGTTGGCGATTACATGAAGCGAGCTGGGGCGTTCAAGGCGTGGGTTACTCACGATTGGACTCGCTTCAACGTTAAGCACGGCCCAATGACGAGTATCAAGGGTCGTGGCTTGTGTGTGTTCTGTGCCAACGAGTTGCCGTCCTCGAAGGACAAGTCTGAGTCGCTCTATCGCCGTTTTATCCTCATTCCGTTCCGCAAGCGCTATGTTGGCGCGGATGAGAACAAGGCGATCAAGAACGATTACTTGAAGCGGCCTGAGGTTCTTGCGTACGTCGCGCACAAGGCCCTGATGTGGCCGTGGTTCGATTCGTTTATTGAGCCTGCGGTGTGTCAGGAGCTGCTCGGTGAGATGCGCGTTGAGAATGATCCGGTCCTTCAGTTCGCTGAGGAGTTTTTGCCTCAGTTCGTTTGGGACCTGTTGCCGTGGGGGTTCCTCTACGGGGTGTATTCCGCATGGATGCGCAAAGAGG
>CAJZDJ010000011.1 GCA_915063485.1 uncultured Actinomyces sp.
AGTACAGGCCGCAGGCGGCCTCGTTACGCAGCACCAGGTAGAGGCGCCGTCCGTCGCGGAAGGACTTAACCATGTCGCTGGTGGCAGAGGCGATCTCGTCAAGAGTGGCGTCGTGCTCAGGCAGGTACACCTTTTCAGCGCCGGTAGCTAGGCCACTCATTAGGGTCAGGTAGCCGCAGCGTCGACCCATAACCTCAGCCACGAAGCAGCGCTTAGAAGCTGAGGCAGACAGCTTAATGGCGTCCAGGGTGGAAACCGTGGAGTTCACGGCGGTGTCCGTACCAATGCTCAGCTCACTGCCGGGCAGGTTGTTGTCGATCGAGGCGGGCACGCACACAATCGGAATGTTGAAGGCGGGGTAGCGGTCACGCTCCTTGATTAGGGTGTGGGCCCCCAGGTAGGCGTTGAAGCCACCAATCACAATCAGACCATCAATGTGGTTGGATTCTAGGGAGCGCCCGATGCTGTAAAGCTGTTCAATGGTGGGGTAGTCACGGTGAGTACCCAGGGCCGCGCCGCCTTCACCTACCCAGCCTTCGACGTCGGCCCAAGACAGCTCCTTTACGGCGCCGTCAAGCAGACCCGGGAAACCACCTTCAATACCCAGCATGGTTAGGCCGTGGTCAATACCCAAACGCACTGCAGCGCGGGCGGCAGTGTTCATGCCGGGAGCCAGGCCACCAGCGTGCAAAATAGCTACGCGCTTGTTCTTCACCGGGGAGGCCTCGTTGTGAGAGCTCTGCAGCGGCGGGGTGGACATGTTTTCAAAGATTTGCAGCATCTGCGCGAAGGAAGCGCCACGGGCCTCTACCGCCGCCTCATAGTCGCCGTCCTTAATGTAGGTGGCCACAGCGCGGGTGTTTTCCACCGACTGCATTAGCGGCAGGTGCGCAATGCGGTTGTGGCGCACCCCAATAATGTGCGGCTCACTTTCAGGAGTGGCTCGCAAAACTTCCTGAGCGGCGGCGTAACCCAGCAGGGTGGACATCCAGCGGTCATAGGCGCTGGGGCGGCCACCGCGCTGAACGTGACCCAAAATGGTTACGCGGGCATCTTCACCCAGGCGTTCTTCTAGCACATCACAGACATCGGAGGCAGTAATGCGGTTGCCTTCACGGTCTTGGGCGCCTTCAGCCACAATCACCAGGGAGTCACGTCGTCCAGCGGCGCGCCCGGCCTGCAGTTTGTTGCACATGTCTTCTTCCCAGCCATCAGCCGGGGGTAGCTCAGGTACAAACACATAGTCGCAGCCGCCAGCTACTGCACTCATTAGCGCCAGGTAGCCGCAGTGGCGACCCATAACCTCAATTACGAAGGTGCGCTGGTGGGAGGCCGCCGTCGACGATAGCGAGTCAATAGCCTCCATAATGCGGTGCAAAGCCGAGTCTGCACCGATAGTCATGTCAGTGCCTACCAGGTCATTGTCAATCGAACCAACCAGGCCAGCAATCATTAGCTGCGCGTGGGCTGCGGCCACTTCAGGGGTGATACGCCCAGTTTCCACAAGCTCAGCTAGCAGTGAGGGCCAGGCTTTGCGGAACTCGTTGGTACCCGTTAGTGAACCGTCACCACCAATCACCACTAGGCGGTCAATGCCATGCTCTAGTAGGTTAGCTGCCGCCGAGAGCATACCTTCGCGGGTGCGAAACTCCTTGGAACGGGCGGTGCCGATGATGGTACCGCCGCGATGCAAGATAGAACCCACGCTGTCCCAGTTAAGCGGGCGAATCCCTTCTCCACCAGCAACCGCACCGGCCCAGCCTTCCATGACTGCGTAGGGCTGTGCTCCTAGACGTAGCGCGGTACGTACCACTGCACGCACTGCAGCGTTCATACCTTGCGCATCACCTCCGGAGGTAAGCACCCCAATACGCACCGGGGTGTTTTCTGTAGCCACCTTGCATCTCCTTCCGGGTAAAAAAACTCCAGTAGTATTGTCCTACATAAAGAGTGGCTTACGCCATGTATGCGCGCAAATCAAGACCAATTTGGCCCTTTAGTCCCCACTGCGTGAACAGGCGAGTTAACCTAATAGAAATAAATGCCGTCAACCCTTGAAAGGATACGCCGGTGGATCTTTACGAATACCAGGCACGGCAACTGTTTAAAGCACATGGGGTGCCAGTTCTTGGTGGCGAGGTAGCTAGTACTGCGCAGCAGGCGCGCGAAATCGCCCAGGAACTATTTGCTAACGGCTCCCAGCTAGTGGTTGTTAAAGCCCAGGTTAAAACTGGTGGGCGTGGCAAGGCCGGAGGCGTCAAGCTAGCGCGCAGTGCACAGGAGGCCTTTGAACGCGCCCAGGAAATCCTTGGCATGGACATTAAGGGCCACACCGTGCGCAAGGTGCTTATCAGCGATGGTGCCGACATTGAGCAGGAGTTCTACTTCTCGGTGCTGCTAGACCGCGCCCAGCGGGCTTACCTGGCGATGTGCTCGCGTGAAGGCGGCATGGATATTGAGACTTTAGCTAAGGAACGCCCTGAGGCTTTAGCTAAGGTGGCAGTAGATCCGCTAGTGGGGATCGACGCCGCTAAGGCCGCTGAGATTGTGGCTGCGGCTGGCTTTGAGCCCGGTAAAGTGGCCGACGACGTCGCCGAGGTAATCCTTAAGCTGTGGGAGGTTTTCACTGGTGAGGACGCCACCTTGGTGGAGGTAAACCCGCTGGTGCTAACCCCGCAGGGCACTGTGCTAGCCCTGGACGGCAAGGTCAGCTTGGATGACAACGCCCGTATGCGCCACCGTGACCACGAGCAGTTTGTAGACACGGTAGACGCTGACCCGCTAGAGACTCGCGCTAAGGCAGCGGGCCTTAACTATGTGCGCCTAACCGGTGAGGTGGGCGTGCTAGGTAACGGTGCCGGCCTGGTTATGTCCACCCTGGATGTGGTGGCTGGCGCTGGTGAACGCCACGGCGGTATGCGCCCAGCTAACTTCCTAGATCTAGGGGGCGGCTCTAGCGCCCAGGTGATGGCCACCGGCCTGGAGGTAGTTGCCTCTGACCCACAGGTACGCGCCATTTTGGTGAATGTTTTTGGCGGCATCACTTCTTGCGTGTCAGTGGCTGAAGGCATTGTTGCGGCAGTGTCCTCGCTAGGGGAGTCCTTCACTAAGCCGATCGTGGTGCGTCTAGATGGCAACCAAGCTGAGGCCGGGCGCGCTATCTTGGCTGAAGCTAACTTGCCGCAGGTAACCATTGCCGAAACTATGGATGGCGCCGCCGACCGCGTTACCGCCATCGCCCAGGAACTAGGGGAGAACTAATGAGCATCTTTCTTTCGTACTCAGATCGTGTCCTGGTCCAGGGCATGACCGGTTCCGAAGGTCAAAAGCACACCCGCCGTATGCTAAGCGCGGGCACCAAAGTTGTGGGTGGGGTTAACCCCCGCAAGGCTGGTACCAGCGTTGACTTTGAAGTTAGCCCCATTGGCCCGGGCAGCAGCGAGGTTAAGGCCGGTACGGTATCGGTTCCGGTTTACGGCACTGTAGCTGAGGGTAAGGCCGCCACTGGCGCCGAGGTTTCCGTAGTGTTTGTGCCCCCGGCTTTCACTAAGAGCGCCGTGATTGAGGCGGTCGACGCCGGTATGCGCCTGGTTGTGGTTATCACTGAGGGTGTGCCGGTAGCTGACGCCACCATGTTTAGGGCTTACGCCGCCGCCCACGGCACCCAGATCATTGGCCCCAACTGCCCGGGAATTATCAGCCCGGCTAAATCCAATGTGGGTATCACCCCGCCTGACATTACCGACGCCGGCCCGGTGGGTTTGGTTTCTAAATCCGGTACGCTCACCTACCAGCTCATGTATGAGCTGCGCGACCTGGGCTTTACCACCTGCATTGGGATTGGTGGAGACCCGGTGGTGGGTACCACCCACATTGACGCCCTGGCTGGTTTTGAGGCCGACCCTGACACTGAAGTGATCGTGATGATCGGTGAAATTGGGGGCGACGCCGAAGAGCGCGCTGCCGCCTACATCAGCGAGCATGTCACTAAACCGGTGGTGGCTTATGTGGCCGGCTTTACCGCCCCTGAGGGTAAAACCATGGGACACGCTGGTGCGATTGTGTCGGGTTCTTCAGGAACCGCAGCGGCCAAAAAGGTAGCGCTAGAGGCTGTGGGGGTTAAGGTAGGTCGTACCCCAACCGAAACCGCCGAGCTAGCACGTGCGGCCTACCAGGAGCTCCACGCTAACTAATGAGCACTTCAGCCACCCCAACTAGAACCGAACTGACTGTCCCTAGCGACTGGCCTGGAGCCGTACGCGCCGGCGTCGAATGGGTTGCCTTGGGGTGGCTGAGTGTCGTTATCCCCACCTTATTGGTGGCTTTGATTGTCACCCCCTCAGTGCAGTATTCAACTGTGTCCTCCCTGGCCTCAGGCACTAATTTGTGGCTGCTGGGGCTAGGGGGCGCGCGCCATTCCGAAATTGATGGCACCCTATCTTTGCCGCTGCTGGGGCTGACTGTTTACAACCTCTGGCTGGCGCGTAGCTTTATTAGGCGCGCTCAGCTGTTTAACGTTTCGGCCATTGTGGTAACTGCCTGCACTAGTGCGGGGGCAGCTTTTGTGGGTTCATTTACCGCCCCCTCATCAAGCAGTTTTTTCCCGGCGGTGCTTTTTAGTGCACTTTTGGCGGCGGTTGTGGCCGCAGTTGAACTGGGACGCGCCGGCCATTTAGACGACACCCGTTTAGGTAAGGCCTGGGCTAGGCGGCCCCTGTGGCTGGGCCTGGGGTTGCGCCTGGCTGGCTTTGAGCTGCTGACTTTAGCGACGGCGGCGCTAGTGGTTTTAGCGCTGGCGCTAGTGACCGGTTTTTCACGTATCTCCACCCTGCATGACTCCCTGGTGGGGGCGGGTACTGTGGCCACTGTTTCGCTACTTACCTTGCAGATTCTGTGGCTGCCTACCGCCGCCATCTGGGCGCTTAGCTGGCTGGCAGGACCCGGTTTTGCCCTGGGTCAAGGCAGCTTGTTTAGCCCGGGGGTGGTGCGCGCCGGTAGCGTGCCGGCCCTGCCAATGCTGGGGGCGCTACCTAAAACTGCTTTTGGCTCAGCCTGGATCATTATGGTGGTTCTAATACTGGGGCTGACCCTGGTGACCTGGCTGGCTATAGGGCGCAAAGTGGCTGCCAACAGTAAGCTAATTAGCCTGCGTGCCACCCTGGCGCTGGGGGCAACCGCGATTATTACTAGTTCACTGGTGATTTTGCTGCTTTGCCTGGCCGCTAGTGGCTCTGTGGGACCGGGGCGCATGAGCGTAGCTGGCCCCAGAACCCTGGCGGTGGTGGGTGCGTTAGCTGCCCAACTATTTGCCGCAACCCTACTGGGGCTGGTGTTGCCCCATCCGCGTGTGCGTCTAGGTGCAAGTCAAACCAAACACAAGATTGAGGTAGTTTCCATGAGCGCATCTAAAGCTGCTGCCCGCAGCGGCAATGAACCCAAGCGCCTGGTGGTGCTGGCTTCGGGCTCAGGCTCAAACCTGCTGGCTATCCTAAAGGCCTGCCAAGACCCCACCTATGGGGCAAAGGTGGTGGCAGTGGGCGCCGACAAAACCTGTAAAGCACTCGATTACGCCGCCCAGTACAAGGTGCCCAGCTTTGTGGTGCCGCTAAAGGACTACCCCAGCCGCGCCAGTTGGGACCAGGCTCTCACCGACGCCGTCGCCAAATACCAGCCCGACCTGGTGGTTTGCGCGGGCTTTATGAAGCTGGTGGGGGAGAGCTTCCTAGCTGAATTTGGAGGCAAAACCATTAACACCCACCCGGCTTTGCTACCCAAGTACCCTGGCGCCCATGCAGTACGCGACGCTTTGGCTGACGGCGCCACGGTTTCGGGAGCCACCTTGTTCTGGGTGGATGCGGGCGTGGACACCGGCAAGATCATCGCCCAGGTGCAGGTGCCGGTTAAACCCGGTGACACTCACGAGAGCCTAACTGAGCGTATTAAGGCCGCCGAAACTCCTCAGCTTGTAGCTGAGCTGGGCAAACTAGTACGCAGCTAAATACTGCAGTTGGCGCATCCTGCAGCTGGATCTGGTAGGTCCCAATAGTGTGCGCGCACTAACTTAAAACAACCCCAACTCTACAGTAGACTGGGGTTGTTATCGCTGTAACTGGCGTGGGTGGGTCACCACCGGGGAGCGGCGAGCCCTTGAAACTTAAGTTTTAAGGGGTAAACCATGGCGCCGCCCGCCTGGGTGCCTAGGCAGTTATTTTCCAGTTTCAAGGAGTCAAATTGACTGCAATCCCCACTGCTCACGTACCCACGGAAGGTCTAGTAAACCCTGACCAGGTGCCGGTTAAGCGCGCCCTGCTGAGCGTTTATGACAAGACCAACCTAGTGGAGCTAGCCACCCAGCTGCACGCCAACGGGGTTGAGCTAATTTCTACCGGTTCCACCGCCGCCACCATTGCCGCAGCCGGTATTCCGGTCACCCCGGTGGAGCAGGTTACCGGTTTCCCCGAGTGCCTAGAAGGCCGCGTTAAGACCCTGCACCCCAAGATTCACGCCGGTATTTTGGCTGACCGCCGCAAGGACGCTCACCTGGCCCAGTTGCGTGAACTGCAGGTAGCTCCCATTGACCTGGTGGTGGTTAACCTTTACCCCTTCACTGACACGGTTGCCTCTGGCGCTGACTTTGACGCCTGCGTTGAGCAGATCGACATTGGCGGCCCCTCCATGGTGCGCGCCGCCGCCAAAAACCACCCAGCAGTAGCGGTAGTGGTAGACCCGGCCCGTTACCCTGAGGTAGCCCAGGCTGTGTCTGCAGGTGGCTTCACCCTCTCTCAGCGCCGGGCCCTAGCCGCCGCCGCCTTCGCTCACACCGCCAGCTACGACGTCGCCGTGGCCAGCTGGTTCTCCCAGCAGCTAGAGACCGAGGCAGCCCTACCGGAGTTTGTGGGCGCCACCTTCACCCGTGCCCACGCCCTGCGTTACGGCGAAAACCCGCACCAGAGCGCTGCTCTGTACACCCAGGGCCAGGCCCAGGGCATTGCCGGCGCCGAGCAGCTGCACGGCAAGGCCATGAGCTACAACAACTACACCGACGCTGACGCGGCTGTGCGCGCCGCCTACGATCAAGGCGAGGCCACCACCGTGGTGGTAGTTAAGCACGCCAACCCTTGCGGCATTGCGGTAGATGAGGATGTAGCTAAGGCCCACGCTAAGGCCCACGCCTGCGACCCGGTGTCTGCTTACGGCGGCGTAATCGCCACCAACGCCACCGTCACCGCCGCCATGGCCGCCCAGGTTAAGCCGATTTTCACGGAGGTGATTGTGGCCCCTGAGTATGAACCGCAGGCACTAGAAATCCTCAGCGCCAAGAAGAACCTACGTATTTTGCGCCTGCCTAAGCCGGTACGTGGTGGCTATGAGTTCAAGCAGGTAACCGGCGGTCTACTGGTGCAAGAGCGTGACAATGTTGACGCCGCCGGTGACGACCCGGCCCAGTGGCAGCTGGTGGCCGGCCCCAGCGCCGACGCCGAAACCCTAGCTGACCTACGTTTTGCCTGGAACGCTGTGCGCTCGGTGCGCTCCAACGCGGTGCTGCTAGCCCACGCTGGAGCCACTGTGGGTGTGGGTATGGGCCAGGTTAACCGCGTTGACTCGTGCAAGCTGGCCATTGAACGCGCTAACACTCTAGGTGCGCGCGCCACTGGTGACGCCGCCGCCAATCAGGCCAACAGCGCCGGTGGGGCGGATGCCAGCCAGATCCTGGCCACCAGCGCCCCCCAGCGTGCGGTGGGTAGCGTGGCTGCCTCCGACGCTTTCTTCCCCTTCGCCGATGGCCTGCAGCTGCTTATCGACGCCGGGGTTAAGGCCGTGGTGCAGCCTGGTGGCTCCATCCGCGACGCAGAAGTGATTGAGGCCGCCCAGGCCGCCGGCGTGACCATGTATTTCACTGGTACGCGCCACTTCGCTCACTGATACATTTAGCGGGGGCAGGTTTATACCTGTCCCCGCTTTATATCCCAACCCCTTTTAAGTTCCGCCCCCTTAAGTTCCCACCCACGCCAACGGGTGAAACCAATGTGTTAAACCAGGCGTTAAACAAGGAGCCCCATGGATTTAGTACTGGTAGCCGCCCCCATAGTTTTGGCGACCGTATTTTCCGCAGCTGCTATCGGTAAGCTCACCTCCGGCGTCGATGACGCCGATACTTGGCGTGAACTGGGCCTACCCAAATTCCTAAACCAAACCTGGCTGCGCCGCGCCCACCCCTGGGGTGAGCTGGCCCTGGCGCTAGCTTTACTGGTTGTGCCCGGAATACTGGCTTGGCCGGTGGCCCTGGCCGCGCTGGTTTTGGCTAGTTTCTACCTGGTGCTGATTGTGCGCCTGGCCCGTCAAGATCAGGCCAGCTGCAACTGTTTTGGGGCTAAAAATGCCACCCAAGTGGGCCCGGCGCTAATTGCCCGCAACCTGGCACTGGTGGCCCTGGCCTTGCTTTGGCTGGTGGCGCTAGCCCTGGGCACGCCAGTTTTCGCGCTTCAAGTGGCCACTAATCCGACAGTTCTAGCCCTGGCAGCGGTGGCGGCAGTTACTTGGCTACTAGCCCAAGCTTCACTGGGTAAAGCCCCGGCGCCAGTAGAGCAAAGCGGCTTTGCTCAAGATTATCTAGACGCTCCCGCCAGCCAGCAAGAAGGCGAGTATCTGCGCGCCCTGATCCCTATTGCCACCCTCTACGACGAGTTTGAAAGTGGCTATGACTTGCGCGCTTACTCATCCCGCCAGGCTCACCTGTTGCTGTTCCTATCTATGGAATGCGGCTACTGCGACGACATTAAAGCCCTAGTGCCCGGCTGGATCAAGGCCATTCCCCAGGTGGCTATTAAGGTGGTTTCCCCACGCAGCGCCGAGGAATACTTCGCCAAGGGAGACCCCTACTCACTGCGTGGACACTATCTACGTGACGTTAACGGAGAAGTTTCGCGCCTACTGGCGGTTGAGGCGGTGCCCGCTGCCGCGCTTTTGGGTACTGACGGCCTCTTAGCCGGTGGCCCGGTTGAGGGTAAAAAAGCCGTAATTGACCTGGTAGAGCAGATGCTGGAACAAATCAGCGACGCCGTCGACACCGGTGACCTACCGGCTGAAGCCTCCAGCTACGGCGCGGTAAAAGGTATGCTGTAGCGGTTGCCAAGGAGAAAAATGAGCGAAGAAACAGCTGAAAGCGTACTTTCCCCTAACCAGTTGCCGCCGCGTCACTACTATCGCGTGGCCGGGGTGGGGGTAGTGACGGTTTGCGTGCTAATCGTGGTGGCCACGGCGCTGCTGGGTTACTCACGTTTTGCGGTTTTGGAGGCCGCTGCACTGACTGGCGCCCTTACCATAATTCGCCTGCTGCGCCCCGAGGGTACCTGGATTCAAGCCCGCAGCCGGTTTGAAGATTTAGTGGTAGGTACTGGCCTAACCGTTGGTTTAGTGCTGCTGTCCACCTACGCTAACCTGCCGCGCATCTACTAAAGCCTGCTTTGGCTGTGGCTGTGGCTGGGTTGGGGCCGACGCCGCAGCTGACTGGGCTGGTTTGGGCGTCAGTTGGCTTAGTTGCCGGGGCCGACGCCGCAGCTTTAGGTAGCCCTCCGGCTTTAGGAGTCCTTTGGCTTAAGCGCTGCGACGAGCGTCGGCTTGCTTAACTGCCAAGGCCACTTCCTGGGGTTTTAGTAGCGGCACCATATGTGAGCTGGTTGAGGCCTGCCACAGGTGTGCATCAGGCAGCTTGCTCGCATACTCACTGTGGGCCTTAAACCACTCTGACTCAGGTGAAGAGCTGGCCAATAAAATCTCTACCGGCACCTGCGGATGGGGCAGAGGATGCTCGCGCAGCTTCGCTAGAGCCGGATAGTAGCCCTCATTTTCTTGCCGCCGCGCCTTTAAGGCGGCGTCGCTGACGTCCTCGACGCGCACTTTTTGCTGCAACCGCACCGGTAAATGCTTATAGCCTGAAGCCATCAGGAAAGCAGGCAGTAGTTTAAGATCGCGGCTAAAAGTAATCGCCGAATCAAAAAGTGCCTCCAGGCGTTTACCTAAGGGACCAATTTGGGCCCCCACAAATTCGCTTGAGGGATCAACCAGCACCAGCGCTTTAACCAACTGTGGCTGGCGTGCGGTTAGGGCGCGGGCCATGATGCCCCCATAGGAATGGCCCACAATAATGGCCCCCTGGGGTGCGTAAGCTCGCACCACCTGCTCTAGGTCTGCCACCAGGGCCTCTAGGCTGCGCTGTGTTGCGGCCGGTGAGCGACCCAGGCCGGAGCGATCATAGCTGATAGTGCGATAGCCGGCTTTTGCCAGTAAATGAGCCACATTTGCCCACAGTAGGCGCGAGAGCCCTAGGCCGGATTCAAACACTACCGGCGCTTTAGCTGACAGACCATCATCTGCAGCCGGCACTGTTGCTGCCCCCGCAACTGGCGCCGTCTTGGTTGCAGCCGCCCCGGAAAACGGCAGATGCTCCACTACATGCAATCGGCGCCCGTCGCTTAAATCAACATAGCTGTGCTTTGAACGGGGCCAATTTACCTGCTTAGCGCTCATGGCTTCACCATAATCGGATTGATCAGTTAAAACGATGAGAAACTGACAAATTTCGCTATATGCGGCGAATGCATATTTACGAAAATAATGTAAGAAAATCTCACTATGCGGAGAATGTAGCGCTATAAGCCAAATATTGAGATTATGTTGCACACCTAGGCGCTGTTGCTATTGGCGGCGTACCGCGTTTGCCAGGCGCATCGCCGTGAGCGAAGGAAAAGGCATGATCTCGGTGCGTAAGCTAGTAAAAGCTGGCGGCATCTTGTTTTGGGTGATTCTAGCGATAGTGACCGCTTTGGTGGTGGGCTCTATTAAGGTGGGCTCCTCCCCGCTGATCACCGTGCCGCTGGCGCGCGTATTCGTTACTTTTTCGGCGATTTTCGCCCAGTTCTTAAGTTTTGCAATTCCGCTGATCATCGTTGGTTTAGTGACGCCGGCAATTGCAGATTTGGGGCGTGGAGCCGGTAAGTGGCTCTCTATTACTGCGGCCCTAGCCTATGGTTCCACCCTGTTTTCAGGTTTCCTTACCTACGTGGTGTGCGCCAGCATTTTCCCGCACATTATCACCAAGTCTTTGGCTTCTAACGTGGGTAAGGCCGACGCCGGCAGCCTTAAGTCATATTTTGAAGTGGAAATGCCCCCGGTCTTTGGGGTCATGACGGCGCTGCTGCTGTCTTTCGTAATTGGTATCGGCCTGTCGTTGGTGCCCAGGGGTGTGCTGCGTAAAGCCAGCATTGAATTTAGGGCTATCATTAGCTCTTTGATCAACAAGATCATTATTCCGCTGCTACCGCTGCACGTGTTTGGTACCTTCTTGAACCTGGCTATCTCAGGTGCAGCCTGGCGCATTATGCGCACCTTACTGAGCGTAGTAGTGGTGGTGCTGGTGCTGGAAGTGGTTATCCTGCTGACCCAGTTTGTGGTGGCCGGGCTGATTGGCAAGCGCAACCCGTTAAAGGCGCTGTGGACCATGATGCCCGCCTACACCACTGCCCTGGGTACCTCTTCCTCGGCTGCCACCATCCCGGTGACTTTGCGTCAGGTTCGCAAAAATGGGGTATCTGCGCCGGTAGCTGCTTTTACTGTGCCTCTGTGCGCCACTATTCACCTGGCTGGTTCAACCTCAAAAATTACTGCCTTCTCACTGGCCATCATTGCCTCCCAGGGCATGAATGTTTCGACTATGCAGTACGCCGGCTTCATTTTCATGCTGGGTATTGTCATGGTGGCTGCCCCGGGTGTGCCCGGAGGTGCGATTATGGCCGCCACCGGTGTGCTCTCTTCAATGCTGGGCTTTAACGAGTCCGCCATTGCCCTTATGATCGCCACCTACATCGCTTTGGACCCCTTCGGTACGGCTACCAACGTAACCGGTGACGGCGCCATTGCCATTGTGGTTGACCGCCTGGCTCACGGTAAGTTCAACGATGCTAAAGCTGACCCGGAAAACGCCCGCGAGCTGTCTTTTGACGGCATGGCCTACCTGGACAAGGTTTCAGTTGAAGGGGTAGTTACCGATGAAGACCGTGCCCTATCCCAGCAGCTGGGAGCCTAGTGCGTCGCGACATCCACAAGGCCATACAAGGCTCTGTCCCAGCAACTGGGAGCCTAGCATGTGTCTAATGCGCTGGCGCCATAACTGCTGCAGTGAACACCCTTAAAAAATAGTTAGCGCTAACCATTACGGTTAGCGCTAACTTATTTGTGTAATTGTCGGGGTTTGTTGGCTGTCGCAGGCCCCGGCGGTGTTTAGCGATCCATAAGCTGGCGCAGTGGGCCGGGAGTGTTCATTAGCTTTTGGGGCTTGCCGCTTTGAACAATCTGGCCGTTTTCAAAGACCACTACCCGGTCAGCCAGTTCTAGGCCCACCAACGTATGGGAGACTTCCAAAATAGTGGCTTCAGGTAATGCCTGGCGCAAAGACTTGCGCACGCTAGCAGCCAGCTTCAGATCCATATGTGAAGTGAACTCATCCAAAATCAGCAGACGCGGCTTAGCTACCAGCGCCCGGGCAAAAGCTAGACGCTGTGCCTGGCCACCAGAAAGCGAACTGCCACGCTCACCCACAACCGTGTCTAGTCCCTTAGGCATAGCCCGCACCTCGGCAGCCAGCTGGGCGTACTCCAGGGCCTGCCACAGTTGGGCAGTATCTGCCTGTGGGGCTGCTAGGGACAGATTCTCGCGGATAGTGGCGCGCATAATGAACGGATGCTGGCTGACCAACTGCACTTGGGAGCGTAGCGAATCAACCTTAAGTGTGCGCACATCGTGCCCATCAAGCAGCACGCGCCCGCCCACCGGATCATCGCAGCGCGCCGCCAACATGCTCAGCGTGGACTTGCCGCTACCGCTAGCACCCGCTAGCACCGTCCAAGAGCCAGCGTTTAGGTGTAGGGAAACCTGAGTTAAGGCCTGGTGTTTACGCTCACCAGGGTAGGCGTAAGAAACCTTGTGCCAGGTGACCTCCAAACCAGACTTGGCGACGTCGTCGCGACGGGTAGGCAAAGCCTTAGGGCCATCAAGCAAAGCCGGGCCATGGGCGGTGGCATAAACCCGCTCAGCACTAGCCCAAGCTACCGACACCGAAGAAGGCATATCCTCCAAGGTACGCGCGCTAGTGCGCTGAGCTACCAGGGCGGCAATCACCGCCACCACCGTGGGGGCCTGAGCCAGGGGAGCGGCCTCAAAAACCGGGTCACGCAGCCAAATAAACAACACCCCAAACAGCATTAAGGCCATTAAGAACTGCCCGGCCGCCCAACGCAGCGCCGCCCAAGCCCGTATCGGAGAATCAGCGGCGGTGATTGAATCACCAATGCGTTCAAGCTGCTCTAGACGCTGCAACTGGGCGCCATAAGAAAGCACCTCGTTGTAGCCCTGCACCGAGTCAGTTACGTGGGCCTGTAACTGGCCACGAATCTTGGCGCTCTTTTGGGCTGCGGCAAGGGAGAACTTAGCTCCCATCAGCGGCACCACCACCAGGGTAAGCACCAACATCACTAGGACAAAAATAGAAACCGTAGCCGGAGACACAAAGGCGATCCACAGCCAGGTCAGCAGCGGCACTACCAGCGAGCTTACTAACGGCGCCAAAGTGTGGGCAAAAAACACCTCAATACGGTCAATGTCTTTAGTTAGCCGCCCAGTTAGCTCAGCTGAGCGGGTGTGCAAAGACAGACGCGGCGACTGGGGCAGCATGGACTTAAACAGCGCAACGCGCAGCAGCTCTAAAGCTTTGAAAGCAACCAGGTGCCCCAAAAATTGCTCAGCGTAACGTAAAGCGGCCTTAACCAAAGCAATGATCAAACATGCCAGCAAAAACAGCCACACCAGGCCGGTATCGAAGCCGCCGCCACCGCTGAGCTTACGCAGCGCCACCGCGAGCGCATAGGCCCCCAGGCAGTAGATAACTACCTGCAAGATCTGGTCCAGTAGGCGTGCGCTTACCGACAGGGCCAGAGGCTTTAGTGCCGGCCGCGTTACTTCTAGGATCCAGTTATAAACCCGACGCCGTGACATCAGTCGTCCTCTCCGCTAGAGCTGTGGGCTGAGTTGGCATCCATAGCAGTTGGTTTTTTGGCAGAGTTTTTCTTGGTTTTAGTGGGTTTTTGCATCTGGGCTAGAGAGGCTAGCGCTGAGGTTAGGGGAGTAGTCATGGCGTCGCCGCTAACCTTGGCGGCCAGGAGCTGGTCTGCCTGGGCTTTGGTGGGTTGAGCTGGGCCGGTGGGCTTAGCCTTGGGCTTGCGCGGCGTTAGCTCGTGGAGTTTGCCTTTAGAAACCTTAAAGATGCGGTCAGTGTGGATTAGCGCCGCTGGGCGGTGCGAAATGGTTACCACAGTGCGGTTGGCACCTAGGTTTTCTAGGGCTTTAGTGATGGCAGCTTCACTGGCCAGGTCTACCTGGCTGGTGGGCTCATCCAGTAGCAAGATGGGGCGGTCAGCTAGCACGGCGCGGGCGATAGCCAGGCGTTGGGCTTGGCCTCCTGATAGGCCCATGCCGCTGTCGCCCAGCATGGTTTCTAGTCCTTTAGGTAGGGCCCGAATTTCGGTGTCAAGCTGGGCTACTTCCAGGGCCCGCCATAGTTCTTCAGTGGTGGCTTCAGGCTTAGCTAGACGTAGGTTTTGGGCTACCGTGTCACCAAACAGCCACGAGCGCTGGCTAACTAGGGCACTGGAGCGCTGCACACGCGACATATTGGCTGGGCGCAGGCGGATAGGGCCAAGGCGCCCGTAGCCTTCGCGGGGGAGTAAGTGGCCTGCCAGTAGCGCCATAAGCGTGGATTTGCCGGCTCCTGAACGGCCCACAATACCGATGTGTTCACCCAGTTCCACCCGTAGGTTGACGTTTTTAAGTACGTCTTTATCGCTCCAACCAATGGATACGTCACGCAACAAGATAGCAGCGGTGTCTACTTCTTCTGTCTGGTAGCTGGAGGCCTTGGCGGGCACCGGCGCCGGGGCGGAGCTGGCGGGGGTGGGGGTAGCCAAAATGTTGCGGATAGCTTTTTGGCTGGCGCGTCCACCCATACCCACATAGAAGAAGGCCCCTACATGGTTAAGCGGATCTAGTAGCACTAGCGCCACTAGGGCTAGAGCCAGGGCGTCACCAGCATCTAGGCGTCCGGATTTTAGACCGCTGGCAGCAATAGCCACTGAGGCCATTAAAATGAATACGCTAGTAAATAGATCGGTGGCTAGGATTACCAGCTGGTTGCCTGCCAGTAGGCGCATCAGGGCCCGGCGGTTAGCTTCGCCGCGTTGGCCTAGCCGCTGGGCGTAGCGTTCACCAGCCCGGGCCAGTACTAGAGTGCTTAGACCCTGTACCGCATCTAAATATTGGGCGGCTAGGGCGGAGCGCTGTCTGCGTGAGCCGGCGGCGCTGCCACGGGTGAGGCGGCTGACTCCGACGCTGCCGCCAATAGCAACGCCGACACCTAGGGCCAGTTCTAGGGCGCTGAGGGGGTCAATGAAGATAGCTGCCAGCACTAGCACCACCAGCGGCGTGATTAGGGCACTGATTGCTTGGGGCAGGAAAGTGAACTCGTATTTAGAAACGCGCTCACTGCCGTCAACCAGGGTAGAGACTAGTGCGCCGCTGGCGGTGGTTTTAGCGCTATCGGCGCCCGCTCCGGTGCGCGGCAAGTGACCGATAGCGAAAATGTGGTCTAGGGTGCGCACGCGCAGGCGTGTTTCTTCATCAAGCGCACTTTGGCGGCCAATATAGTCAGCTGCCGCGTAGCTTAAGGCGCAGATGCTGGCAAAAATGACGGCTGTGGCCAGCCAGGGCCAGGCCGCTGAAAATGGAGAGATTTGGTGGGCTAGTACGGTGGAGTTAAAGGGTGCCCCCACCCCCTTACCAAAACCAATCAAACTTAGTGCGCCGCTGGCGCCTGCTACGACACTAAACACACAAATTTGACGATAAGACCGCTGACCCAGGGGTGAGCGGGTGGGTATTGATTGGCCTCTCACGGCTAATAGCTTATCCTGCCATTAGCGCATTAGGGGGAGGGAGCACAGTTAGCTAACCGGCGTGCGCACTTAGGGCCATGATTTGGGCAAAATCGCTGGGTCCTAAATTTTGTGTGCTCAAGGGCATACACTTATAGCAGTGGCTGTGCAAGGAAGCAGTCCTTAATTGTCTTACCTTAAGGAGACTTAACTTATGGCAAACGCCCCCGTAAATGTCACCGTCACCGGTGCCGCTGGCAACATTGGCTACGCACTACTATTCCGTATTGCCTCTGGCGCTCTATTGGGCCCCGACCAGCAGGTAAACCTGCGTCTGCTGGAGATCCCCCAGGCTGTTAAGGCTGCTGAGGGCACCGCTATGGAGCTATTCGACTCCGCTTTCCCGACTTTGGGTAGCGTGGACATTTTCGATGACCCCAAGCAGGCTTTCGACGGCGCCAACATCGCCTTCCTGGTTGGTTCTATGCCGCGTCGTGCGGGCATGGAGCGCTCTGACCTGCTGCAGGCCAACGGCGGTATCTTCGGTCCTCAGGGTGCAGCCATCAACGCTGTAGCCGCTGACGACATCAAGGTCCTGGTTGTGGGTAACCCTGCCAACACCAACGCCCTGATTGCTGCCAACCACGCCCCGGACGTGCCCAGCTCTCGCTTCACCGCTATGACCCGTCTGGACCACAACCGCGCCCTGGCTCAGCTAGCTGCCAAGACCGGTGCTCACGTAACTGATCTAGACAAGGTCACCATCTGGGGTAACCACTCCTCCACTCAGTACCCTGACTTGACTCACGCCACCGTTAAGGGCCAGCCGATCACCGAGCTTTTGGCTGACCGCGCCTGGGTTGAGGGTGACTTCATCCCCACCGTAGCCAAGCGTGGCGCCGCCATCATCGAAGCCCGTGGCGCTTCCTCCGCCGCCTCCGCTGCCTCCGCCGCCATCGACCACGTGCGCGACTGGGTCAAGGGCGTTAAGGGCTACTCCTGGACCTCCGCCGCCATCATGAGCGACGGCTCCTACGGTGTGCCCGAGGGCATCATCTCCTCCTTCCCGGCAATTAGTGTTGACGGCGAATGGAAGGTTGTTGAGGGCCTGGAGATCGACGACTTCTCCCGCGCTGAGATTGACGCTTCTGTCAAGGAACTGCTGCACGAGAAGGACACCGTTAAGGGCCTAGGTCTGATCTGATCTAACTGCTACTACAGCTAGCTACTAAAGCTGGCCGCCGCATATGTGGCGGCCAGCTTTGTTGTTGTGGGCTACCTCGCAGATAGAGCACACCCAGAAAACATCCGCACAAAAGTGCACAAAAAATAACAAATCGATAGCGATTTTTGCGCAAAACCCAATTTTTCCAACATTGCACGAAAATTTGTTGCACAATTGCAACTACAGAACGAAAATTTGTTGCCCAAGTGACTTGACTGAGCGCTACAACAAGCAATCGGCCTAGCACGCAAGTAGCAACTTCTAGGACAACGCTGTTCAGGAGCGATCATGAGCGTAAGCACATACATGTCACGGCGTCAGGTACTAATCGGTGCCACTGCCACCGCACTCGCGGCCACCCTGGCTGCCTGCGGCTCAAGCGACAAGAAGGAAGGCAAGTCCGGCGAGGCAGTAGGCGAAGGCGATGCCAGCCAGGTCGACGTCGTCACCTGGTGGCAAGCCGGAAGCGAAAAGGACGGTCTAGAAGCCCTAGTCAAGGTCTTTAACGCGCAGTTCCCCAAGACCAAATTCGCCAACAAGGCCATCGCTGGTGGCGCCGGCTCCCAGGCCAAGCAGAAGCTAGCTGCAGACCTGTCCGCTGGCAACCCGCCAGACACCTACCAGGCCCACGCCGGCGCTGAACTCAAGGACGACATTGACGCCGGCTACCTGCAAGACGTCTCCAAGCTCTACGACGAGTTCAAGCTCAAGGACGCCTTCCCCAAGACCCTAATGGAGCGCCTAACCGTAGACGGCGCCATCTACTCAGTGCCCTCCAACATCCACCGCAACAACGTAGTGTGGGCCTCGGTATCAGTGCTTAAGGCTGCCGGCCTAGACCCGGCCAAGCCTGCCCAAACTATTGACGCCTGGATCAGCGACATGGAAAAGATCAAGGCCGCCGGCTACACCCCCATCACCATGGGTATGGCCTGGACCCAGATGGGCCTGTTCGAATCTGTACTAATTGCAGACCTAGGTGCAGAAAAGTACTCAGGCCTGTTCGACGGCAAGACCGACTGGGCTGGCGCTGAAGTAACCAAGGCCGTTGAGCACTACGCCAAGATCGTCTCCTTCACCGATAAGTCCCTATACACCGAGGACTGGGAACCGGCCATCAAGCCCATTATGGAAGGCAAGGCCGCCTACAACGTCATGGGTGACTGGGCGGTAGCCGGTTTCAACGCCGCCAAGAAGACCGCCGGCACCGACTACGTCTACTTCCCAGTACCGGGCACCAAGGGCATCTTCGACTTCCTAGCCGACTCCTTCACTCTGCCCGAAAAGGCCAAGCACCCCGGCGGCGCCAAGAACTGGCTCAGCTGCATCTCCTCCAAGGAAGGCCAGGTTGCCTTCAACACCGTCAAGGGCTCCATCCCCGCCCGCACAGACCTGACGGACGAGGAAAAGAAGAAGTTCTCTGAGTACCAGCGCTCAGCCATGGAAGACTTCTCCAAGGACACTATCGTCTCTTCCATTGCTCACGGCGCAGCCCTACCGGCCAAGGCCTCCAACGCCATGGGTGACGCCCTAAGCAAGTTCTCCCAGGGTGCCTCAGATGCTAAGGCTCTGCAAAAAGCCCTGGCTGAAGCCTACAAGGCAGCTCAGTAAAATTTCCGGCTGGCGCCCTTAAAAGCTGATTAAAAGTCAGCAAGTGCTCTCTGGTTCCTTTCTTGGTGGTTAGGGTGCCAGCCGGCATAAACGCGGTGGGCGACGTCGTCAAAGCTACGACGGCGTCGCCCACCTTTTAACATCAGCAAGTGTCAAGGAGGACAACGCATGTCCCAAGCCCGTGCGGCGCGACGGCGTAAAAACAAGATCAAGCAGTGGGGCCCAGGCCTGCTGCTAATCTCTCCGTCCCTAATCTTGGTGGCAATCTTCGTTTACGGCATGATTGGCGCCAACTTCAAAACTTCCCTATACAACACCCACCGGGCCGCCCAGGTCTCAGGACGGCGCCCGTCAAAGTATGTGGGCTTTGAGAACTTCTCCAAGCTCTTTGAAGACCCAAACTTCCAGCACTCCTTCATCAACCTGATCCTGTTCACCGTGGCCTTCCTAGTGGGCACACTAGTACTGGGCTTTCTATGGGCCTGGCTGCTAGATAAGCCCATAAAGGGGGAGGGGATCTTCCGGTCGGTATTCCTATTCCCCATGGCGGTGTCCTTTGTGGCCTCCGGTGTGGTGTGGCGCTGGCTGCTCAACTCCAAAACCGGCAGCGAAGCCTCAGGTCTAAACCGACTATTTGAAATGTGCGGGCTGACCTTCCTAGAAAACAGCTGGGCCTCAAATGTCCACTTTGGCATCTTGGCAATTGCAATCCCAGCTATCTGGCAGCTAGCAGGTTATGTGATGGCCCTGTTCCTGGCCGGTTTTAGGGGCATTTCTGACGACCTGCGTGAAGCCGCCCGCGTCGATGGCGCCAATGAATGGCAGCTATACAAAAACATCATCTTCCCGCAGCTAACCCCCATTGCTCTAAGCGCCGTGATCATCATTGGGCACATGTCGCTTAAGAGCTTCGACCTAATCATGTCGATCACCGACCAGCGCACCTACTCCACTAAGGTGCCCGCAATCGACATGTACAACTTCATGACCGACAACGACTACTCCAACGCCGCCGCCGTAGGCGTGATCTTGCTGGCGCTGGTAGCTATCGCAGTTATTCCCTACCTGATCCACGACACTAAGACAAGGAAATGAATATGAGCGAGCCTAAAGTTAAAACTGAGCGCGCTCATGGCTCCCGGCGCTTTCAGCTAGGAACCACCGTGCGCTACGTGCTGCTATTTATCTCCCTGGCGCTGGTGCTAATTCCGGTCTATGTGCTGATTGTGACCTCTTTTAAGGGCTCGGCTGAGGCTGACCCCTCCACCACCTGGTACCTGCCTGAGCACTGGGAAACTAAAAACTGGTCGCGGGCTTGGGAAGAACTAGGCAGTGGACTGGTGCGCTCGCTGCAGCTAGTGATTCCGGCGGCGCTGATTTCAGCCATGCTGGGTAGTGCTAATGGCTTTGTGCTTTCTAAGTGGCGCTTCCCGGGGGCGAATGTGGTGTTCACGCTGATTTTGTTTGGCATGTTCATTCCCTACCAGTCGGTGATGATTCCGCTGATGCGCCTGGTGATTAACGCTGACCTGGGCTTTGGGATCCCCACTTTGATCTTGATGCATGTGGTTTACGGTATTCCGATCACTACCTTGATCTTCCGTAACTACTACGAGACGGTGCCTAATGAGCTTATTGAGGCGGCCCGCGTGGATGGGGCCGGGATGCTGCGCACCTACTTCTCGGTGGTGCTACCGATTTCTGTGCCGTCTTTTGTGGTGGTGCTGATCTGGCAGTTCACTAGCGCCTGGAATGACTTCCTGTTTGCCTTGTTCTTTGGTGGCGGGGCGCAAAACGGTCCGGTAACGCTGGCTTTGAGTAACTTAGCACACGGCTCGATTCTGGCCGACTATGGTGCCTCAATGTCGGGTGCTCTGATTGCTTCAGTGCCTACGCTGCTGGTTTATATCGTCCTGGGTAAGTACTTCGTGGGCGGTTTGATGTCTGGTTCCGTTAAGGGCTGAGTTACATTCTCGACGGCGTCGCTGTTTTTGGCGACGTCGTCGAGCTGGCTTCTTATAATCGTCCCTATGGCCCGACGCAGCTCTAAGCGACCCTATAACCAGCCCCATGTACCACTAAATATGGACCGGTTAGCTTCCTTGCCGCGCTCACAGCGCGGGCCTGGGGGAGCGGAGTTTACTGTGCGTAATGTGCGCGGGGCTGATAAAAGCTATATTTGCCCCGGATGCAATCAGACGATTGCCCCACGTACACCCCATGTGGTGGCTTGGTCTAATGAATCATTGTTTGGGGCTGAGCGAGGTTTGGAGGAGCGTCGTCACTGGCATACCTCCTGCTGGAACCGCAAGCTGTGGTAGCGATTGTGTCAGTTGGACGCGATGGCCAGCGGTTTAGTGTGCGTTCGCGTAGAGCATAATAGCTCCAAGGAGGGGGCTATTCTCGCAGGTAGTGGCGGGTTTGCTGGAATAACTGCCAAGTTCGTGCTGTTTGTTTATGCTTGACTAAATTGAGTTACTTTGTTCTATGGGAATAAATTTAGCTTTATATTTACCTTAATTGATTAATAAACCCTTGAGATGGCGGGGAGGCTGCCATAAATTAATGCTGTTAGAGATGTTCAATGAAGAATATCTATAGGGGTGGCTTATCAATTAAGAAATTTTTATAAGAGACACCTATCTATTATTTGCAATTTTACTGTAAACCTGCTCTCACCTGCAGTTTTTAGGAGAATCTAGGACTGGAAAACGCTCTGATATTGGTGCACACTTTGCATATGGGCAAGACAGTGGGTTTAAACATAAAGATTGACCCGGGTTCTAGCCTCCCGGTGTTCATACAGATTGTAGATGCAGTTAGTAAAGGTGTGGAAAAGGGTGTTATTACCCCCGGCACGCGCCTACCAGCTACGCGCACTTTAGCCGCCAAGCTAGGTGTAGCCACTAATACCGTGGCGAAGGCCTATCGCGAGTTAGAGCGTCACGGAGTGGTGCAGGGACGAGGCCGCTTGGGCACTTATGTGCTTGATCGTGACCAGGCAGCTACCCACCGCGCTGCGGGAGCCTACTCACGCTCTATGAAATCTCTGGGGCACTCACTAGAAGAAGCACAAGACTACCTGGCCTACGCCTGGAGCTAGGACAGGGTTAAAACCAAGGTGCGGGTAAAACGTTGATCCCGCGTGGCTCGCACCTTGATGCGTGATGCTTAAAGCACTACGGCAGTGATTTAAGTATTACGCATAATAAGAAAGGGGCGGATGGTTGCCAACAGGCCATCCGCCCCTTGTTTTTCCTTCTGGCTACTTGTCAGCGCTAGCGGCGCTAGCAGCGGACTGGCTAGAGTCTGCTGACTCAGCCAAGTCAGCAGAGTCGCTGCTGTAGCTAGAGTCTGCGCTTAGCTGCGGCTGGGTAGCAGGCATACCGGTTACAAAGGCGGCAGCGCTACCAAGCACCCCGCGCATCTCCTCCAGGTAAGAGCTAATCGAGTCACGCTGTGCACGCAGCTCCTCTACCTCACGCTTAGCGGCGGCAGTGAGGGCATCTGCCTGGATCTGTGCATCCAAAATCAGCTGCTCAGCCTCGCTACGGGCACCGGCAATAACCTCTTCAGCGGCGCGGTTAGCGTCAATCTGACGCTTGCGGGCTTCCTCATCGGAGGCGGCGCGCATCTTCTCGGCGCGCTCCATGGCTTCACGCAGACGCTCTTCGGCGTCAGCAGCCTGCTCTTCAGCCTTAGCCACCATAGCTTCAGTAGACTTACGGGCGGCCTCAGCGGCCTCGGCAGCTTCCTTAGCGGTGCTTTCCTTAAGCGCAGCCACCTCAAGAGCGCTGTTTTGACGCAGCTCAGCAGCCTCAGCGCGAGCTGCCTCAGCCTCATCCTTAGCGGCGCGGCGAGTGGTCTCGGCTTCCTTACGGGCCTGGGTCAGCAGTTCCTCAGCCTCAGTATTGGCCTTGTCGGTAACCAGGCGGGCTTCCTTGCGAGCGTTGTTGAGTAGCTCGCGGGCCTGACGCTCAGCGCTGGTGGTTGCCTCCTCGGCGTCGCGGGCAGCCTCATCGCGAGTAGCCGCAGCCTCCTGCTCGGCGCTAACGGTGATCTCGGTAGCTTTCTTGCGGGCGCTAGAAATGGTCAGTTCAGCTTCACGTTGGCTGGTGTTGGTCAGGTTGGTGGCCTCCGTGTTGGCGGCGGTGCGCACCTTGTCTGCCTCACGCTTAGCGGCAGAAACCAGCTCCTGAGCACGGTCTTTAGCGTTAGCCAAGGTAGTGTTGGCTTCATTTTCTGCCTTAGAACGTACTTCTTCGGCTTCCCGGCGAGCATCTGCCAGAGTGGTGGCAGCCTCGGTGGAAGCGCGTTCGGACATTTGCGCCACATTCGTGCGGGTGCGGGTTAGCAGGCTATCTGCCTCGCGGTTGGCCTTTGCCAAAATAGAGGCAGACTGTTCTTCAGCATTGCGTAGCAACTGCTCAATACGTGAGCCCAAGCCAGCGTAAGTGGGCTTGTCACTCTCGCGTAGACGACGCTGTGCTTCTGCTAGCTGTCCGGCTAAAGTCATGGCGCGGTGGTCAAGGCTGGCCACCTCGTTACGCGCTTCCACTAGTTGGCGACTCAGGCTCTCCAAACGCTGGTCCACCTGCAGCCGATCGTAGCCGCGCATGGTGATAGCGAATTCACTGTGGTCCTCAGCCACGTTTAACTCCTCGGTCGTTAAAGCTCGGGGCGAATAGTGCCCACCGTCCAAGCCTAGCGGGTCGCAGCAGGTTTTGCGGCAAATGAGACAGTGCTACCCAGCTCCCCCCTAAGCAAACAAATCAGCCTGTCTCTTAGCATCGGCTCAAGCAAATGTGTAGGCTAGACGTCAAGAATATCTACGCTACGGCTTTAATATCTAGATCCCGCAGAGCGCGGCGCGAACGAGCTCACCCGAGGAGAACCTAAGTGAACAGAATTCTTTCCCTAGTAAAACCCCGAGTGTTAAGCATCGTGCTTATCGCCTTGGGCTTATTGGCGGTGATCTTGGCGGTTGCCTCAGCCACCATCTGGCGTCCTTCGCAGACGGCAGTGGCCACGCTTAAACCGGCAGCCACCACGGCGTACGTTGTTACCGGCGACGGCGTTTTAAACATGGTTGACTCCACTGTCACCATTACTGCCAAGGCTAAAGATGCCAACTCTAGCGTTACCTTGGCGCTGGCTCGCTCTGAGGACGCCCAGGCCTGGCTGGCTAACGACCCCTACACGGAAGTTACCGGCCTAAGCTCCTGGGAAGCCCTATCTGGGCGCACAATTACCGAGCGTTGCAATGTAAAGGCCACCGCCACCCCCACCGCTAAGGCCACTAGCACAGCTAAAGCCACTAGCACTGCTACGGCGTCGGCTAAAGCTACGGCGTCGGCTAAAGCTACGGCTACCTCCAGCGCTAAGGCCACCCCCACCCCTGACGCTAAGGGCTGCATTAAGGCGGTTGCCTCCAATGCTTCCCTAAACGGCTCAGACATGTGGGTGACCTCCAAGACCGGCAAGGGCTCAGTGTCCATCACTTATGACCCCAGCTCCTCTAACTATGTAGTTCTGGCCGCTACCGATGGTAAGCAAGCTGCCCCCACCTTCAGCTTGTCGTGGAAGCGCACCGTAGGCACTCCCTGGTTAATCCCCGGCCTGATCGTAGGCGGTTTGCTGGTAGCCGGCGGGGTGTTCATCTTCATGCTCGATATTCAGATGCGCCACCAGGAGCTAGCCAATGCTCAGCGTCGTCGTCGTCGCCAAGAAGAAGCGGCCGCACGACTGAACAAGGATCCCAACCGTCCCCTCACTCGCCTGGAGCTGCGTGAAAAGGCCCAAGCTGAGGCCGCCGGTAAGGTCTGGGTTGACCCGCGCCGTGACGTGCCCAGCGAAAGTGCTGCCGACGTCGACGCCGACCGCACCATCCCGGCCGCGCCCAACCCGATTACTGATTCACGCGGCATCTGGGCCGTCCAGGCTGCTGGGGGAGCGGACCGCGTAGCCGCTGCTCAAGACCAGGTAGCCCCCCAGGAAGGCGACGCCGTGCCGCACCTGCCTGGTACTGCGTTTAATGCCACTGCGTTTACTGGCGCCCCGGTCAGTAGTGCCACTCCGTTTAGTGGCGCCCCGGTTATGGGCGCTAACCCCGCTGTAGCCCCCACCCCGGCAGCTGGACAAAGCACCTTCAGTGCCCCTAGTGCACCGCAGGCGCCGGTTTCTGGGCCTAGTGCGGCCAGCGCTGCGCAAGCCAGCCCGTTTGCTCCGCCCAACAGCGCTGGTTTTGCCCCCAAAGCTCCCAAGGCGCCCATTGAAGAATCTGCCCTAAGCGCCGCCAGCGCTGCACATGCGGCAGTTAACCCCTTCGCAGTGCAGCCAGGCACTAACCCGTTTGGGCCCAGGTACTCCAGCATCTTTGATGAGCCAGCCTCAGCCCCCAGCCCCACTCCGGCTGCTGGTAATGCTGCCTTGGCAATGGAACGCTCAGGTGCTTCAACAGACGTATTTGAGCCCATTAACGAGCCAGTGATCTCTGCCCCTAGCGCTGCCAGCAGTTCCAGCGCAAACAGCGCCACCTCGGCAAGTGGCCAAGCTCAAAGTGCTCCCACGCAAGACAGTGCCCCTAGCGCTCCTAGTGGCGCCAGCGCGGCTAGTGGTGCCAGCGCAGACAGCGCCCCTAGCGCCGACAGTGCCAGCGCGCCCACCTCGGAGCAGGCAGATGAGCCTAAGCGCGAAGACCTGGCTAAGGAGGAAAACTAAGATGAATTTGACTCGACGCGGCGCCCTAGGCGCCCTGGTAACCACGGCTGCCGGTTTGGGGCTAAGCGCCTGCGGCCAGGAACTACCTAAGCCTCAGCCACCTAAAGCTGATGCCACGGCTAAGCCGGTGCTGGACTCTACGCGCCTAGAAACCATTTTGAAGCGCATCCAAACTGGGCTTACCGCCGCCGATAAAGACCGTGACCCGGCCAAGCTGGTTGGCTACCTAAACGGCCCGGCGCTGCGTCTGCGCACAGCTAACTACAAGCTGGTTAAGGCCGGCGGAGGCTCTGTGGCTACGCTCAACACCAATGCGCGTATGTCTGCGGTGGGCGCTACCTCTGCTTTCCCACGCACTGCCATCAGCGTCTCTGCCATCAGCGGCAAAAACAACTCGCCGCTACTGCTGGTACTGGACCAACAAGATGCCCGCAGTAACTATGAAATGTGGGCTTGGGTGCGCCTATTTGCCGGCGCCAAGATCCCGGCAACTGCCGGTCCGGCCGTGGGCTCAGCCCAGATCGAGGCAGACTCCACCCAGTTCCTGTTCTCACCTAGTAAGGCCATGGCCGCCTATGTGGAGGCCCTAAACAAGCCCGATTCTGCTAACGGCAAGGCTTTCCCCGACGACGGCCTGCGCAAGCTAGTAGCCTCCGAGCGGGCTGTAGCCAGCCAGGTAAAGGATGCCGGTAGCATCACGGTTAGCGTTAGCGCCGGTAACGACGGTTTCCGTGGCCTAGTAACCAGCGACAATGGGGCTATTGCGGTAGGTTCACTGAGCTTTACCACCACCTACCAGCGCACCTCTGCCAAGAGCACCATTACGGTCTCTGAGCAGTTGGCCGCCTATATGGGTGGAAATAAAGAAGTCACCAGTAAAGTGATGGCTACCTACGAGGCTATGGTGGCCTTCTACCTGCCTCCCAAGGGTGCTAAAGCTAAAGTGCCCACCGCCCTGGGAACCGGCGTGGTACTGACTTCAGTGACCCGTGACGACTCCAACCCGCCTAAGTAAGGAAGTAATCCATGTCGATGTTTGGTGCTGTTGACCTATCCACCCTAGCGCCCTCAAAGGGCGCAGCTAGCGGGGCTGGTAGCGAGGCTGGGGCTAACCCCGGCGTGGCTGATAGCGGGGTAATCGACTCGCCATTAGTGATTGACGTTGACGTCACCAACTTTGAGGACGCTGTAAAGCGCTCCATGCAGGTGCCGGTAGTAATTTCACTATGGTCACCGCGCAGCCAGGTCTGTGCCGAGGTAAACGCTGCGCTAGAGTCGCTAGCAGCCCGCTATCAGGGCCGCTTCCAGCTGGCCCGGGTGGATGTTGACGCTAACGCCAAAATCGCTGAGCTGTTTGCTGCCCAAAGCGTACCCAGCGTGGTAGCTGTGCTGGGTGGTCAGCCCGTGCCCCTATTCCAGGGCCAGGCCAGCGCCCAACAGCTAGAGCAGATCTTTGAGCAGGTTATGCAGATGGCTCAGGCTAACGGCATAACTGGCCGGGTACGCCTAGATGCGGCGCCGGTAGCGCCAAGTGAACCGGTTGAAACTGAGGTGCAGCGTTTAGGGCGCGAGGCCATTGAGGCCGGCGACTACGCCAAGGCCCAAACTATCTACGAGCACGCCCTGGTTAACGAACCAGCCAATGATGAGTTACGCCTAGCTCTAGAGCAGGTTAAGTTGCTCCAGCGCGTAGAAGGCGCGGATCTAGACGGCGATCTAGCTGCCTCAGACCAGCCTGAAGCCACCTGGCGCCAGCTATTAGCTGGGGCCGACGCCGCCCTGGCTATGGGTGACGTTGAGGGCGCCTTGGCACGCGGGCTAGAGGCTGTACGCCGCAGCGCTGGCGATGAGCGTGACCAGGCCCGTGTGCGCCTGCTAGAGCTGTTTGAGCTAATCGGCACCACTGACCCGCGCGTGGGTAAAACCCGCCGCGCACTAGCGTCGCTGCTGTACTAAAATCCAATACTGAAGTTGGGGGTCTGCTTTGCAGGCCCCCAATTGCTTGGCTAGCCACTAATACAAACACACTGACGCGTTAAAAAACCACTAGCAGCTAAACGTGTGGGGCCAGTTCCTAGGAACTGGCCCCACACGTTATAGATCAGTTTGCAGAGCTAATCAGGCGATCGGTTCACTCTTGATCTTCCACACCTCGCGAGCGTAGTCGCTGATGGTACGGTCAGAGGAGAAGCGGCCAGAGCGGGTGATGTTTACCCACACCTTACGGTTCCAACCTAGCGGGTCGGCGTCGTGGTCGTGGGCCATGCGGTCCTTGGCCTCGCGGTAAGCGGCGAAGTCACCCAGCACGTAGTAGACGTCAGCCGGCTCGTAGGAGGGCTCTAGCAGGCTGCGGCGCAGGTCGTAGAACCAGCCTGAACCGTTGTCGTCCAGGGTGCCGTCCACCAGTGCGTCTAGCACTCGACGCAGGCCAGGAACGTTGTCCATGTGCCAGCGCGGGTCGTAGTCGCGCTTGAGGGCAGGCAGCTCATCCTCGGTAGCACCGAAGATGTAGGCGTTCTCGTCACCGACGGCGTCGAGGATCTCTACGTTGGCGCCGTCAAGGGTGCCCATGGTCAGTGCACCGTTCATCATGAACTTCATGTTGGAGGTGCCCGAAGCTTCCTTACCGGCCATGGAGATCTGCTCAGAGACGTCCGCAGCAGGAATGATGTGCTCGGCGGGGGAGACGTTGTAGTTGTGAACGAAGACCACCTTGATGGTTTCGTTTACGTCGCTGTCGTTGTTAACCAGCTCAGCAATGGTGTTGATGAGCTTGATGATGGCCTTGGCGCGGATGTAACCGGGGGCAGCCTTAGCGCCGAAGATGAATACGCGCTTGGGTACCTGCAGGCTCGGGTCCTGCTTCATGCGGAAGTACAGGTCCAGGATGTAGAAGGCGTTGAGTAGCTGACGCTTGTACTCGTGCAGACGCTTGATCTGTACGTCGTAGATGGCCTCAGGGTCAATCTCGATGCCTTCACGCTCAGCGATCCAGTTGGCGAAGTCAGCCTTGTTGGCGGCCTTGATTTCGCCTAGGCGACGGTAGATGTCGTCGTTGCCGGCGCTGGTGTACTCGCTCAGTACGCTTAGGTCCTTAACCCACTGGTCAGAACCGGTTACCTCATCCAGCAGGGCGGCCAGGCGGGGGTTGCACTGCTTGAGCCAGCGACGCGGGGTGACACCGTTGGTCTTGTTGTTGAAGCGCTCGGGCCAGATGGCGTACCAGTGGGCCAGGGTGTCGCGCTTGAGAATCTCAGTGTGCAAGGCGGCCACACCGTTGATCGAGTAGGAGGCGTAGCAGGCGATCCAAGCCATGTGGGCGCGGCCGCCGGAAATCGGGGCCATGTAGTCGATGGTGCCCTGGTCGAGGCCGCGCTCGGCCATGTCTAGGCGGAAGCGACGATCGATCTCACGCACGATCTCAGCGATACGCGGGAAGATGCGGTCAAAGATACCCATCTCCCAGGTTTCCAGGGCCTCAGCCAGCACGGTGTGGTTGGTGTAGGCGAAGGTCTTGGTGACGACCTCCCAGGCCTCTTCCCAGCCCATGCCGTAGTTGTCTAGCAGTAGACGCATCAGCTCGGGGATGGCCAGCACCGGGTGGGTGTCGTTGAGCTGGATGGCGTTGAAGTCGCTTAGGCCGCGTAGGTCGGTGCCGTGCTGCTCAATGTAGTTGGCCACAATGTCCTGCAGTGAAGCAGAGCAGAAGAAGTACTGCTGACGTACGCGCAGCACCTTGCCTTCGTAGGTGGTGTCGTTGGGGTAGAGCACACGGGAGATGTCCATGACGCGCTCACGCTCAACAATGGCGTCAGTGAAGCGCTGGGAGTTGAAGGCGTCGTAGTCGAACTCTTCTAGCGGTTCGGCCTTCCACAGGCGCAGGGTGTTAACGTTCTTGGTGCCATAGCCGGTGATGGGCATGTCGTAAGGAATGGCGCGCACGGTCATGTCGGCGTAGGACACTAGGCGCTGTTCCTCTTGGCGACGCACGATGAAGGGATAGCCCTCTTCCATCCAAGAGTCAGGGTGCTCGGTCTGGAAACCGTTTTCAAACAGCTGCTTGAACAGACCGTAACGGTACAAAATACCGTAGCCATATACGGGCAGGTCTAGGGTGGCGCAAGAGTCCAGGAAACAGGCTGCTAGACGGCCTAGACCACCGTTACCCAGAGCGGCGTCGGGCTCTTCCTCCAGGACCTCAGATAGGTTCTGGCCGAAGGCGTTGAGGGAGGTACGAGCCTGCTCAACTAGACCCAGGTTGGAAAGGTTGTTTAGTAGGGCGCGACCCATTAGGAACTCGGCGGAGAAGTAGTGTTCCATGCGGCCGGCCTTGTAAGTGCGGTCGGTAGATGCCCAGTCGTCAGCTATGTGATCGACGACGGCGGCCGACAGGCCCGCCCAAACTTCCTGCGGGGTGGATGCCTTAGCGGGGCGCCCAGAAACGGCGCGTACCTGAGAAACGACTGCGTTGGACCAAGTGTCGGTCATAGCCTCAGCTTTCGACTAAGCAGTTTTGCTTGCCAAAGGGTATTTAAAGCAAACAAGCTGCAACGAGTATTACTTCTGTTTTACGGGACTTATTAAGCACTGTCGAGACATTTTGATGTGAAAATGCCGGTATGGCACATTAGACCCTAAACAAAACGTGGTACAAACCTAGCAAATGCGCAGCTGGTGGGGCTAGATGGGATTACATATAGGCCTTTAGACCCAAGTTATCTTATAGTGAAACTAGACACTAAATGCAAACCCTAAAAACGCCGCTGGCCGCCGCT
>CAJZDJ010000012.1 GCA_915063485.1 uncultured Actinomyces sp.
CAGTATTATTAGTGGCTTGCTACTTATTGAGGCTAAATAACATGCCAGGCAAGTAAGGGCAGTTAGGACAGGGAAGGGTCTTACAGATACGGGGTTTTCGTCCGTTGCCTATAAAACCCCATGAAAAAATTATAGGGAAGGGACGATTTTGCCTGTATTTGCCTGCAAAGAGCCAAGCTCAGCTGCCAAAGCCCTATCCGCACCCACACTTATCGCTTTGGCGCTTATGGCTGGTGTGGCACCACTATCTACTGACCTATACCTGCCGGCAATGCCAGCCATGGTTAAGGATCTGGCTGCCCAGTCATCTACTGTGCAACTGACCTTGACCACGTTCCTAATTGGTTCAGGGCTTGGACAGGTGTTTTTTGGTCCGCTCTCTGACCGCATTGGTCGTCTTAAACCACTACTAGCGGGACTAACGCTTTATGTTGTGGCATGTTTGATAGCAGTTTTCTCCCCGAATATTGAAGTGCTGATTGGTGCCCGTCTTCTTATGGGGTTGGCAGGTAGCGCCGGCATGGTGCTTAGCCGCGCAATCGTACTAGACAGTGCCCAGTCCAAGCAGGCGGCTGGTGCCCTAAACATAATGATGACTATTACTGGTTTAGCCCCAGTTGTTGCCCCATTGCTGGGAGGGGTACTTGCTGACCCTATTGGTTGGCGCGGAATCATGGCGGTTATGGCTGCCACGGGCATCTGCACCATCATTATGACGCTGTTATTTGTGCGCGAATCACTGCCACGTCAGGTGCGTGAAAGTCGTCGGGCGGCGGGGGACAAGGGCGGTTTTAAAGCTTTAGCAAACCTGCGTTATATCGGTTTTGGCGCCACCATGGTATGCACCGCCGGAGTGCTATTTGCCTACATTGCTGCCTCACCTTTCGTATACCAAAACATGATGGGCTTGAGCGCAACTGGTTACGCCATTGCCTTCGCTATCAACGCTATTGGCATGGTTTCTTGCACTGCGCTTTCAGGTAAACTCGCCAAACGCTACAGCCTGGAAAAACTAATTGCTTTAGGCCTGGCCATCAATGTTTCAGCTGTGGCAGGTATTGGCCTAGTAACCGTTAGCGGCGCTGACATTCGTTTGATGGCTATTTGTTTCTTCTTCATAGTTGCCTCGCTAGGCTTAATTTTTGGTAACTCCACCGCTGTGGCCTTGTCTGCCGTTGACCGCGCCGCCGTGGGCACTGCTTCAGCCATGATTGGTATGAGCCAGTTTGCACTAGGCGGCATCACCACTGCCACAGCCGGCTTGAGTGGCGAAAACTCTACGGTTGCGCTTGCCATTGTAAGTGCAGTTTCAGCTGCGTGTGCTTTGACTGCTTTCCTCATGGCCCGCAAGGCGCCGGTGAAGGTACACCGCATCGGCTAGTAGATTGGCTAGTGAGACTGATTAAATTTGTGGCGGGTGGTTGGTTAGCTGCCCGCCACTAAGTGTTTTAAGGGGCAGCTGTGCCCCTGGCTTCTGTGGCCCTGGCTTAGAATGTGGTCATGCAAGCTTTTAACGTTTTAGTTCCGGCCCATGTCGATAGCCAGGGTAAGCAGGTGCCAGCCTTGGAACTAAGCGAATTTGTTTTAGAAGATGCCGCTGCAGTTAGTGAGATTTGTGCCGACGCCGCGATCGCTAAATGGACTACGGTGCCCAGCCCCTACACGCTTGCAGATGCTCAGTATTTTATTAAAGAAGTAGCTCAAGCCGGCTGGAGCCAGGATTTGCGTGCAACTTGGGCGGTGAGGTTGGACGGCCAGCTGGTGGGCTGCGTTTCGCTTGAGTTTGCTAGCGCTGCAATTGGTTACTGGTTTGCGCCCCAGGTGCGCGGCAGTGGGGTTGCGCGGGCGGCTGTGGCGGCAGTAATTCGTACAGCTTTTACCAGTTTTGATATGCCCGCCCTGCATTGGGCAGCTGAAATTCACGACGGCGTACCTAACTGGCCTTCGTGGCGTTTGGCCTGGTCACTTGGTTTCAAGCGGGAAGGCTTGGTGCGTTTGCAGGGGCAAAATAAGGGCGAGTACTGCGACCAGTGGGTGGGGACGCTGCTAGCGGGTGATCCGCTAGAGCCGGTTGCTCCCTGGGATGGACCGGTGGGGGAGCATCACGCAGGTTTGAATACCCCTTTAGTGGCTCACGACGGCGTCGGTGAACGTGAGGGTGATGACCCGGAGGCTTTGGTTCGCCGCTTCCACCATGTTTATGGGCTGCCGGTTTTGCCTACTGATGCTCCCAGCGTTGATAACGAACGCGTACATATGCGCATGAGCCTGATTGCCGAAGAATTTGGTGAACTAGTAGGTGCGGTCTACGGCAAGTGTGCTCGCGCGAGAGTTGAGGCTGCTTTTAAACAGGCAGTTAGCGACGACGACGGCTTGCGTGACACGGTGGAGACGGCTGACGCTTTGGCTGATCTTATCTACGTCATTTACGGCATGGCCCTAGAAATGGGTATTGACCTGGCTAAAGTGTTGGCTGAGGTACAGCGCTCAAACATGTCTAAACTGGGTGAAGATGGCAAACCTATCTACCGTGAAGACGGTAAGGTGCTTAAAGGCCCGGGCTACTTTAGGCCTGATGTGGCCGGAGTGCTGGGGCTGCAATAGGTTCTGGCTATTAGCTAGGAAGGGGACAAGGGCATGAATGTAGAAGCTGAGGCAACTAACCGGGTAGCTGTCCTACTGGGCCGAAAAGTGAGCCTAGAAGATTTACACCGCCTGATTTTAGATATCAACTCTCTACTTTCACCCACTGTTCCTATCGTTATGGGCCCAGATTTCGCTATTCGCTGGGTGCTAGGAGTGCGTAGCGTAGAACTTGGCGTCACTGCGGATAGCAAATGGGGCTATAAGCTCACGCTGCGCTGCTATGACACCCAAATAGTAGAGGGTGAAGAAAAGCTTGCGGTTGATTACCGTGAGCCAGATGAAGATATAGCTAATTTTAGCTATGCCTGGTCTATCTATCCGCTTGGTGCACCTAAGGGTTGGTTAGATTTAGCTTATATGCTTTGCTATAACTGGAGTACGTTTGATATGTATTTCGCTCCAGTGCTTAACAGCTTGCCTGAAGCTATCAAGCTAATGCCACCCACTTGGCGTAAACCGGTTAATTTTAGCTGGAATATGGAGGCGTCTGGTTGGGGGACTGTGCAGGTTAGCGCCACTGAGCAGGGCCTTACTATCAGCTCAGCTGTGGGCGCCGAACAGGTTGAAATTCCTCTAGAGGCATTATGGCAGGTTGATATAACTGCGGTTCTCGCTGGATTGGGTGGGGGAGTGCCACTTAAACAGCTACCTTTCCTAGGTTGTGAAGGTTTAGCTAATGGTCCAGAGTCTTTGACCGGCCAGGAAAGCGCAGAGGATTTAGAGCTGTTTGCTGAGTGGGAAGATGACGAGGAAAACGAAATAGAGCCTGATGGCAGTAACTTTCCAGCCCTTAGTTTCGACGACGTACGCAACTTGGTGGCTAAAGCTCAGCTTGATGAGAGTGAAGGCTTTGAAGAAAAACCGTTGCAGGGTGTGCCAGTTAATCCGGGCCTAGCGTTGCAGTCAGTTTTTAAAATCATTGATAGTTGGCTCTCTGGCATAACCCCCAGCCAAAGCGCCATTGAGGCGGGTGCCTGTCCGGGAGATCTAGGTGGGCGCCAAGCTTGGCTAGGGCCAGGATGGTATTTGGAAAAGCGCTATGCCTGGAATCTAAATGTGGCCCCAGAACCTAAGGGGGCTAGCTTAGAGCTAGAGCCAGCCAGTCGTGCCCGCATGGCCTGGTCTTTAGCTTGGGAACTTGAAAAGCGTTATGGCGCCCCCATTGGTTCACGCACCACTAGCCAGGGTGGTTTAAGCAGACTGTTTAAACTGGGAGATAAGGGCGTGCAAGTCCACACTGACATCTGGGGGATTACCGTCACCCTAGGTGACTTTATCCAGATCGGTATCCAAAACTCATTTACCTAAAGAGCTGCCAGCTGGCGGGTAGGTTAAGGATAACCGACCCGGAACATCTATAAGCACTGCTTATAAAAATTGTGGGGTCACCGAACGGTGACCCCACAATTTTTAGTTAACTGGCCTTAGCTGTTTAGGCCCTTGTCTACGCCGTCGGCAACTGCCTGCTCGACGGTGGGGGCTACCACCTTGGCACCCACCAGCGTGCCCAACATCTGACGCAAGTCCAGTCCCATGGTTTCGCCCAGACCGGCGTTTACCTGAGACAGGGAGTTGGTAATGTCAGCAACCATCTTGGCGCTGTTACCTTCACCGTACATGGTGATGGAGTCGACGTTAGCCAGCGGCGAGGCAATAGCTGCGGCCACATCCGGCAGGGCTTTGAAGTACATTTCCAGCACGGCAGCCTGATTCATCTTGGCCATGGCTTCAGCCTTCTTTTCTAGACCTTCAGCCTCGGCGGTAAGGATTGCAGCCTTAGCAGCAGCTTCAGCTTCACCCTTTGCACGCAAACCTTCAGCCTCAGCTAGCATGGCCTGCTTGGTGGCCTCAGCACGCTTTACCTGCTCGAAAGCCTCAGCTTCAGCTTCACGCTGACGAGAATAAAGCTTAGCGTTGGCGGCCTGCTCAGCGGCGTAACGCTCGGCGTCAGCCTTAGCGTTAACGGTTGCCTCCAGGGCGTTACGGGTTACCTTTACCTCGCGCTCCTTAACCAGGGCTTCCTGCTCCTGCTTGACAATATCTGCTTGAGCGGTTTCGCGCTCAATGTCGCGACGCTGAATCTGAGTCTGAATCGTGTAGGCGGCGTCAGCCTTGGCCTTTTCAGTGTCGGCCTCAGCCTTTAGGGCTGCGCGGCGCTTAGCTAGATCAGTGTCACGCTTGGCGATCTCCATGTCGGTGGCTACCTGGGTTTCGTTAGCCTCGTTCTTGGCGCGGGCACTAGCGCTAATAATGTCTCGCTCAGCATTTGCCTTAGCGATAGCAGCGTTCTTGCGGATCTGCTCCACATTGTCGATACCCAGGTTGGAGATCACATTGCGATCATCAGACACTGACTGGATAGAGAAGGCCACGATTACTAGCCCCATTTCCTCCAGGTCACGGGTGGCATTTTCCTGGACACGGTCAGCTAGAGCGTTGCGGTCAGTGACAATCTCAGTCAGTTTCATCTGACCGATAATGGCGCGCAGGTGACCTTCAAGCGTGTCACGCACCTGCGTGCCGATTTCTGCAGCGCTACGGTGAATGAAGGAGCTAGAAGCGGCGTTGAGTAGCTGCTGAGTTTCATAACCAATACGCACCTGTACCACGGCATCTACGTGTACGTTGATGAAATCATTGGTGGGCACGCTGTCAGTGGTCTTAGCGTCAATGCTAATCATGGAGGCAGTTAGGGTGTCGACGCGCTCAATTAGCGGTACTTTCCAACCGGTCTTACCACGTAGCGCACGCTGCCCCCAGGGGCCTGAAACTACCTTGATGTCAGCGGGAGAAGCCGAGACAAAAGAGATCCTTAAAAAAATGAACAGACACAATGCTGCCCCCGCAAATGCGATAAGGAGGAACATAGATGCACCTTTCATATGGAAACTAGCTCAACGGCTAGAAGTCTAGCTTTAAAAGCTGGGGTGCACCTGGGGGATTAAACCCCAAAATAGATGCTTCTTGGGGACTAATGTCCACTAGCGCGCCGCGATTATAAGTTGTCCACCTGGGCTAAGTGCCACGACACGCCTTAGTTAGCGCTTAACACTCTTAGCGCAGCTTTAACTTCTGTGATCGCAAACATATACTTACCTAAACCAATCCGTAAGACATCGAGGTCTTTTAGCTATGTCTCACCGCTCCAAAGCTGGGGTTTCTATCAACCCTCGCTCAGCTCAAAACATGTCCACGCGCCCCGCTGGAGTGTCTAAAAAAAAGTTCAGCCCCTTTAAAACTTTTGGTGCCTTAGGCGCCCTGGCAGCCATTACTATCTGCCTGTTTGTACAGCTACCAGGTTTAAGCGTGGAAGGTACCAGGATGTTTGGTATTTTCCTGGCCGCCATTTTGCTGTGGGTTAGTGAGGCTGTGCCGCTAGCTGGTACCGCAGTGCTAGTGATCTTCCTGGAAGTTCTATTCATTTCTGATCATGCCCTGCTTGACGTAGCTAAAGGCGCCCCGGCCTACACAAAGTTTTTTGGGGCGCTAGCTAACCCGGTAATTATTTTGTTCTTGGGTGGTTTTATGGTGGCCGACGGCGCCGCCAAGTACAAGCTCGACCGCGCCTTGTCAGCGGTGCTACTAAAACCTTTTATTGGTAAGCCACGCCTGACTGTGCTAGGCGTCATGCTAATTACCGCCATCATGAGTATGTTCATGTCGAACACGGCCACCACCGCCACCATGTTTGCGGTGATGATGCCGGTAATCATGGCCCTGCCTGAGGGCAAGGCTCGCACCGGTATTGCATTGTCTATTCCGGTGGCCGCAAATGTGGGTGGTATGGGTACCCCTGTGGGCACACCCCCTAACGCGATTGCTCTGGGCGCATTGGAAAACGCGGGCGTTAACGTCACCTTCTTACAGTGGATGCTGGCAGCAGTGCCGTTGATGCTAGTGCTGCTGGCATTGTCTTGGGCTTTTATTGCCTGGCGCTACATTCCTAGTGACGCAAAGTTTGATATTGACACCACTGCCCGCTTTGAAAAGTCACGTAACGCCATCATTTTCTACTGTGTGGCTGGGCTGACTATTTTGCTGTGGATGACTGAGTCACTGCACCACATTTCTTCAAACATTGTTGGTTTTTTGCCGGTAGTAGTACTGCTGATGACCAAGGTAATGAGCGGCGACGACCTGCGGGCTTTGGACTGGCCAGTGCTGTGGTTGGTGGCCGGTGGTATCGCACTGGGCTCGGGGGTTAGCGCCACGGGTCTAGATAAGTGGATGCTGGGTTCAATCGATTGGACCTCTATCCCTGGCCTGCTGCTGATTTTGGTTTTGGCCCTGGTGGGTTGGGTTACCTCTAACGTAATTTCCCACTCGGCTTCAGCTAACCTGCTGGTTCCTATGGGTATGGGCTTGGCTGTGTCGGTTTCTAGTGGAGCCGCTGAAATTGCCATCGTGATTGCCCTGGGTTGCTCGCTGGGTATGTGCCTGCCTATCTCGACGCCGCCTAACGCTATTGCTTACTCCACGGGCACCACCCCCACCCGCGAAATGGCTATTGTGGGTGTAATCGTTGGTCTGATTGGTATCGTGCTGCTGGCTTTTGCTGCTCCACTAACCTGGGGCGCCATTGGGATCAAATAGATCATGGCCACAGATACTGTAACTATTTTGGTGTTTGGCGATAACTCTCATGGTATCGCCCAGCCACTAAAAATAGAGCTGGCTAAGGCTTTCCCGAAACTACATGTAGACCCGGTTCTTGGTATTGAGCAGATAGACGACTACTGCGCAGGCTTGACTGAGCTTGACCATGTAGCTATCGCCATTGCCACCAGCGAGGTAGCAAATATAGATGCCTTAATTTCTAAGGCACGCACCCACCAGCACCTGAGCCAAACTCAGTGGCTAGTGATAAGTGACGCGCAGACTCACCGCGACCTCACCCAGGCCACCAAGGATGGCATCTTGTCAGCCATTATCAGTGCACCTTGGACCCTGCCGCTGCTGGCTGGGCAGGTGTACTCAACGATGCTGCGTTACCTTAATGGTTACAGCCATAAACGCATTCGTGAGCTGATTGGCAGGCCTCCGGATTTTGCGGTGCAAGGCCCCCTATTAAAGGGACTAAGCACTGATGAACACGAAGTCGTGATGAAGTTTCTCGAAGGTGTGGAGCGAGTATTGGGCCGGCGCCCACGCATCCAGGTTCCTCCCGGTACGCATCTGCTTACTGAAGGTAAACCGGTTGCGGCGGTAAACCTAGTGCTTGAAGGTAAAGTTTCGCTTTACCGTGACGCGCGCTATGGGGAAGTACTAGCTCACTTGGCCTCATCAGGGCCAATTATTGGTCTGGTGTCGCTGGCACGTGGGGAGAACGCATTTTTTAGCGCGGTTACTACCGTAAGCACTACTTTGGTGCGGCTAACCACTGAACAGTTGCAGATAGTTATCTCTAATGATCCATCTATTGGTTCAGCCTTAACTGCGCTAGCTATTGGTTCGCTCACGCGTCGTTTGATGCGCGCAGAAGAACTGCATGTAGAAAATGCTACTTTAGCTGAGGATCTCGAAGCCCAGAAGCAGGCTTTGGCCCGCACTAATGAGGATTTGCGCCAGACCCGCGCTGAGCTAGTAGAGCAGGCCAGGTTTGCAATGCTGGGGGAGTTGAGTGCAGGTATCGCCCATGAACTCAACAATCCAGTTACGGCATTGCTGCGCGCTGCCGGTCACCTAACTCAGGATGTAGACCAGGTACTTAGCTGCACTAATCCTGAGGTGGCCCGCAGTGGAATGCATCAAGGCATGCGTAGCCAGACACTGTCTACTGCTGTTGAGCGTCAGCTGACGCGCGAGCTGTTGCCTTTAGTGGGGGATAGGAACCTGACACGTACCCTGGTAAGTGCTGGGGTTAGAGACCAAACCCAGGTGCGTGAACTCATGCGTCAAGCCGGAGCAGTTAAGGCTTTTCAAAATGGGGCCAGGCTGGGACAAAGCCTACGCTCAGTGCTGGCAGCTGGCGAGCGCGTAACTGAACTGACCCAGTCACTTAAAGGCTATGCTCGTCCTGACGCTCAAGAAGGCAGACCTGTAGATTTACGTGCCAATATCGACGACGTCTTACGCCTTACCGCCCACCGCTTACATAATGTTGAAGTTGAGCGCAACTACGACGACGTGCCCGAGGTGCTAGGTTTCCCAGCCAAGCTGTCGCAGGTATGGACCAACCTGATTGTTAATGCGGCTGAAGCTATAGATGATGAAGCTGAAGATCTAACTGCTGGGCAGCTGCCTGCTCGAGGAGAAAACAAAGCTCATATCACCATTAGCATCAGCAATGATCCCCAAGGGGTGCATGTGGTCATTGAAGATAATGGCCCAGGTATTGAACCCCATGTGCTAGAGAAAATTATGGAGCCACACTTCACCACCAAAGCTGGGCGCGTACGCTTTGGCTTAGGTATGGGAATGCCTATCGTGCGCTCCATCGTCGCTGATCACGGCGGACATTTCTCAATCGATTCCCACCCCGGATGCACTCGTATGCATGTACTGTTGCCACTAGCAGGTGCAGACAACCTATTTGTAGCCCCCTTGCCAACCCAGTCACCACAGGAGGAATCATGACTGTGACTATTTTATTACTCGAAGATGAGGCTGATGTACGTACTGCTTTAGAGCGCGACCTTGAGCCTTTCTGGAGCAAGATCCGCTATGAAGTAGCCCAAGATGTACCCGATGCCTGGGCAGCTATCGATGACATCCTCTCTGACGGCGATGAACTAGCCCTAGTTCTCTCCGACCACCGCCTGCCGGGTGAATCTGGGGTGGACTTTCTAGTGGAACTAACCCACGATGAGCGTTTTAGCTCCACCCGTACCGTGCTAGTGACCGGCCAAGCTGATCAGGACGACACCATAAAAGCAGTTAATGAAGCTAGCTTGGACTACTACATTGCTAAGCCCTGGGATCCCCAGAAGCTAGTAGCGGTAGTGCGTGAGCAGCTAACTAACTATGTGCTTGAAAGAGGCATCAACCCATTGCCCTACTTACCCGTGCTTGATGGGGTACGGGTAATGGAAGCTATCCGCTAAATAGCTGCAAACTACTTGGTGAGGCTAGCTATCGGCTAGCCTCACCAAGTAGTAACTTGGCGCATAGAAAAACTTTGACTGTATTGTTTTAGAGCCGCCAGAAAGTCTCCCAGCATAGTTTCCACTTCTGCTGGCGTGTGCCCAGGAACCGAAATTAAAGTAACCAGGCCACCACAGATAAACCAAAGCAGTTTTGTCTGAGGCTGATCCAACTCCCCGATTTGCCCAACAGCAAGCTCTTGTAGCTTTCCTACAAGCTGAGCTGTTAGCTCCCTTGCGAAAATAGGATCCTCCAGTAGGGGAGCGAGGCGAGTAAAACCATCATCAGCAAAGCGCACCGCAAACTCACGTGGCTGCATAAAGAACTTATCTAGGTAATCCATAGCTTCAACCAGCTTGGCTACTTGAGTAGAAAGATATGCACCGCGTAGCTGGGCTAGGTCTCGATAGTGAAGATAGAAGGTGGCCTTATTGATACCAGCTTCACGAGCTAGGGAAGTGACAGAGATTTGATTAGCGGTCTTTGGATCTTCTAGAGCACGAGTATATGCCTGAAGAATCGCCGCCTCAGCGCGTAGCCAACGTTGGTCTTGCTTATCTACCATGTACCTAAAATACTGCAATCGCGCCTATTAGACACCCGTATCATAGATAAATAGACACTAATCGACGACTGTCGCAGAGAAGGTAGACAGTAGATAACTAAGCAACTGTTGTCGAATAAGTAAAGAAGCATAGAACGACAGTTGTCTAACAAAACATTAAGAATAATTATGCATCGCCCGGCGGAACCCTAACGAGTGCATAAATATACACTAAATTTGTCGGAAAGCTTCCTGAATATTTATTCAACATTGAAGTGAAGAAGTGGGGCGCATACTTATGCAGTCATGTTTTGCTAAGCATTTCACCGCTTCCAGCCGCTTCCTATCCACACTGCATGAGCGTGTTATATCCACAAACGACTTTGTTGGAGATCTATAGGGGAGTGGGCTATGGGTGCTTCGCATAGATTGCCCAGTGTTGGCCAGATGAGCCCTCTATCTTAGGAAGCGAACCTATCTGGTAGAGGACCAAGTTGAAGCTGGCTTATAGATGAGGCTTCACAGGGGCAAGGTGTCATCTAAGCGCACAATGGCTAGTTTTTTGAAGCGAGGTGGCACAGATTCGGTTGGCACTTATGGTACTTAGTGGGCATTAACCCAGGGGAGAGGTACCAAACCGCGCTTAGGATGCTTCTGAGTGAAGCTTAATCGTCAATTTTGCGAGTTTTCGCCCTGCTGCAGCCCGGCAACTTGGCAGAGGAGTGGTGCGGGAGGTAAAAATTAGGAATTTTTGGGAAATATTTGTTGGAAGCTTGGCCGGGTCAAAAACTACCCTAGCGAGCCTAGCGAGGGGTTAACCTTATGTCATTTTATTACCATTCCGCCTGCAACTGTTGCAGCAAAACGGGTGCCAACATTTACAGCTGACGCCCGCAAAATTTTGCAGAAACTAAATTCTTGTCTTCACTGAAAACGGTTTCATTCGATTTTCAGTAAGGACGGAAGGGTGGTTCTCGCCTTAGAACTGGTCCAGTCGGGGGATGTTACGCATGTTTGAGGTAGCCATTGCTATGGCCTCACCGGCGCCACCGTTCAAAACCACCTTGCTCATAGCGGTAGCAAAGCCAATCATCTGCTCGCCCTTGATCTCAGGGGGTAGCGATAGTGCGTTAGGGTCGGTGATTACTTCTACCAAGGAGGGGCCATTGTGAGCAAAGGCCTGGCTGAAAGCGTCTCGTAGATCCTTAGGATCATCTACGCGCTGAGCATGGAAGCCAGCAGCTTCAGCGATCTTGGCGTAGTTAACGTCGTGTACGTTAGTACCAAAATCAGGTAGACCATTTACTAGCATCTCTAGTTTGACCATGCCCAGGGTGGAGTTGTTAAACACCACCACATTGATGGGTAGATCGTACATACGGGCAGTTACTAGTTCACCTAGCAGCATGGATAGGCCGCCGTCGCCAGAAACTGAAATTACCTGGCGACCGGGGTAGGCTACCTGGGCACCAATAGCATGGGGCAAAGCGTTAGCCATAGAGCCATGTAGGAAAGAACCAATTAGGCGGCGCGTGCCCAGGGGATCAATGTAGCGGGCAGTCCACACATTGCACATACCGGTGTCGGCAGTGAAAACAGCATCCTTAGCGGCCACTTCATTAAGTACGTGAGCAGCATACTCGGGGTGAATCGGCTTTAGCTTCTCAGCGTTACGAGTGTATGAACCCACCGGGGCGTTCATAAGCTTGGCGTGCTTCTTAAGCTTGCCCTTCAGGAAAGAATCAGAGCGGTCGCCATTTAGCTTAGGTAGCAGCTGCTTAATCAGTTCCTTGATATCAGAGTGGATAGCCAAGGAAACATCCGTGCGGCGCCCTAGCTTTTCGGCGTGGCTGTCAACCTGCACCGTGCACTTACCGGGTAGGAACTGGTTGTAGGGGAAGTCAGTGCCCAGCATTAGCAGCACATCGGCGTCGACCATACCTTCAGCTGCAGCGCCGTAACCAAGCAGACCAGTCATGCCCACATCGAAGGGGTTGTCGTACTGGATGAAGTCTTTACCGCGTAGGGTGTGACCAACGGGAGCCTTAAGCTTGTCTGCCAGAGCGATTACCTCATCGTGAGCATCTTCAACGCCGGCACCTGCAAAGATAGCTACCTTCTTAGAGCGGTTCAGTAGCTCAGCTAGCTCGCGCACATCCTCACTGTTAGGAGCAATCACGCTGGAGCGTGCGGGCACATACTTAGGGGCATGACCGGTAGCTTTTTGATCTGAAATGTCTCCAGGCAGGGTGATAACACTGACGCCCTTTAACTCAACTGCGTGACGGATCGCGGCGTTAACTACGCGCGGGCACTGCGCAGCGGTGGAAACCATCTCATTGTAAACGGAACACTCGTTAAACAGACGGTCAGGGTGGGTTTCTTGGAAATAGGTCTGACCAATCTGCACGGTGGGGATATGCGAGGCGATAGCCAGCACCGGGGCACCTGAACGCTGGGCGTCATAAAGGCCATTAATTAGGTGCAGGTTGCCCGGCCCACAAGAACCAGCGCACACTGCCAGCTTGCCGGTCAGCTGGGCTTCGGCAGCGGCCGCAAAGGCTGCGCCTTCTTCGTGACGTACGTGGATCCAGTCAATGCCGCCCTTAGCGCTACCGCCAGACTTACGTACGGCGTCAACAATGGGGTTTAGAGAGTCTCCAACAATCCCATAAATGTGGCTTACGCCAGCATCAATTAGCTGCTGTACTAACTGCTGAGCGACGTTCATACAAGCTCCTTAAAACTAAGCGTGCCTCCAGCTAAACCTGGAAGATGCCAACTGTTAGGTTTTTAAAACCTAGTAATCCACCATACCTCCCCATGGGTTAAAAGTCCCTAGTTTCGTGTGCAAAGAGACGCGGTAGGTTAGCACTGCTACCGTTTTGAGATAATAGGGGCGTGTTGGAACAGCTTATTGCCGCGCCACCGCCCCTGCCGGTAGCCGAGAGTTTAGAGGCCCTAACCGCCTTGGCCACACCGGGTAACTGTGCACTCATTACAGCTCCTGCCGGTAGTGGCAAAACCACCTTGCTATCGCCAGCTATTGCAGTGGCTCTAGGCGGGCTAGAAAGCCGTCGGGTGCTAGTCACTCAGCCACGGCGCATGGCCGTGCGCGCTGCAGCTCGGCGTATTGCCTCACTGCTAGGCCAAGAAGTAGGCCAAGAAGTGGGTTATAGCGTGCGCGGCGATAGGCGCGTAAGTGAGGCTACCCGCATCGAAATGCTAACTCCCGGGGTACTGCTGCGGCGCCTACAAAACGATCCCGAACTGCCCGGGGTGGGGGCGGTAGTGCTAGATGAATTCCATGAGCGCGATCTAGACACAGATCTGGCTCTAGCTTTCTGTCTGGATGTACGCGCCAGCCTACGTGAAGACCTATTTTTAGCCATCACCTCGGCCACATTAGACGCCAATCCGGTAGCTGAGCTACTTAACAAAGCTACCGACAGTACCTGTATAACTACCGAAATTCCCACCCCCATACACCCTCTAGACATTGTCTATAAACCCACGTCGCAAGCTGCTTTAACCCCTAATAGCCAAGGCCGCATGGGGGTTAACCCTAAGTTTTTAACGCACTGTAGCCAGGTAGTAGCCGCTGAAGCGAGCCAAACAAATGACGACATACTGGTGTTTTTGCCCGGGGTAGGAGAGATAGAGCGAGTCCGCCAGTTTTTAAGCCCCCAAGTGGGCGACGACGTCGAGATTTTAAGCCTGCACGGACAGCTAAGCGGGCCAGAACAAGACCGAATTTTTAGCCCCAGTGCTAAGCAAAGAATCATCCTAGCCACCGCCATCGCCGAGTCCTCTTTGACTGTGCCCAGGGTACGCACCGTGGTGGATGCTGCGCTAGCACGCGAACCTCGTCTAGATGCACGTCGCGGTATCGGCCAACTAGTTACTCTGCCAGCCTCGCGTGCTCGCCTAGCTCAAAGGGCTGGCCGCGCCGCCCGCCTAGGACCAGGTAGGGCCATTAGACTCATGGATAAAGTCGATTACGCGCGGCGCCCAGCTCACTCCCAGCCCCAAATCGCCACCTCACAGCTAACCAATATGCGTTTGCAGGCCGCCGTGTGGGGCGCGAAAAACCCCACAGATCTGTATCTGCTAGACCTGCCACCCAGCGGCGCATGGAGCCAGGCTGGTCAGCAGCTGCGTGCTTTAGGGGCTATTAATGACGACGGCGCCGCAACCAAGGTGGGCCGTAAGCTAGCCAAATTACCGTTAGAACCGGCCCTGGCTAGAGCGCTATGGCAAGGCAGTGCCCTGATGGGAATTAGGGACGCGGCCCAGTGCGTGGCCACACTAGCCCAGGACCTACGTGTGAGCGACGCAGACCTAGCCCGCCTGGCCAATAAAATCCTTTTCCAAAGTGCTCGCCAAAACGGCAGCGCCCACCAAGGCAGTGAAGCTGGCCAGATTCGCCGTGAAGCTAAACGTTTAGAAGCCATCGCTAAAACCGAGTTTGAAACCCCAGAAAAAAGCCTGGAAAAACGCAGCTTTCAAGATTGTTTGGCACTAATTAGCGCCCTAGCCTACCCGCATCTACTGGCCTGCAGGCGCCCCGATTCTGACACCTACCTGCTGGCTAATGGGGTAGGGGCGCAGCTAGAGAGTAATAGTCCACTAATTGGGCAGCAATGGCTAGCGGTGAGCGCCGTCGACCGAGCCCCCACCTCCCGTCAGGCACGCATACTTGCGGCTGTGCCCATAAGTGACGACGACGCCCTAGTTGCCGGCCAGGAGCTCATTAACGAACACGAGCAAATAACTATTGAAAACGGGCGTGTAAGCGCCATTAAGCAGCAGCGTTTAGGCCAGATTGTGCTGCACACCAGCGCCACCAAGCCCAGCCCAGATAAAGCCCTTGAGGCCGTAAAACAATATTTACATAAGCAGGGCTTACAAGCATTGAACTGGTCTAAAGAAGCCACCAACCTGCGCCAACGTATGGAGGCTTTGTATCTGGCTTTGGGTTCGCCCTGGCCTGATGTAAGTGATCAGGCACTTTTAGCTAGCCAAGATAGTTGGCTAGCGCCCTATGGACAGTTACTGACGCACCGTAGTATCAGCCAAATACCGATGCTGGAAGTAATGCGGGCTATGCTTCCCTGGCCCCAAGCTTCCCAGCTAGATGAGCTGGCCCCAGTAAATATGCTGATTCCAAGCGGGGTATCTAAAGCTATTGATTGGTCTAGTGGCCGCCCGGTGCTAACTTTGCGGATGCAACAAGCTTTTGGCTGGACTAGTAGTCCACGCCTAATTGGGGGAGAAGTAGCGCTTTTACTTCATTTAACTGATCCAGCTGGCCGGCCGGTAGCTATAACCGATGATCTCACCTCGTTTTGGGCTGGGCCCTATCAACAGGTACGTTCCCAGCTACGCGGTCGCTACACCAAACACCCCTGGCCGCAGGATCCTGTAAATGCCACGCCTACTAACCGGGCCAAGCCACGTAAGTAAACTAGAAGTCATGATGGCTAAACAGACTTGGATACTGGTGTTCCTGGGCGCAGCTATGGGGGCGGCTAGCCGAGTGGGTTTAGGCTCACTTTGGCAAGAAGCCACTATTCCTTGGGCCTATGTGTTAATTAACCTTTGGGGTGCTTTCGCTTTAGCTGTTCTTTATGGTGGCTTAGCAGGCGATGGAGGACAAGTTTTAGCTGTTAAGCATCAGCAGGCACTGCGCCTGGCTGTAGGCACCGGTTTTATGGGTGGTTTTACTACCTATTCCTCATTTATGCTTCAGGTTTTTAAATTACCTGCACATTTAGCATTTAGCTACGCCCTAGGCTCGCTGGTGGCCGGCTTAATAGTGGCAGTTGTGGGCTATAGGCTTGGCCGCACCCTGCGCTGGCGTTACGCGGCAACCCTAGTTAGCGCCACAGTTTTACTGGTTGGGATAATGAGTCTACCTAAAATATCTGCGCTGCTAGGCCTGGCAATTCTGGGCGCAGCTGGCCTTGGAGCCCTGATCCGTTGGCAACTGGGGGCTTGGGTTAACAGTAAAATTCATGCCCCCATCACCCTGGGCACAACCTTCGTTAACCTGGTGGCCTGCGCCCTGATGGGGGCAGTAAGTGGAGCCAGCGTCGGCACTAACTGGCCTTGGCTGGCAGTTATTACCACCGGTTTTTTGGGTGGTCTATCTACTTTCTCAACGGCCAGTGTTGAAGGCGGAGACCTGGTGCTAGCAGGCAAAACTCGCTGGGCACTAACTCACCAGGCAGGTATGGCGCTGAGCTGTTTTGCCGCTCTGGCTTTGGCCTACACCCTGACAAACTAGACTTGAGTTAAACCTCCGCGCACCGAAAGAATTTTCATGCCCGACATCAAGCTAGTTATCAGCGATCTAGACGGCACCTTGCTAGATGGTAACAGCCAGTTTCCGCCCGAGTTTTGGCCGCTGCTAGAGCAAATGCGTCAACGTGGAGTGCTATTTGCGCCTGCCTCAGGACGCCAGTACACCAACCTGCTAGGCCATTTTGGCCCCAGTAAAGACATGCCTTTTATCGCTGAAAACGGCGCTTATGTGGTGCAAAATGAGCAGACCATTTCTCTTACCGAATTAAACCCAAATACGGTACGAGCCACTTTAGCTGCATTAGAAAATGTTAATAGTGATTTTGGCTTAGTGTTTTGTGGAGCCAAAATGGCGTACTGTTCACGCACCGATGAGCCTTTCTTGGCGCAGGTGCGTAAATACTATGCGGCTTTGGAAATAGTTGATGATCTGCGTAGCGTAGACGCCCCTCTGATTAAGGTGGCCGGCTACGACTTCGACGACGCTGAAGCTAACCTGGGCCCAGCTTTGGAACCACTGCGCATCCACGACCAGGTGGTTATTAGCGGCAAAAACTGGGTCGATATTATGGACTCGCGGGTTAATAAGGGCTTGGCGGTGCGTGCCTTGCAAAAAGCGCTAGGTATTAGCCCTCAGCAGACGGCAGTATTTGGTGATTTCTTAAATGACCTGGAAATGATGAGTGAGGCAACCTACTCTTACGCCGTCGCCAACGCCGACCCCCGCGTTAAAGCCGCTGCCAACTACCAGGCCCCAGCCAACACTGAACATGGGGTAATTACCGTAATCAAACAGCTGCTGGACCTCTAAGAGGCAATACCGCCAGCGGCGGCAAGCTACTTAAATCAATGAGTGTGGCCGGCACGTTTACGCACCGGCCACACTTACCGCAGGCTTACTTACATTTAGCGGTTGCTATGGCCAATTAAAGCCTCAAGTTGACGGCGTTCTTTCTTAGTGGGCCGCCCAGTGCCGCGATCACGCACAATTGCCGCTGGAGCCTCCAGCGGGGAGGGCCGCGCCGGAGTATGGTCGATATAGCATTCGCGAGCCACCGGGGCACTTACTCGCTTAGCGATAAGTCGCCTCACCTCAAGTAAACGGTCAAAACCCTCCACCCGGTAACGCACCGTATCGCCGACTTTAAGGGCCGTGGCCGCCTTAACCGGCTCACCGTTAATGCGCACATGCCCGGCCCGGCAGGCAGCTGTGGCGGCAGAGCGAGACTTAATCTGGCGCACGCTCCACAGCCACACATCTATACGCACACTGGCTACCTGTGCGCGCTGAGCTACCTCTTGCGGATTTTGAACACTGGCCATAACCAGATTCTAGCGTCGCCTAGACCGCGAGCGCTTAGTGGCGCCCAGAGCTGAGCCTAGGTGGCTGCGCAGCATGTATAGCGCTAGCCAGCCTACGATGGTTAGGACTACGCCGGCGATGAGTAGGGTTTTGGGGTTTTGTTGTTTGATGATTTTGGTTAGGTTGCTGGTGGAGGTGGTGCCGTCGTCGCTGCAGTTGGCTAGGACTTTGGATAGGTAGTTTTTGTCTGCTTTGGGTAGGCCCAGGTGGTAGGCGGAGGCTACGGAGACAAAGCGGCGGGCGTAGGCGCAGCTGTAGTTGGTGTTTTCGGGCCACCAGCTGCGTGAGTTGGAGGGGTTCCAGGTGCCTTTGGCTGAGTCTCCGCTGGGGCAGGTGGCTGGGCCGCAGGCGCCTTTGGCTTGGTTGGAGCTGCCGTCTACGGCTAGTAGGTTCAGTGGGTCGTTGGCGATTTGTTGACGTTTGGAGGCGCTCCATTTCCAGCCGCCGTGGGCCCATACGTAGGCTAGGGGGAGTACGTGGTCGATTTGGACTGCGTCTGAGGTTTCGGTGCCGCGTTTGTAGCTGATGGTTTTGGCGGTGTAGGGGTCGTCTAGGACTCCGGACCAGACGGTGGCGTTGCGGCATGAGCTGGTTCCTTGGCCTTTGCCTTTGGCGCGGCCTTGGATGCCGGGGGCGCGTGAGTAGTCTGCTTGTTTTAGGTCTCGGCCGAGGATGTCGTTGCGGGTGTCGCAGCCGTTGGAGTCGACGTCGGCCCAGGCTGGTCCGAATAGGCCGATGCGTCCGCCTTGTCCGTGCCAGGATTTGGGTGCGGGGGCGTCGTTGGGGAGTTGGGTTAGAGCTTGGCGGGCTTGGGAGGCGCTAAGTACGCGTGAGTCGCTCATCCAGTTGGAGTCGATGGCGGGGGCATCGTTAGCGGCGCCAACTGGGGTTGCTAGGGATGCGGTTAGGGCCAGTGCCAAGGCGGCAGGTAGGGCGGTGCGGAGCCTGAACATAAGTTCTATTGTGCCCTAAATTAGTGTGTAATACACATAAACTTGCGTACATATGTTCTAATTCTTTATAGAACATATGTACTATCTGTTTCTATAGGGAGTTAGTGTTATGCAAGTGAAAATTGAGTCGAACCTGCGTACATGAATGGGAGTATATAACTTATACTATCATTTTCATAGATCTCCACCCAGGTTTTGTTCTTAAGGCGGTGGCGCTTGCATAATTGGATAGACCGCGCAGTCCCACAGGGAGTAGGTAAATGTCTAGCTCAAATCTGACCCGCGTAGAGGCAAGCCAACGCGCCCAGGCAGTAGAGGTACTAAGCGAGCTAATCGAGATTGACGTTACGGGGGCGCCAAGTAAAGACACGCATTTCCCGGTTGACGCCACGCTAGAGCTAGCAGTTAAGGATGCTGGTACTAAGCTGTGGATTGATTTCCTAGGCGGCCAAGTTGACCAGGTCAGCGTTGATGGGGCCGTAGTTGACTTTACCTATGATGGCAGCCGTATCTGGCTAGGCCAGCTAAGCGTGGGGGAGCACCAGGTTAAGGTGTGTGCTCAGGGCAAGTTCTCTAACACTGGTCAGGGCCTGCACCGTTTTAAGGATCCGGTAGATGGAGCCACCTACCTGTACACCCACTTTGAGCCTTCTGACGCGCGCCGTGCCTGGCCGTGCATGGACCAGCCTGACCTTAAAACTGTTTTTACCCTGGTGGTTAAAGCGCCCCTAGCTTGGACTGTGCTCGCTAATGGCTTGCCGGTGCAAACTCGCGAAAACGATGAGTACAAGCTGATTCGCTTTAGCCCCACCAAGCCGCTGTCAACCTATCTAAGCGCCTTGGCGGCTGGACCCTATCACCGTGTTTGTGACACTTGGACTTCCCGCCTGCACGATGAGCAGGGCGCGCCCATTGAGGCAGATGCTCACCCCTTAACTGTGCCACTGTCGTGGGCTTGCCGGGCTAGCCTAGCTAAGCACCTAGATGCTGATGAACTGCTGCAGATCACCAAGCAAGGGTTGGACTACTTTGACGCCACATACGACTTTGCCTACCCCTGGGGCTCGTATGACTGTGTGCTGGTGCCCGAGTACAACATTGGCGCCATGGAAAACCCTGGTTGCGTTACTTTCTCTGAGGACGCCTACCTATTCCAGGGGGAGGCCACCGCTGACCGTCACGCCTCACGCGCTAACACTATGCTGCACGAAATGAGCCACATGTGGTTTGGCGACCTAGTCACCCCTCGCTGGTGGGAAGACACCTGGCTCAAAGAATCCTTCGCAGATCATCAGGGTACTGAGGCTGCCGCGCTGGCCACCAAATACACGGACCAGTGGGTGGCTTTTGCTTCCCGCCGTAAAGCTTGGGCCTATAACGAAGACCAGCGCGTGGACACCACTCACCCCATTGAGGCCCGCGTTGACGACGTCGAAGCTGCCCGCCAAACCTTTGACGGCATCACCTACGCTAAAGGTGCCTCAGTGCTTAAGCAGCTGGTGGCTTATGTGGGCCACGAGCGTTTTGTGCAGGCTGCACGTATCTGGTTTAAGCGCTATGCCTTCTCTAACGCTGACCTAACCCAGTTCTTGCAGGTACTTAGCGAGGCTTCAGGGCAAGACATGAGCGCTTGGGAAGCGGCCTGGCTGCGCACTGCCGGCCCGTCCATCATCACTGATGAAATTGAAATTGAAGCTGGCCGCATCAGCCGTCTAACCGTAAGCCAGCACAGCGTTGACCTAGCTACCGGGCAGCAAATTTTACGCCCCCACACCCTAAACGTGGGCCTGTACTACCTACGTAACGGCAAGCTAGAGCGCGAACACCTGCTGCCACTAACTCTAAGCGAGTCCAGCACGCAGCTAGATGAAGCTGTGGGGCTGGCGGCTCCACAAATGGTGCTAGTTAACGACGACGACCTAACCTACGCAGTGGTGCGCCCTGACGCGCTGTCGCTAGAAACCGCCTCGAAGCACCTGGCGCGTCTGAGCGACCCGCTGGCGCGAGCCCTGTGGTGGTCCATGCTCTACAACTTGGCCCGTGACGGACTGCTTAGTGCCACGCGTTTCATTGAAATCGCGCTAGCCCAAGCCGATGACAAGACTGAGCTGGCCACGCTCACTAACCTGTTCACCCAAGCCCAAACTCTGGCCCTGTACTACAGTGCCAACAGCCAGGCAGATGTGCAGCTATTGGCGCAAGGGCTAACCAGCCGACTGGACCAGGCTCGCCCAGGCAGCCCAGCCCAAACTGTACTGGCGAAGGCTTATGTAAGTGTGTTGGGTCAGTTGGGCACCAGCGATAAGGAGGTTAGCGCCCAGGGCGCTAAGCAGCTGCAACAGCTATTTGATGGCTACTTTACTGACCTAGAGATCAGCACTGAACTGCGTTGGCGCACCCTAATTTCACTGGCCCGCCTTGACACGGTTAGTGACACTGACCTGGCAGTGCAACTAGCCCGCGAAAACACGGCCACCACCATCACCTACCATCTGCAAGCAGCTAAGTCGCGCCCCAATGCGGTTGCTAAGCGTGAAGTGTTCACCCGTCTGCTAGGCGAAGACACTCTCTCTAACGATCACATTGATGCTTTGGTGGGGGCATTTAATGTGCCCAGCCATCGTCAGCTAACGCTACCGTTCGCGCCTGAGTACTTTGCCGCCCTAGAACAGATTTGGGCTAGCCGCAGCCAAGAAATCGCTTCACGTCTAGTCAACGGGCTCTACCCCCACGCTGGCGGCGAGGCTGAGCTGGCACTAAGCCAAGCCTGGCTAGATGAGCACCCGCAAGCACCGGCGGCTTTACGTCGCCTAGTGCTTAAAGCCCACGACGACCTGGCGCGTGCGGTGCGCGCCCGTCACTAAACGTGGATTCGCCGCAGATGCTGCCCCCGCAACCACCGGTTGCGGGGCGCCAGTTAGCGAGCGCCGATCCGTGGCGGATATGGACTATTCCTAATGCACTTTCGGCGCTGCGCCTAGCGTTCATCCCGGTGTTTGCGCTTAGTATTTGGCAGGGCCATATGCTTAGTGCCGCGATAATTTTGGTGCTGGCTTCGGTAACTGATTTTCTTGATGGTGTGATTGCCAGGGCCTTCAATCAGCGTTCTCGTCTGGGTAGGCTTTTAGACCCCGCTGCGGACCGGCTTTACATCGCTACGGCGTTGATTATGTTGGCTGTGGTGGGGGCTTTGCCGTGGCTGGTGGTGGTTTTGCTGCTGGCACGTGACGTTATTTTGGCGGTGCATGTACCAATTTTTGCGCATTACGGGTATGCTCCTATTTCCGTTAACGCGGCCGGCAAAGTGGGAGCTTTCATGCTGATGAGCGCTTTTCCTTTGCTGTTAGTAAGATTTGCGTGGGTCAGTACTAGCATTTGGGCGCAAATAACGTACAGTGCTGGTGTGGCCACCCTGATTTGGGGGGCAGGCCTGTACTGCTGGTCTGCTTTCATTTATCTCAAACAGATAACACGGGTGCTCTCAGAAGCGGTAAAATAGTCCTAATTGCGCCGCTCCGCATGGCTTTAGGTAGGGAGGAACCAATGACCGATACACCCTTTGAGCGTGACTTAAACTCAACCCAGAGTTTTGGGGCCATTGATCTAACTGCAATGCCCACCAATGCTGTCATTGGACTTAGCGTCCAGGATCAAGCGGCTATTGCTGCTCTGCCGGTTGGTACGGCTTTGCTGATTGTGCTGCAAGCTGGGGGAGGGGCGCGTTTCTTGCTCGACACTGACAAGGTCACTGTTGGCCGTCACCCGCGCGCCGATATTTTTCTCGACGACGTTACGGTTTCGCGTAAGCACGCTCAGTTTATTGCCCTACCTGAAGGCGGCTACCAGGTGGTAGACAATGGTTCCCTCAACGGTACCTATGTCAACCGTACCCGTGTTGACAAGGCGGTTTTGGGTGCAGGTGATGAGGTGCAGATCGGTAAGTTCCGTATGGTTTACTACCCTGGCCCGCAGGGTAGCTGATGGTATCTTCAGCGTCGCTTGCCTCAACAGATGAGGCAACTAAGGTAGGTGCGGTAGCTAAGGGGCATGTGCCTGTTGGAGCTACCGGCGTACCTGCCGATATGGTTAAATGCTGGCCCTACGAGGTAGACCAGGCCCCGGTGCTTAAAATCGGGCAGGTGGTAGATGAGCTAGAGGCGGAATTTCCGGCTTTAACTGTTTCCAAGGTCCGCTATTTAGAGGATGCCCAGCTTATTTCGCCTTACCGTAAAGGCGGTCCGCAAGGCCACCGCCGCTATTCACGGGCGCATGTAGAGCGTTTGCGTTACATCCTCACCAGGCAGCGTGATGACCTGTGTCATCTGCAGGCAATTGGGCAGACTCTGTCTGAGCTAGATCAAGGCAAAGCTGACGAAAATCCTGCCGTTGGTCCACAACTGGTCACCAACAATGGTGAGCTGGTTGTGAATCTGCCTAATGACCAGCTGCTAAGCGTTAGCCAACTGGCTAAGCGTTTGGGGGTGAGTATCGCGCAAATAGAGCAGGTAGTGGAGGCCAGGATTACGGCCCCTGACGCTAAAGGGCGTTTTGATGCCCGCACTGCTCAAGTGGTGCGTCTAGCTTTAGAGGCAAGTAAACGCGGTATACCGCTGCGTAACCTGCGTTCTGTGAGTATGGCAGCTGACCGTGAAGCTGAACTCATTGGTAACACGGCCCGCTTGCATACCCGTGGCGCAGGGCAAGATAGCTGCGCTTTAGGGCTTGAATTAGCCCAGCTGGTGTCTGCTTTGCACACAACTCTTTTAGAAAAAGCCGTGCTTAGCGACTGCTAACCAGCGCGACACGCAGGCCAAAGCTCAACGTAAGCTTCAGGTTTTATATATGCTTGCTGAGTCGTAACTGTGGGGTTAGCCCCTTACCGATAGAAGAACAGGAGCGCTGCATGAACGCAGAAGAAGCCGCATCACCGGTGGCAAACCAGCGTATGCAAGGCTTACTGTTTGGCGATCCACTTCGCTACTTGGATGGCAATACCGGCTACCGTGGCCCTATAGCCTGTCGAGCTGCCGGCATCACCTATCGCCAGCTCGACTACTGGGCCCGCACTGGCCTGGTTGAACCCACAATTCGTGGTGCCAAAGGTTCAGGTAGTCAACGCCTATATTCTTTCCGTGACATCCTGGTACTTAAAGTAGTTAAGCGACTGCTAGACACCGGCGTGTCCTTGCAGCAGATTCGTACCGCCGTCAGCCACCTGCACGATAACGGCATTGAGGACCTAGCTTCCTTAACGCTTATGAGTGACGGTGCTCGAGTCTATGAATGCACTAGTGAAGATGAGGTTATTGACCTGGTGCAGCGTGGCCAAGGCGTGTTTGGGATCGCGGTAGGGCGTGTATGGCGTGAAGTTGAAGGTGAGCTGGCCAAGCTGCCGGTAGATCACGCTAACGACATGATGCATTTTGAAGATGAGCTGGCTCAACGGCGCGCTAAAAAGCGGCAAGCAGTTAGCTAATAACTATTAAAATTTAAACTACCTGGCGGTTACGTTACGTAACTGTCCAGGTAGTTGCTGTTTTGTGACTTTTATAAAACGATGATTCAACCCGAAAAGGGCCTTGTAACTTTCTAGTGGCCTATATTTCAGGCACAATCGGATATGTGAGCACGACTCTCTTCATCGTCATGGTGGTGGTCATAACGGCCCTCATCTTTGACTTCACTAACGGCTTCCATGATTCTTCTAATGCGATGGCTACTTCAGTGGCCACCGGCGCCTTTACCCCCAAGCGGGCGGTTACCGTAGCAGCGGTGCTAAACATCATCGGCGCTTTCATCTCCACTGAAGTAGCTAAGACTATCTCTCATGGCATGTTTGATGATCGCCTCATCCAGGCAGCCCCAGCCATGGTTTTTGCTGGACTAGCAGGCGCTATTCTGTGGAACCTAGCTACCTGGCTATTTGGGCTACCCTCTTCATCTTCACATGCCCTGTTTGGTGGGTTGATCGGCGCAGTGATTGTCGCTGCCGGCATCCAAGGCGTTAACTGGGGGGTTGTGGTTTCTAAAATAATTTTGCCGGCTGTAGTGGCCCCCTTCGTTGCGGGCACCGCTTCTGCCCTGGCCACCTGGGTTGCCTACAAGATTGTTCCCAGCGATGAAGAAGCCTACACCAACAAGATCTTTAAGATCGCCCAACGTTTTTCGGCTTCTATGGTGGCTTTCTCTCACGGCACATCAGATGGACAAAAGACCATGGGTGTTATCACCTTGGTGCTGGTGGCCGCCGGCTACCAGGAGGCTGGCACTGGCCCACAGTGGTGGGTAGTAGTTACCGCCGGTCTGGCTATTGGCTTGGGCACCTACTCAGGTGGCTGGCGCATTATGCGCACTATGGGACGCGGCCTGGTGCATGTAGATCCACCTCAAGGCTTTGCCTCCGAGCTATCTAGCGCCGTAGCGATCTTGGCTTCCAGCCACCTGGGATTTGCTCTTTCCACTACCCACATTTGCTCTGGTTCAGTGGTAGGTACCGGGGTAGGGCGCGGCGCCAAGGTTGAAACCGCCACCCTACGCAAGATGTTCATCGCTTGGATAATTACCCTGCCAGCTGCAGCTGTGGTAGGCGGGCTAACCTCTTTCGTGGCCGTAAAGGGCGGAATCCCAGGGCTGTTTGTAGTTATTATCGCCCTGATCTTGTCCTCGCTGATGATCGTGCGTCGCGCCAACCAGAACAAGGTTGACTTCGCTAACGTAAACGATGCCAACACCGTGGTTGTAGACAAGTAAGGCTAAGACATGCAAATCGACTGGTTTTCTCTCCTGATTGTCACGGCCACAACCCTGGTTGCTGCCGTATTCATCATGGTTATCGTCGCCTTAGCAACTCGCATGTTGGATCTGATCCACCACCGTCGCCGCGAAGGACGCGAAGACGGCATGGCTTTCTACCAGATTGGCGCCGCCTTTTTCCTGATGCTGGCAGGAGCTATCTTCCTGTTTGGCCTTTGGCTGATGATCCCATATTTCCACTGACCAACTACCATCACACAGATTTACTAAGACGTGGCCCCCTAGCTAAGGGGGCCACGTTCTGTATAGGCTAAAACGGTGACTACTTCCGCTGAAGACCTCCTGCAAAGCGCTCTAGCTGCTCAGCAACGCTCAACAGCTAACGCTGATCCTGACTATCCGCTAGTACACTTGACGGCTCCAGTAGGACGTCTAAACGACCCCAATGGTTTGTTGGTCGATGAAGACACCTACCATGCTTTCTTCCAGTACACCCCTGAGCACCCGCGCCGCCTGGTCTACTGGGGCCACGCCACCAGTAACGACCTGCTGCACTGGACCCACCACGCGCCAGCTATCGTGCCCGACTCTCCCTATGACCGTAACGGCGCCTACTCAGGTGGAGCAATTATTCTCGACGCCGACGAGCTAAGCTGGGTTGACCCTGCCGTTGCCCACACCTACGTTCTGCACTACACCGGTAATCTCAAAGACGCCGTCACCGGTGAACGTGACGCAACTCAGGACGCCGTCGTTTCTGATGACCTAATTAACTTCACCAAGCTAGCCGAAAACCCGGTAGTACGCCGTCAACCACAAGGCTACACCGCCCACTGGCGTGACCCCCAGGTGTGGCGTGACGCCGAGGGCTACCGCATGCTGCTAGGCACCCAGCGTGAAAACGAAACTGGCACCGCTTTGCTTTACCGCAGCGAGGATCTACGCCACTGGCAGCTTGAAGGCGAACTAGAGATCCCCGGTTTCTCTGACACCATTGCCACCGGCTACATGTGGGAATGCCCCAACCTGATGCGTCTACGTGACGAGGTTGATGGCCAATACTACGACGTGCTCATTATCTGCCCCCAGGGCATGAAGCCAGGCGTTGAAGGCTTTGAAAATGTTTTCCCTTGCATCTACCTGGTTGGTCACCTACGCGGCACTCGCCTAGAAGACACCGGCGGCCGCTTTGCTGAAGTTGACCGTGGCTTTGAGTTCTACGCCCCGCAGGTTTTTGCTCACCGTCGTGAACAAACCCCAGACGGTAAAGCCCTACTGATGGCTTGGGCCGGAAACGCGGGGGAGGACGATCAGCCTTCAATCCACTCAGGCAACTGGGTACACACCATGTCTATGGTGCGTGAGCTAAGCCTACGCGGAGGCAAACTAATTCAGCGCCCGCTGCCGGTGCTTGAGGATGTGCCCAACCAGCGCTCAACCCAGGCAGAATCGGCCGCTTGGGAAGAATCAGCCACCACCTATGATTCCGCCCTTGAAGGCGACGCGGCAGACCAGGCATTAGCTAGCGCTCTAAACCTAGAGCAAACCCGCGCCGCTCTAGCAAATTCGCGTTCTTGGCGTTTGCGTGCAACCGTAAATCTGAGCCAAGAAGTGGTAATTCGTATTGGTGATAAAAATAGCCACGTGGATATTGCTTTAGGGCGTAATTACCTTGAAGTAGATCGTTCTACCAGCGCTTATCCCCATGGTTCTCGCCGCCGCGTCAGCCTATCTGAGCAGGTCAAGCGCAGCATTGAATTGATCCACGATCGCTCTATTACGGAACTATTTGTAGATGAGGGCGAGTTGGCATTCACGTTACGGTCTTTCTTACCTGCTAGTGCCTGCGGTTTTAGCGTTTTCGTAAAGGAAACTGACGCATTTGGTAACACGGCCCTAATTGATGTTAGCAACCAGGGAGAAAACGCCGTCATTTCAAGCATTACCTATATGAAAAACGATTGACATAGAACGTCATATCAGCCAGTATTGAGGGGTTGAGTTTGGTGTACATCACTAAACTCAACCCCTCAGTGTTGAGACCCTATGAAAGGAACGACCAGTGGCGATGGATCACGCCAAGGTAGCCTCTGAGGTATTGGACGCGCTTGGCGGCGCGGGCAATATCAACGCGGCTGCACACTGCGCTACCCGCCTGCGTCTAGTAATTAACGACGACGGCAAAATCAACCAGAAAGCTCTGGACGACAACCCGGCCCTAAAAGGTACCTTCAAGGCCGGCGGCATGTTCCAGATTATCGTAGGCCCCGGTGACGTAGATGTCGTTTACGACCACCTAATTAAAGACGGGGGAGTACGCGAGGTCTCTAAGGATGAGGCTAAGTCTGAGGCTGAAGCCGGTGGAAACATCTTCTCCCGCTTCATCAAGACTATTGCGGACATTTTCGTGCCCGTACTGCCGGCCCTGATCGCCGGTGGTTTGCTCATGGCGCTGAACAACATTCTCTCCGCCAAGGGCCTAATCTTCGCTGATGAAGGGATCACTGACCACTACAAGTGGCTCAAGGATTACGCATCGCTAATCAATATGCTCTCTGCCGCCCCCTTCGCCTTCTTGCCGGTATTGATTGGTTTCTCGGCAGTTAAGCGCTTTGGCGGTAACGTCTACCTAGGTGCCGCTATGGGCGCGGCCATGATCTCTACTTCGTTAACCAGCGCCTACGACCTGAGCCAGGCCCGCATCGACGGCAAGGTACAGTACTGGCACATGTTTGGTCTGTCTGTAGAGCAGGCTGGCTACCAGGCCATGGTTATCCCCGTGCTGGTGGTGGCTTGGATCCTGGCTTGGACCGAGAAGCAGTTCCACAAGCTCTTCAAGGGCACCGCAGACTTCCTGCTTACCCCGCTGCTGACCATCTTGATCGTTGGTTTCCTTACCTTCATCGTGGTTGGCCCCATCACCCGTGAAATCTCTGATGGTCTAACCGATGGCATCGTTTGGGTATACGAACACGCCGGCCCGGTTGGTGGTTTCGTCTTCGGTCTGTTCTACTCACCGATCGTGGTTACCGGTTTGCACCAGTCCTTCCCGGCTGTAGAAATCCCGCTTATTTCTGGTGCAAAGCCCGCTGGTGACTTCATCTTCCCGATTGCCTCGATGGCTAACGTAGCCCAGGGCTCTGCCGCTCTGGCCGTTTTCTTCACTACTCGCGACCAGAAGATGAAGGGCATGTCTGGCGCTTCGGCTGCCTCGGCCCTGTTCGGTATCACTGAGCCGGCCATCTTCGGTGTTAACCTGCGTCTGCGCTGGCCCTTCTTCATCGCCATGGGCGCTTCCGCTGTCGGTGGCACCTTGGTAGCCCTGTTCGATGTGCGTGCTCAGGCTCTGGGTGCCGCTGGTTTCGTTGGTTTTGTATCCATCCGCACCAACGACATTCCCACGTACGTGGCCATTGAGGCCGTTACCTTCCTGGTGGGCTTCATTGCTGCCTTCTTCTACGGCAAGACCCGTGGCAACCAGGGTGCTGGTGAAACTGTAGATGAAGCTCCGGCTGTGGCCATCCCTGAGGAAGCTGCCACCGACTTCTCGATCGTTTCCCCGCTTAAGGGCGAGGTCGTACCCCTCAACCAGGTTAAGGACGCCACTTTCGCTAAGGGTATTCTGGGCGACGGCGTAGCTATTGCTCCCGCCGGTGGGGTAGTAGTTTCCCCGATCGACGGCGAAGTTAAGGTAGCTTTCCCCACCGGACACGCTTACGGTCTGGTTTCCGCCTCTGGTGTGGAGATCTTGATCCACATTGGTATGGACACCGTTGAGCTAAACGGTGAGGGCTTCAAGCCGCTAGTTAAGACTGGCGACAAGGTCCGCAAGGGCCAGCCGCTGGTTGAGGTGGACTGGGATCTACTCAAGTCCAAGGGCTATGAGATCGTCACCCCGGTGGTGGTTTCTAACGGAGCCAAGTTTGCCGGTATCAACGACAAATCCTCCGGAAAGATTGCCACTGGCGACCCCCTTTACACTGTTGCTCCGGCCGCTGCGCCGGTAGCCTAATCAGCTACTAGCTGGGGGCCCTAACCGATAAGGTTAGGGCCCCCAGCTTTTTTGGTGTAGCGCTAATTTTTTTATTCAGGCTAGCAACGCCATTTTAGGGTTATAGGACAAAACGTGTTGGTTGAGGGGTTAGTCCCAGGTGTTGTGGTAGG
>CAJZDJ010000013.1 GCA_915063485.1 uncultured Actinomyces sp.
AGGCAGATAATCAGCCGCCTGCGGTTAGTGCCTGCGCGCGCCCAGGCTGCATCAGCCCCAAGGAGCTAATTGACCAAGCTAGCCGCGTAGGTGAAGGGGCTAAGCCAGGGCGACTTTCCCCTTGGGCAGTGACCTTACGGGGCGGCGATCCAGGCCGGATTGAAGCTATTCGTGACAGTCGCGCCGGAGTAGAAGATGAAGGCTCACAGCTGTGCGCCGGTATTTTGGCTCAGGCCCCACTAGAGGGACGTGACACTAACTGGCTGGATATGTGTGCTGGGCCCGGCGGTAAAGCTGCTTTACTGGGAGCTTTAGCCGCGCAGCGGGGCGCCACTTTGCTGGCCAATGAGGTCAGCCATCACCGCACCAAGCTGGTAGCCGACTCGGTTAAGGCTCTGCCTAGTGGGGTGGTTAGCTTGCGTACCGGTGACGGGCGTGATTTTGGTGAGCAGGAAAGCGGCAGCTATGACCGTATTTTGCTGGATGCACCATGTTCGGGGCTAGGCAGCCTGCGCCGTCGTCCTGAGTCACGCTGGCGTAAGCAAGAAAGCGACGTCGCCGAGCTAGCTAGCTTGCAACGTCAGCTGCTACTAAGCGCCCTTAACGCACTACGTAGCGGGGGAGTAGTGGCTTATGTGACTTGCAGCCCGCATGTTTTAGAGACCTCGCTGGTGGTTAAAGATGTGCTGCGTCGCTTTAAGCAGGCCAGTCTGCTTGACGCCGGTGAAGTAGCTGCCCAGCTAAGCCTAAGCCCCATCAGTGGTTGCCACCAACAGATGCTGCAACTATGGCCAGACACTGACGGCACCGACGCCATGTTCTGCGCCTTAATTCGGCGTGACTAACGCCGAGCCATAAAACCAATAACCAGAAGGGAAAAGCCATGCGCGCTCAGATCAGCCCCTCCATCCTTAACTGCGATATCGCCAACCTAGCTAGCGAATTGCAGCGTATCGACAATGCCGATGGGGTGCATGTGGACATTATGGACAACCACTTTGTCCCCAACCTGTCGTGGGGGTTGCCGGTAGCGCAGGCGGTGGTTGAAAACACCAAGCTGCCTATCGACGCCCACCTAATGATCACCGACGCCGACCGTTGGGCCCCGGCCTACGCTGAGATTGGCTGCCACACTGTAACCGCACATGCTGAAGCCACCGCTGCGCCGGTGCGCCTGGCCCGTGAACTACATCGGCTTGGGGCTCAAGCTGGTATTGCTCTGCGCCCGGCCACGCCCCTAGCTGCAATTGCCGACGTGATCAGCGAGTTCGACATGCTGCTGATTATGACGGTAGAGCCGGGCTTTGGGGGACAAAGCTTCCTAGACATTATGCTGCCAAAAATCGCCCAGGCCCGGGCGCTGCTGAGTAAAGACAATCTTGATATTCGTCTGCAGATTGATGGCGGAGTTTCGCGGAAAACTATCGAACGAGCCGCCGAGGCAGGTGCAAATGTGTTCGTAGCAGGGTCGGCAGTCTACAAATCGGAAGATGCTCACCGCGAGATTGACACCCTACGCGAATTAGCTACAACCCACCTTTGTGGCTGATTTGGCGCCATTTCGCCAAGATTAGGGGCTACTAAAAATAGTTTCTCGAATATTGTAGGCATCCTACAATGGGCATATGGCTCTTGGGGCTTTAACCTTGTATATAACGGTTTGGCATAGCTACCTTACATATCTTCCGCGTGGAAGGCAGTTAGCCTGACCCCCTGACCGATAACGGTTAGGCCGTCGAGTACAAGGAAGGGGCAGCGGTGAGTCTGGATCGAATTTTGATTGCCAATCGATCTGAGATCGCGATGCGTGTAACGCGTACCGTCGCGGATCGAGGCGGCAAATCAATCCTGCCGTACACAGCTGAAGACCTAACGGCACCAGCAACGGCGCTAGCAGATGAAGCCTACGCATTGCCAGCAGGAAGCGGCTATACCGACGCGCAGGCAATACTTGAACTTGCTAAGTCCACAGGTGCCCAAGCTATTCACCCCGGCTACGGTTTCCTGGCTGAGAACGTCGAGTTCGCCAGGGCAGTAATCGAGGCTGGCATCACCTGGATCGGTCCGGCCCCTGAAGCAATGGAAGCTCTTGGGGACAAGATGAGTGCCCGCCAGGTGGCCGAGAGTGCCGGCGTCGACCCGGTACCCGGCATTACCGACGCCGTAACCGAAGCTAGCGTAGTTAAAGAATTTGCAGCCCGCTATGGCTACCCGGTGGCCCTTAAGCGCACTGACGGTGGTGGCGGTCGCGGCATCACCGTGCTCTACAACGACGACGAAGTAGACACCACCCCGGCCCTGGACGAATTCCAAACTGCCACCCCCGGAACTGCTGGCGGCACCGTCACCCAGATCCTCGAAAAGTTCATCACCCATGCCCGCCATGTAGAAACCCAGTGTGCCCGCGACACCTTTGGTAACTTCGCGGTGGTCTCCACCCGTGACTGTACCTTGCAGCGACGCAACCAGAAACTGCTTGAAGAAGCCCCAGCTCCCTTCCTTCCCGCAGACATTGAGCAAAAACTGGTTGAAAACTCTCGGCGCCTGTTTGAAGCAGTCAACTATGTGGGTGTGGGTACCTGCGAATTCCTTTACACCGATGAGGGCGACCTGTGGTTCTTGGAAGTTAACCCACGTCTACAGGTAGAACACTGCGTATCTGAAGAAGTCTCGGGCACTGACCTGGTAGACATTCAGCTGCGTCTAGCCGAAGGCCAACGCCTACCTCAGCTAGAGCCAGTGCAGGGCCACTCGATCGAACTACGTATCACCTGCGAAGACCCGGCTCGTGGACTGGCCCCCACCACCGGCACTATCACCGGGGTACACTGGCCCGCTGGACACGGCGTACGCGTAGAATCCGGCATTGCCGTTGGCGATGAGGTCACCCCCTTCTTTGACCCGATGCTGGCCAAGCTAGTCATCACCGGCCCCACCCGCCAGGTGGCCATTGCTCGGGCGCTACGAGCCTTGCGTGAAACTTCTATTGAGGGACTAGCTACCTGCCTAAGCGCCCACGAAGCGGCCCTCAAATCCCCGGCTTTCACCGCCGTCGTCGATGGCAGTGAGGCAGCTGAAAACTACACGGTCACTACCCGCTGGATCGAAAACGAGCTGCTACCCACCCTGATTGATGAGGACGCCCAGGCAACCGCAGCTAGTGGCTCCGCCTCGGCTCCGCTCCAGCGCCGCGAGGTAATCATTGAGGTAGATGGGCGCCGGGTAAAGCTCGGCGTGCCCGCAGACCTATTCACCGCCACCGCCATTGCCGTGCCTGTAGAAGGGCCGCTAGGCACTAGCGCTCCGGTCAGCTCTATCACCCAGCCCCTACGCGCTGGTCGCGGCTCACGCGGTGGCCACGCTGCCGTGCAGGAAGTAAGCGACGGCTGCATTAGCGCCCCTATCCAGGCCATTGTTACCCGCATCGCGGTAGAAGATGGCCAGCAGGTAGAAGAGGGTGAGCTGCTGGTGGTGCTAGAGAGCATGAAGATGGAAAACTACGTGCGGGCCCCTCACGCCGGCGTGGTGGAACTGGTGGGAGTAGCCACCGGCGCTACCGTCAGCGCTGGTGACGTGCTTCTCAACCTACACAAGGAGGACCAGTGAGCGCTCCCAAATTAGAGCCAGGCCAGTCCCTCGCTGACTGCCCAGCCACTAAAGAGTTCCGTGAGCGCCACGAGCAAGTGGCCCGCGCCGCCGAAGAACACGCCGCCCAGCGCCAGCACGCCAAAGGTAAAGGCACTGCCCGCGAGCGCATCGAGCAGCTACTAGATAACGGCTCCTTCCTGGAGGTAGGACAGTTCAGCGGCTCTGGGGTAGGCGCTAACGCTAAACCCTCCGGTGTGGTTACCGGCTTTGGCACCATTGATGGGCGCCAGGTGGCGGTGTACTCACAGGACTTCTCCGTCCAAGGTGGTTCGCTGGGTTCAGTTGAAGGCGACAAGATTGTGCGTCTACTCGACGACGCCCTGCGCCTGCGTATCCCGATTATCGGCCTGATTGACTCTGGCGGTGCCAAGATTCAAGAAGGTGTGGGGGCGCTGCGTTACTACGGCCGTATCTTCAACCGCACTTGTGCCGCCTCAGGTCTAGTACCCCAGATCAGTGTCATCTTGGGGCCCTGCGCGGGTGGTGCGGTGTACTCTCCGGCGCTTACCGACTTTGTGATTGCTACCCGCCAGGCTTCCCACATGTTCGTCACCGGCCCCGACGTAGTGCGGGCTACCACCGGTGAACGCATCAGTGCAGAAGAACTTGGGGGTGCCGACATTCACGGTTCAGTTACCGGTGTGGTGCACTATGTGGCTGAAGATGAGGCTGACGCCCTAGCCCAGGTACGTACCCTGCTGGCTTACCTGCCTTCCTCATCTGAGCAAAAAGCTCCGCGCTACCAGTACCCGCCTGAGGCTGCGGCCGCTGACGCTAAGGCTGCTGAAAAAGTTGGCTACCTGGTGCCGGCCTCAACCCGCCAGCCCTACGACGTCGTCGAGGTAGTTAGCGCGATCGTAGACCACGGCGAGCTAGTGCAGGTCCAGGAAGACTTCGCTCAAAACGTAGTGGTGGGCCTGGCCTGTATTGAGGGTCGCCCGGTAGGCATCGTGGCGAACCAGCCCCTAGTTGATGCGGGCACACTGGACGTGGATGCCTCCGAGAAACTAGCGCGTTTCGTGCGTTTTTGTGACGCCTTTGGGCTGCCCGTAGTGACTTTTGTGGATGTGCCTGGCTACCGCCCCGGCGCCCAGCAGGAGCACGCCGGCATTATTCGTCGCGGCGCCAAAGTCATCAACGCCTACGCCACCGCCACCGTGCCGCTAGTAACTGTAGTGCTACGTAAAGCCTATGGCGGTGCCTACATTGTTATGGGCTCCAAATCTATTGGAGCTGACCTGAACTTCTGCTGGCCTGGCGCCGAAATTGCGGTGCTAGGTGCGGCAGGTGCGGTGGGTATCATTCACCGCCGCCACTTCGCTGAAATTGAAGCTACCCAGGGACGTGAAGCGGCTCAGGCCGAACACGAACGCCTGCTAGCGCGTTACAGCGATGAAGTCATCAACCCCGACAAGGCTGTGGCCCTGGGTGAAATCGACGCGGTTATTGCGCCTGAAAACACTCGCACGGTTATCGCCGAATCTCTGGCTGCGTTGCTCGCCAAACAGGATGTGCACCGCGCCGGCGCAAAGAAACACGACAACGGGCCTTTGTGACGCCCACTTAGAGTGGCGTAACCCTACGCGCACTCCACCGGGCGCATCGCCCTACGAGATATTTGCAAGCTTTGATAACAAGGAGTTTTTATGACTACCACTAGCGCTAAACAATCAGTCGCTAGTCGTCTGCACGCAGGTGAATCATTCATTGTTTCTTTCGGCGGTCAGGCTACCCCGTGGCGTGAGACTTTAGAGTCCCTAGTAGCCACCGATTCACGTCTAGCCAGCGATCTAGTAGCCGTTGACCAGGCTGTACGCGATCGCCTGGCCCCGGTGGCCACAGACCTGCTAACCATTTCCCCTGCCGGTGGGCGCATGCTGGACGACGAAGGTGGCGTAATCACCCCCGGCTCTGGTGCCGAGGTTTCCGTACCCGGTATTTTGCTGGCCCAGCACGCCGCCCTGGTGGCAGCCGCTCACACCAGCGTTGACCTGATTGACTCTAGCCTGCGCCCGCGCGCCGTGATCGGTCACTCTCAGGGCATGCTGGGTGTGGCTCTGCTGGAGTCGCTACGCGCCGCCAGCGCCCACCACGGCGAAAACAATGCCGAAGTAGTTGAAATCCACGCTGTAGCCCGCCTGATTGGTGCCGCCGCTGCCCGCAGCGTACGCCGCGCTAACCTGGGTCCCATTGGCGAAGTTACCCCCATGCTTTCGGTGCGCGGCGTGCCGCGCGCTGCCCTAGACCAGGTGCTTAACGCTGCCGGACTGAGCGAACACATCACCATTGGGGTTACCAACGGTCGCGCCGCTTTCATTCTTTCTGGCCGCCCCGCAGACCTGGAAGCTGCCGTATCCGCCCTAGAGTTTGCTGCCAAGCGCTCTGAGCGTGAACGCAAGGAGCGTCTGCGTGGGGGAGAGGTCCTAGCTCCTATCTGCGAGTACCTGGACACCACCGTGCCCTTCCACTCTCCGCTGCTTGAAGGCGCCGTCGAAGACACCGTGGCCTGGGCCAACAGCTGCGGTATCAACCCCGAGCTAGCCCGCTACCTGGCCCAGGCTGTGCTGACCGACGTCGTAGACTGGCCGGCCACCGTACGAGAGGCAGTAGGCACCGACGCCGCCGGCAAGGCTGAAGCCAAACTGATCGTTGACCTAGGCCCCGGCGCGGTACTAGCCCGCATGAGCGAAGCCATTGTGCAGGGCACCGGCGTCACCGTGGTGGTAGCTGGCACCAGTGCTGGCATCGACAAGCTCGACCGTAGCGACTACGCTCCTGCTCCCACTGTGGACCGCAGCGCTTTCGCCCCGCACCTGAGCCGCCTACCTGATGGGCGCCTGTCACTAGACACCGCTTTCACCCGTCTAACCGGCCGCAGCGCCATCATGCTGGCGGGTATGACCCCCACCACCGTAGACCCGGCTATTGTGGCTGCCGCCGCTAACGCCGGCTACTGGGCTGAACTAGCCGGTGGTGGTCAGGTAACCGCCGAGGTGCTAAACCACAACCTGGCCGGCCTGGAAGCCGCCCTGGAACCGGGACGCACCGCCGCCTTCAACGCCATGTTCATGGACCGCTACCTGTGGAACCTGCACCTAGGTACCCAGCGCACCCTGATCCGTGCCCGCGCTGCCGGCGCCCCCATTGACGGCATCGTGATCACCGCCGGTATTCCTGAGCGTGAAGAGGCTGTGCCGCTGCTGCGCCGCCTACGCAGCGAGGGCTTCCCCTACATTGCGCTCAAGCCCGGCACCATTGACCAGATCAAGCAGGTGCTGGCAATTGCCCGCGAAGTTCCCGAAATGCCCGTCATCATTGAGATTGAAGATGGTCACGCCGGTGGACACCACTCCTGGGAAGACCTGGACTCGATGCTGCTGGCCACCTACGACGCCATCCGCGCCGTAGACAATGTGGTGCTAACCGTCGGTGGTGGTATCGGTAAGCCTGAGCGCGCCGCTGACTACATCACCGGTCGCTGGGCCCTGGCCTACGGCACCGCTGCCATGCCGGTTGACGGCGTGTTTGTAGGTTCTGCCGCCATGACCTGCCTGGAAGCTAAGACTAACGACGACGTCAAGCAGCTGCTGGTTGACACCCCCGGAATTTCCCCCAGCGACAACGGTGGCTGGGTTGGTTCCGGTAAGTCTGCTGGTGGTATGACTTCAGGTCTGAGCCACCTGCGCGCTGACCTATACGAAATCGACAACTCCTCAGCTAAGGCCTCACGCCTGATCCAGGAGCTGGCTGGCGACGAGAAGCTGATGGCTGCCCGCCGCGACGAAATGATCGAGGCCCTATCTCACACCGCCAAGCCCTACTTTGGCGACGTAGAGTCCATGAGCTACCTGCAGTGGGCTAAGCGTTACGCACAGCTGTGTGTAGCTCCCGCCTCAGCTCGCCCTGAGGCCACCAAGCCTGCCGACTATTGGGCTGACCTGGACTGGGCTGACCGCCTACTGGACCTGCTGCACCGTGTCGAAGCTCGTGTAAGCGAAGCCGACCACGGCCAGATTGTCACCCTGTTCCCGGATCTAGACTCCGTACTGGATGCCGACGCCGCCATTGCCCGTCTAGCCGAGGCCTACCCGGCCGCTGCCACCACCCTGGTGGAGCCGGCAGACGCCGCCTGGTTCGTTGACCTGTGCCGCAAGCACCCCAAGCCAGTGCCGTTCGTGCCCGTAGTTGACGCCGACATCTTGCGCTGGTGGGGCACCGACTCACTGTGGCAGTCTCAGGACCCGCGCTACACCGCTGACCAGGTACGTATCATTCCTGGCCCGGTGTCTGTGGCTGGTATTACCACTATTAACGAGCCTGTTGGCCACCTGCTAGGGCGCTTCGAAACTGCTGCGGTAGAGGCGCTGCTAGCCGCCGGGGTTGACCCGGTAGATGTTGCCGCCCGCCTAGGTGAATGCGACGGCAAGGCAGTTAGCTCCCGCCCGGTAGCTGACGTTAACGCCTTTGTACGCTCCACCCCCCACGTAGTGTGGAATGGTCACCTGACCACCAACCCCGCCGTGGTGCTGCCTAGCGACGCCTACCAGGTAGTGGCCCGCCCCGACGTGGCCGCTGACGCCTACGACCTGGACATTAAGCTTGACACCCACTGGGATGACCTACCTGGTGGCGAGCGGATCCACGCCGTGCGTCGCCTAGTAGTGCCGCTGCGTTTGGACGGTACCTCCGACGGTGCTGCCCCCGAGGTAGACCCCAGCCGCATCTCCCAGACCATGGGTGACCTGCTGGTTAACACTGCCGGTGTGGGTAATGTGTCGATTGTTGGTGACCACATCACTTCCCTGCCTGCCGTCCAGAGCGCCGTCGCTGGCGCCCTTGACGCCAACGGCAAGGTAGCTAACCAGCCCTTCGGCACCGTTCACGACACCTTCACCCTGGCCTCCACGCTGGGCTACGACCACGGCGCAGTTACCGCCGATGCCCTGCCTGAGACCCTCTCAGCTGCTGCTATCGTGCCCGACGCGCTACTGGGCCCGTGCTGGCCGGTGGTATATGCCTGCCTTGGCTCTGTAGTTGAAGATGGTATGCCGCTGATTGAAGGTCTACTCGGTGCGGTCCACCTGGACCACACTGTGGATCTGCGCGCTGACCTAGAACAGCTAGCTGCCAGCCAGCCTTCTTTGCGCGTAAGCGTTGACGGTTGGGTAGAGGCCCTGGAAGAGTCCAGCGCCGGCCGTGTGGTGGCCGTGCACCTAGAGCTGCGTAACTTCGCAACTGGCGAGCTGATCGCCATCATGACTGAGCGTTTTGCTATTCGTGGCCGCGCTCACGGCACCGCTACTCCTTCCGCTCCGGCCGTAGCCGGTGGCACCGGACGCGAAATCGCCAACTCTGCCCGTCGCCTCCTGCGCCGCGTAAAGGTCACCGCCCCGCGCGACATGACCGCCTTTGCCCGCGTAACCGGTGACTTTAACCCGATCCACACCTCCTACAACGCCGCTAAGGTGGCTGGTATGAGCGCCCCGCTGGTGCACGGCATGTGGCTGTCTGCCACCGCCCAGCAGGTAGTTGCCTCAACCGACCCTGAAGGTGGTCACTACGACATCGTGGGTTGGACCTACACCATGCACGGCCCGGTCGAGCTTGGTGACCAGGTAGAAATCTCTGTGGAGCGCACCGGCCTGGTACGTGGCGGCGGTTTCCTGCTGGAGGCAACCTGCCGTATCAACGGTGAGATTGTTTCTCGCGGCACCGCAGTTACCCGTGCTGAGCGCACCGCCTACCTCTACCCGGGCCAGGGTATCCAGGCTCAGGGCATGGGTCTAGACGAGCGTTCCTCCTCTAAGGCTGCTCGCGAGATCTGGGACCGCGCCGACGCCCACACCCGTAAGGAGCTAGGCTTCTCTATCCTGGCCCTGGTACGTGACAACCCCACCGAGCTCACTGCTCGCGGCGTCACCTACCGTCACCCCAAGGGTCTACTGAACCTGACCCAGTTCACCCAGGTGGCTCTGGCTACCGTGGCTATGGCTACCACCGCGCGCCTAGAAGAAGCTGGCGCGCTGGTAGAGGGCGCTGCCTTCGCCGGCCACTCGCTGGGTGAGTACACCGCGCTAAGCGCCTACGGGCGTGTGTTCCCGGTGGAAACCATGATTTCCATCGTGTTCCAGCGTGGCTCCACCATGCACACCCTGGTGCCGCGTGCTGAAGACGGCTCTTCTAACTACCGTATGGGTGCACTGCGTCCCAACCAGTGCGGTATTGGCGCCAGCGAAGTTGAGGCTTATGTGGCCGAAATTTCCCAGCGCAGCGGTGAGTTCTTGCAGATCGTTAACTACAACCTGGCCGGCGTCCAGTACGCAGTTGCCGGTACGGTTGCGGGTCTGGAGGCCCTAGCCGACGACGCCCGTGCACGTGCCAAGGCACGCGGCGGCAAGAACCCCTTCATGCTGGTGCCTGGCATTGACGTGCCCTTCCACTCCAGCGTGCTGCGCCCGGGTGTGGACGAGTTCCGTAGCCGCCTAGACGCACTGGTACCTGCCGACATCGACATTGATCGCATGGTGGGCCTGTATGTCCCCAACCTGGTAGCTCGCCCCTTCGAACTAACCCAGGACTTTGCCCGCTCCATCCTTGAGGTTGTGCCTTCGGCCCAGGTAGAAGCCATCTTGGCTAACTGGGATGCATGGATTGCCCAGCCGGTGGCTTTGGGTCGTGCCCTGCTGATTGAGCTGCTGGCCTGGCAGTTCGCCTCACCGGTACGTTGGATCGAAACCCAGGATGTACTGTTCACTCCGGTTGACCGTGGTGGCTTGGGCATTGAGAAGGTCATCGAGGTGGGTCTGGCTGCTTCACCGACCCTGGCCAACCTGGCTAGCCGTACCCTGGCTTTGCCGCACCACGCCGGTAACCACGTGACCGTTTACAACGCTCGCCGTGACGAGGCCCGCGTTCTGGCCACTGACACCGACCCGGCTGTTGCCGACGAGGTGGTAGTGGAAGAGCCTGCCGCACCCGCCGCAGCTGAACCGGCTCCTGCCGCTGCGCCCGCTCCGGCTGCTGCACCGGTAGCTACCCCCGCTCCGGCCGCTCCCGCTGGCGCCCCCTCCGGAGCCGACGTCGCGGACCTGCCCTTCACCGCCAAGGATGGTCTAAACGTTTTGCTGGCCCACTCGGCCCGCATCCGTCCCGACCAGATCGGCGCTACCGACACCACCGAGACCCTAACCAACGGCGTATCTTCACGTCGTAACCAGCTGCTCATGGACATGGGCACCGAGCTGGAACTGGCCTCCATTGACGGTGCCGCCGACGCCGACATGAGCGCACTAGCTGCCACCGTGCTTAAGGGTGCACCTAACTACAAGCCCTTCGGCCCGGTACTTAGCGAAGTTATCCGCCAGTCCATCTCCAAGCTCTTTGGTCCTTCTGGACAGCGTCCAGCTCGCATCGCTGAGCGAGTACAGCGCACCTGGGGTCTGGGTGAAGGCTGGGTCGCACACGTAAACGCCGCTGTGCTGCTTGGTACCCGTGAGGGCGCCTCTATGCGTGGCGATGACCTGGCTACCCTTGGCACCACCGGTCCGCTCAAGACCGTAGCTGAGGTAGATGCTCTCATCGACCGCGCGGTTCAGGCTGTGGCCAGCGACCACGGGGTGAGCGTAGCCATGCCTAGCGCTGGTGGCTCCGGTGGTGGCGCCCAGGTTTCCTCTGAAGCCCTTGACGCCTTCGCTGCCGGTCTGATTGGCCCCGACGGCGCCCTGGCTACCACCGCCCGCACCCTGCTTGACACCCTGGGTCTAACCGAAAAGGTGGCCGTGGCCTCCGAGCAGGTTGACGATGAAGCTGAGCGCACCCGCGTGGCCCTGGAGGCGATTACTGCCGAGCTAGGCCCCAACTGGGTAGCTTCAGTAACCCCCAGCTTCGACTCGCGCCGCGCGGTGCTGATCGATGACCGTTGGGCCAGCGCCCGTGAAGACCTGGGACGCATCGCCACCGGTGAGATCAACGCTGAGACGGTTAACGTCGAAAGCTACACCGGTTTGGGCCGGGCTGTAGCCGACCAGGCCGCCTGGTGGGCCCGCCAGATGCGTGAAGCTGGTGCCAGCGAGCGCGTAGCCGGCGTACTTGAGCACATCAGCCAGGTAGCCGCTGTTAAGGCTGAATCTGGTAGCGCCCCGGTGCGTTGGGCCAACGAGGTTGCGGTTGTAACCGGTATGGCTCCGCACTCTATCGGTGCTGCGGTGGTGGCTGAGCTGCTCTCTGGTGGCGCCACCGTAATCGCTACCGCCTCGCGCCTGAACCACAAGCGTCTAGAGTTCGCTACCGAGCTCTACCGTCAGCACGCTTCCAATGGGGCGCAGCTGTGGATGGTGCCGGCCAACCTGTCCAGCTACCGTGACGTAGATGCCCTAGCCCAGTGGATCGGTAATGCTGAGGTAGTCACCTCCGGTGGTACTTCAACCCTGGTCAAGCCGGCCCTGGTGCCCACCTTGCTGTTCCCCTTCGCCGCTGGGCGCGTGGCCGGTTCGCTGGCCGACGCCGGTCCGGAGACTGAGTCTCAGGCACGTCTACTGCTGTGGAGCGTGGAGCGCAGCATTGCTGCCCTGAGCGCCATCGGCACTGACACCAATGTGGACCACCGTCTGCACGTGATCCTGCCTGGTTCACCTAACCGCGGTACCTTCGGTGGTGACGGTGCTTACGGTGAAGTCAAGAGCGCTCTGGACGCCATTGTTAACCGCTGGTCCAGCGAAAAGCAGTGGGCTCAGCGTGTCTCGCTGGCACACCCGCGTATCGGTTGGGTGCGTGGCACTGGCCTGATGGGTGGTAACGACCCGCTGGTGGCCGCTGTTGAGGCTGCCGGGGTACGCACCTGGTCCACTGAAGAAATCGCCCACGAGCTGGTTGAGCTGTGCACCGAGCAGGTACGCGCTCAGGCTGCGGTTAAGCCGGTTGAGGCTGACCTGACTGGTGGCCTGGGTGACAACGTTGACCTGGTGGCGCTGCGTGAAAACGCTGCCAAGGCTGCAGCTGGCCAGACCAGCGAGCCGGCTGAGGCTAGCGCTACCATCGCCGCCCTGCCCAGCCCGGTAACCCCGGTTCAGCCCACCGCGCCTAACTGGGGCGAGGTTGAAGCTGACCTGGAAGACATGGTGGTTGTGGTTTCTACCGGTGAAGTATCCACTTGGGGTAGCGGTCGTACCCGCCGTGAAGCTGAGCTGGGTATGACCGGTGGAGACGATGTCGAGCTCACCGCTGCCGGCGTACTCGAACTGGCCTGGGGTATGGGCCTGCTTACCTGGCAGGACTCGCCTAAGGCTGGCTGGTACGACACCGACGGCAACCTGGTTGATGAGGCTGACATTCTCTCGCGCTACCGCGACGAGGTAGTGGGCCGCTGCGGTATCCGCGAATTCGTTGACGACCAGTTGATTGCTCCGGTGGCAGATGAAGAGGTTGAGGTTTACCTGGACCGCGACATCTCCTTCAACGTCTCTGATGAGGCTACCGCCCGCACTATCGCTGAATCTGACCCGGCACACACCCTGATCAGTGAAGACAGCGAAAGCGGAGAGTGGATCGTGACCCGCCTAGCTGGTTCGCTGGCCCGCGTACCGCGCCGCGCTGCACTGAGCCGCACTGTCGGTGGCCAGTTCCCGCGCGACTTCGACCCGCAGCGTTGGGGCATCCCGGCATCCATGACCGAGTCTTTGGACCGGATCGCCTCTTGGAACCTGGTCACTGCCGTTGAGGCTTTCCTTAACGCTGGTTTCAGCCCGGCCGAGCTGCTGCAGGCTGTACACCCGGCCGATGTGGCCTCCACTCAGGGCACCGGTTTTGGTGGCATGGAGTCGATGCGCAAGATGTTCGTTGGCCGCTTCCTCAACGAGGAACGCCCCAGTGACATTCTGCAGGAGGCCCTGCCTAACGTTGTGGCCGCACACGTAATGCAGTCCTTCATCGGTGGTTACGGTTCTATGGTGCAGCCGGTTAGCGCCTGCGCAACCGCAGCCGTATCCATTGAAGAAGGTTGGGACAAGATCGCTCTGGGTAAGGCCCAGGTGGTGGTTGCTGGTGCTATCGATGACATCTCGGTTGAGTCCGTGGTTGGCTTCGGTAACATGAACGCCACTGCTGAGGCGGCTGCCATGAAGGCTAAGGGAATCAGCCCGCGTCACTTCTCACGTGCTAACGACCGTCGTCGCGGCGGCTTCGTGGAAGCCCAAGGTGGCGGTACCGTCATTCTGGCCCGTGGTGATGTAGCGGCTAAGCTTGGTCTGCCGGTTGCGGCGGTACTTGGTTTCGTCTCCTCTTACGCCGACGGCGCTCACACCTCCATCCCGGCCCCGGGTCTGGGTGCTCTGGCTGCGGGCCGTGGCGGTAGCAACTCGCGTCTGGCTAAGTCTTTGGCCAAGCTGGGCGTTGAGGCTGACGACATCGCCGTGGTTTCCAAGCACGACACCTCCACCGGTGCTAACGACCCCAACGAGTCTGAACTGCACACCCGCCTGGCCAAGGCACTTGGCCGTAGCGAGGGTAACCCGCTGGTAGCGGTCTCTCAGAAGACCATCACTGGTCACGCTAAGGGTGGTGCCGCAGTGTTCCAGGTGGCCGGTTTGACCGAAATCCTGGCCACCGGTGTGGCCCCGGGTAACGCCTCGCTGGACTGCGTGGACATCAAGCTCAAGAAGGATGGCTTCTGGATCTGGCCGCGTAAGGCTATGCGCCTGGCTGGCCGTGGCGGCGAAAGCGGTCGCGTGCCCGGTGCTGGTCCGATCCGTGCCGGCCTGGCTACCTCGCTGGGCTTCGGGCACGTATCTGGCCTGCTGGCCATGGTGCACCCCGGTGCTTTCGAATCTGCCCTGCGTAAGGCTGGCGGCCAGCAGGCCGTCGACGCCTGGCTGGCCAGCGCCAACGCCCGTCTGGCTGCCGGTACGCGCCGCCGCCGCGCCGGCATGATCGGCCGCGTGGCCCTGTTCGAGCAGATCGATGGCCGTCGCCTGGGTGAAGAAACCGAAACCCGCGACCCGCACGAGGTTGAGGCAGCTATGCTGCTTGACCCCGAGGCCCGCTTGGGTGCCGACGGTGTTTACCACGCTGGTGAGTAATAGCTACTAGCGCTTAACCATATGGGGTGGATCCTTAAAGGATCCACCCCATGTGCATTTGCTGGCTATGGCTAGCTAAGCTGGGGCAGTGGATATGCCTAAAGTTGTTGTTCCTAAAGCTACTGGCCAGTGTCCAGTGGGGGTGGGGGTTGACCTAGTGCAGATAGATGCTTTTGCGCAGCAGCTGTCTGAGCCTGGTACTAGTTTTAGCCAGCAAGCTTTTAGCCCCCGTGAGCTACGCCAAGCCCAGGCACGGGTGCGGGCCAGAGGAGCGGAGCCAAACTGGCAGGAGTTAGCCCCACACCTGGCGGCGCGTTGGGCAGCCAAAGAAGCTTTTGTTAAGGCCTGGTCTAGTGCTTTGGTGCAGCTTAAAGGCGCCGCCGCGCCTCAACCACTAAGCCTGGAAAGTTTTAACTGGGATCAGGTTGAAGTGCTGCTAGATGAGCAGCTACGCCCCCAGCTAGCGCTACGCGGCCAGGTAGCCCAAGCAGTTAGCCAAAGTGTGGGGGAGCCTAGCTGGCTGGTGTCGCTAAGCCATGAGGGTAACTGGGCCAGCGCCGTCGTAATTGCTGTTCTAGCAGCGTAAAAAATTTTAGCTAACCGGCTTAAACCTAAGTTGTTGAGGCCTTAGACCTAGGTTTATAGTTGACATGTAAAACGTGCTCCGGGGTCGGTGAAATTCCGAGCCGGCGGTTATAGTCCGCGACCCACTGGTACCTACTGGTGGTTGAGCTGGTGAAATCCCAGCACCGACGGTTAAAGTCCGGATGGGAGGAGGTACGCGGGTTTACTTATTTAGGTGACCTGCAGGCGCTGTGCGCGCGCATCCTTATATTCCCCGGCGCTTACCGGGAGGAAACTTCCGCTATCTTCGGAAGGAATTAGATGCGAGCTTACAGGCCCTGGCTAGCAATTACGCTAGGCGTAGTGGTTTTAGTATTCTGGCAGCTAATTTCTGTATCCGGAGCTATGGCTGAGTATTTTCTGCCAGCCCCCACCCACATCATTGATTCGCTAATTACCTCAATTCGCCACGCAGGCATGCTTGGCTACGCTTGGATCACTCTACGTGAAGCGATTTTGGGCTGTATGTTGGCTTTTACGGGGGCCTTACCCTTAGCTTTGGCGCTATTTCACTGGCCATTGTTTTCGCAAACTGTGCTGCCTTATGTGGCTGCAAGTCAAGCGATCCCGGCTATTGCAATTGCGCCTTTGCTGGTGTTGTGGGTTGGTTACGGCTTGTTCCCGGTAGTGCTGCTATGTGCCTTTATGGTGTTTTTCCCGATCACTATCTCTATTTTGCTGGGGCTAAGGTCAATCAATCGTGATGTGATTGAGGCTGCCCGGCTTGATGGGGCGGGTGGTTTCAAAATGATTATCTATATGGAACTGCCGTTAGCTACTCCGGCAATTTTGGCAGGTTTGCGTACCGGCATGACACTGTCAATTACCGGTGCGGTAGTAGGGGAGATGACTATGGGTGGCACGGGATTGGGCATGGTTTTAGCATCTCAGCGCGACGCCGTAAATACCGCAGGTCTATTTGCCACCATTGTGGTGCTGTCCGTTATGGCCACTGCTTTGCACGGTTTGATTCATGCCTGCGAAAAGCGTTCGCGCACAATCGCCGCAATTCAAAGTTAGGAAACATTATGATTTCACGTCGCCAAGCGGTTGGCCTGTTCGGTTTAGCGGCAGGGGGCGTGGCCCTAGGAGCGTGCTCCTCAGGTACTGCCAGCAAATCTAAGAGTGGGGCGCAGGCCTTAACTATTGGTCTGACCTACACCCCTAATATTCAGTTCGCACCCTTCTATTTGGCGCAGGCCAATAAGCAATACGCAGACGGTGTCAAGCTGCGCCATCATGGAGCCCAGGAAGGCCTGTTTGATGCGCTGAGTGCTGGCAGTGAGGATCTGGTGATTGCTGGCGCTGACGAAGCTGCTGTGGCCTGCTCTAACGGTTCAAACCTGGTGGTTGTGGGCGGCTACTACCACAGCTATGCGGTATGCATTATGGTGCCGGCCAACTCCTCTATCACTTCACTTGAGCAGTTGCGTGGTAAAAAGATTGGTACCCCGGGAACCTATGGTGAGAACTGGTTCGGCTTGCTACTGGCTTTGCGTAGCGCAGGACTGAGCCAAAGTGATGTCAACATTATGTCTATTGGCTACACCCAACAGGCTGCCCTGATGAGTGGCAAGGTAGATGCCATTGTGGGCTACTCCAACAACGACGCCGTCGCCCTAGAAGAATCAGGCATGAAGGTACGTAAGCTGGCAGTAGCCACCAACCCGCCACTGATTGGCGCCAGCCTGGTTACCTCTGCTAAAGCTTTGGCTGCTAAACGTGAGGCTCTTAAAGCCGCTGTTGCTGCCTCGGTTAAGGGGATGCAGACTTTTGTTAGCGATCCCGACGCCGCCGTGAAAGCTGCGGTTAAGTATGTGCCAGATCTGGCTGATGCCAAGCAGGCCGCCAAGGCTCGTAAGGTGGCTGTAGCTACCGCTGAGCTGATTAAGCCCAGTGGGCTCGGCGCTGATCAGATCGGCAAAATTGGTGCTAGTGAAGTTGAGGCGATGCTTAAATTCTTAAGCGAGCTGAAGGTGTTTGGCTCCAAGCCGGTCACGCGCGAAAAGCTGCTAGACGCCCTGATCTAGGGCACTGATACCCTAGGCACCCGCTAGTTAGTTGCCAGGTACGCCCCTTTAAAAGGGTTGCGTACCTGGTAGCTTTTTAGCTTGCCGGCGCAGGCGTCGAATATAGCCAATATTTGCTGGCAAATCATTAGGTAGCTTATGAGATTTGATGGTTTGTGGGGGAGAGGTTAGTAGATTAGCTTCACGCAGTGAGCTAATTACTGCGTTCATGCATTTAGCAAAAAACTTATATTCAACCCAGCTATTAGCATCAACTCTACGGCTAGGAATAAGTACTACAAATAGTTCCGTGCCGTCAGCAAAATTATTGGCTACTAAGGCAATCTCAGTTTGGCCGCGCTGACGCTCGTGAGCGACGATACTAATTGGAAGCAGCGCTAGTGAAGCTAATCCAAGTAACTCTGGATCAGTTATCGTGTCGATTATATTAGCCCGAGCATCTGAGCCTTGCGCTAATATTACCCCGGTCCAGCCCTGCTGTTTTAGTAGCAGGTCGATCTTATTATCTACCAGTCTAAACTTCTTTGCTCCTAGCACATTAATTACGCACTGAATAGCGTTTTCACTCTGGCAAGCTAAAGTAAAACGCATAGCTGGATAGGATGGGGCAATGCCGAACATAGCAGTTTTCCTCAGTCAGTACTTACACGTGAACGCACTAGCCCTAAACCCATAGAGTTTAGAGCGCGCTGTAATTGTTTAGGGCGGACCTTCGCTGCCTGCGCTCCACGGCGTAGCACTCTATAGGTGTCCCCAGATTCTTCAGTTAGCATATTGGTCAACTCAAAACCATTCTTCTCATAAAACCGCAGTCGGCGCTGACGCTGGTGCGGATTTGGGGCGCCAGGCTCATCTACAGGTTCAATCTCTAAAAATATTGGTAGGTCACGGTTATGCTCACAAATAGCATTAAGTACACGCGAGCCATAGCCGACGCTGCGTAGCTGATCATTTACTGCCAAAAACGCCAGGTATAGTAGGCCGTGAGCACGCTGAGAGTAGGTCATGGCCACCACGCGTTCCACCCCATCTACAGAGGTCGGCTGTTTAGGGTCAATCCACGCTAAAAACTGCGCCCCTGGACGCACAGAGGAAGCGTGCAAAAACGTTAGTGAGATTTGCTCATTCGGTGGAAATGCGCGGCGGTAAATACCGTGCACCTGAGCAGTTAGAGGGCCCCAAAAAGGCACTCTTACGGGTTTAAGCTGTGAAGTCATGATTCTAAAGTTTTAAGCCAGTGTGCGCGCGCTGCTCGGCCGGCAGCTGCCGCCGTAACAAAACTGGCGCGGTCTTGGTCAAGGCCACGGCCCATAGTAGATAGTTTTACCGGGCTGGTAGCTAAAGCCTCATCTAAGCCCTGGCAGGAAACAGAAACTAGACGGTGAGGTTGGCCTAGTTTGCGTGCCAGCGCCAACTGGCATGCCTGAGATTTAACCAACTCACCAAACTGCCCATCCAGCTCGGGCACAGGGATAAGCGCGCTACACAGCGTAGCGCGGCTATAGGCAGTTAAAGAATGGTGTGAAATCCCCAGGTGGCGTGCACGCGCATCAGCTTCAGACACGCGTAAAGAGGCAATTGGCTCACCGTCTAGCACCGCAGCAGCGTTAAGCGCATCGGCACAAGCTACCCCCGAAAACCCCCAGGGCGTGTCGCTACCCAGATTGCCTGGTCCTTGGGTCAGCACAATTATGTCTGCGCCCAGTACATGGCGCGCTGCTAGTAGGCCGTTATGTAGCGAGACAGCCTCTAAGTCGCCACCCCAAGACTGTCCTGTGGCCACGCTCCCAACTAGCCAGCCGGCTTGTTTTAACCCAAAAACGCTACGCGAATAGGGTAGTGGCAGCGCGGCGCCGTCGCTCATAACATAAGCGATTTTTGGTAGTGGCGATTGAGATGGGTCCTCATCTACCAGCGGGCAGCGCGCCCCGGCAATTATGGCCGGCAGGGCAGAGTGCAAATCGGCCACCACCACGGCGGCTCCTGCCAGGTCTAGCTCAGTGTTTAATAGCTGGTGGTGGGCCGTGCCTGGCTCATCAACACTGGTAACTAGTTTCTGGTTAGGCATGTAGCGGGCTTTAACCAGGTGACCAGCCGGTTCGACGTCGTCGTTTAGCTGGTCTAGACGGGCCCCAACCATAGCGTGCCCACCTGTACCAAGTGAGCGAGCTAAGGCAGAAACCTCAATGCGCACCCGCTCACCAATCTGGGCCTGGCCAAACAGGTCCGTATATAGCAGTGCTTTTACTTTTTCACCGGGTAGATAAACACTGGCGTTAGTTGGGGCGGCTTCAATCCGCACCCAGACCATAGCGCAACCACCCCAAGTGCTATGCAGTTGTTCAACTACACCATCACGCCACATCATGGCTGTAGCCTACCTGTAGGCTAAAGGCATGAGCCAACCAGTCAGTGTTGAGGAGAGAGTGCTTAACCTGCTGTTAGCGCTGTCTGAGACCCCGCGAGGACTGACCTTACGGCAGATAACTAGGCAGGTGGCCGGCTATGATGCGGCCACACAAAGCAGTGTTGAGCGTAAGCAGGTGCGCAGATTTGAGCGTGACCGCGCCACACTGCGTGAGGTGGGGATAGTAATCAACTCCGAAGTTGACATCGATAACCCCACCAATACTCATCCCCATAAACGCTACCTACTTGCCCCCGCTCCACAGTGCCCGCACTTGCCGGTTTTAGCGCCCGCGCAGCTGTTGACGTTAGAACTAGCCACGCAGCTGTTTAACAGCGGTTTTATTGGTACGCGGCTAAGTATTGTGCGAGCCAAACTAAAGGCCTATTACCCCTTATATAACCGCGTGTTTAAGGCTGTGCCTACGCCCGGCCCGGAGCTTAGCCAGGAGGTAGTACGGGGCTTAACTAAAGGTGCCCAGCTGGAATTTGCCTATCAGGGCTTGCATGATCGCAGCCCACGTCAACGTCTGGTGTGGGGCGCTAAGTTAAGTGTGCGTGAAGGTGGCTGGTATCTTGACGGTTTTGATCAGCTAGCCCAGGCCTACCGGCGTTTTCGCGTTGATCGAATAGTGGGCCAGATACATGCCCGGCCGCTGCCAGAGGCTGAGCGGCCAGAGCCGGCCCCGCCGTCAGATAGTAGACACTGTCAAGCTATGCTTTGGTTGGCCCCAAATAGCGCCTGGCAGTTAAAAGCCCGCTCTCAGGCGCTAGGGCGCTATCGTTACTTACTGGACTATGATCCAAGTGATCAGCTGCAATTAGTGTCTACGCTTAGCTCTTTAGCAGAGCAGGCCCTGGTACTTGAGCCAGCTGACCTAGCCCAAGCAGTGCTAACTCGTTTTCAGGCCCTAGAGGCTATAGACCCTAAACTTCCAGCTCGCGATGAGGGGGCAGTTAGCCCAGCTAAAACCCAAAGCACTAAGGTATATCCGCCCACCTGCATAGTTGTGGCCCGCATGTTAGCGCTGGTGCAATGGGTTAAAACTCACCCAGGACAAAGTTTTGACAGCTTAGCTGAACACCTGGGGGTTAGCCCGGAGCAGATCCGTAAAGACATAGATAGCTTGAGCCTAGTGGGCGACGATCATATGCCCTGGCAGGGGCTAGATTTTGATTTTACTGATTTAAGCAACGGCAAAGTAACCCTCACTCAAGCTGGGGGATTGGCTAATCGGCTGCATTTAGATGAGCTTGACCGCGAGGTTTTGGCTTTGGCCCTGGCAGCTTTAGAAGCTGGCCCCTGGAACACTTACGTCCACCAGCTCAGCCAGTTATTGCAGCTAAGCCCTAATATCCAGGCCGGTACGCAAGGAGCCGGCACACAAATGCATCTAAGCCAAGTTTTTACCACGGTACTAGAAGCTCTCACGGCTGGGCGCAGCCTAAAGCTAAGCTACGTCGACGCCGCCGGGGTCAGCTCCCAGCGCAACGTGGACCCCTGGTGGCTAGTTAGTGACGGCGCCCTACTAACGCTGGTGGGCTACTGTCATGGAGCCAGGGCTAAACGCCGCTTCCGACTAGAGCGCATCAGCACGTTAAGTGTAGGCGGCCAGGTGCGCAAAGCTGCCCCGATCCCCAACACCTTTGCTGACAAACGCCGTCGCAACCGGAGCCAAAGCTGGGGACGGGCAGCCCAAACAGCCACTTTACGCATCCGTCCTAGTGGAATTTGGCTGACGCAAGTAGCTAAAGCAAAACAGGTTATTTATAACCAAGACGGCACTATCACCGTAGAAATAATTGGCCGTTCCCAGGCATGGCTAGAGTCTGTGGTGTTACGCGCAAGCAGTGAGCTAATAGCTGTAGAACCTGCCACATTGTTAGAAAAAGTCAGTGTTCGCGCAGCTAAAGCCCGAGCTAACTATGCTCAAAGCGTGAGCGTAAAGACGTGAATCTGCCCGGTTCATGGCAAGATAATAGGTATATGGGTTTGCTGTGGCTAGCCCCGATTCTTAGATCGGCTGGTAAAACGGTAAACTTTTCCCCGTCCGTACATGAATTTTCATGCCAAGTCTTTGGAAGGCAGGCTCACTATGGGAGCATTTCGCCCCTGGCACTGGATCGTAATCATCGTCTTGTTGATTTTGCTATTCGGCGCCAACAAGCTGCCGGAGATCGCCGGTAGCCTCGGCAAGTCGATGAAGGTCCTCAAGAAGGAAGTTAAGGAACTCAAGGAGGAGGATGCTCCCGCACAGAAGCAGGCGCAGATCGCTCCTCAGGAGGGTACCTACTACACCCAGCCTTCCCAGCCTCAGGCCGCTCCTGAGCAGCAGGGTGAGGCTAAGTGACGCATAACTGACTAAGTGCAGGGTAGGCCGTGGGGTCTGCCCTGCACACTTAGTGTGGTTTCGATTTTGTAGAAGGAACACAGGTGGCTGATCACACGCCCAAAAAGAAGCGTTTTAAGCTACGTAAGCGTAAGGATAACCCTGAGGCACGTATGTCTTTGGGTGCGCACCTGCGCGAGGCACGCAACCGTTTAATTGTTGCTGCCCTGGGTGTGTTAGTTGGAACCGTCGTGGCCTGGATCTTTTACGACCAGGCTTTCGCGGTGCTGACTAATCCGCTGGAAGTGGCGCGCGCTCACGGTCACAATGTCACCGTTAACTTCGGTACGGTGCTGTCTTCTTTCGACATTAAACTGCGTGTATCTATGTGGGTGGGCTTTATTGGTTCAGCCCCGCTGTGGATCTACCAGTTTTGGGCGTTTGTAGCCCCAGGTCTGCTGCCTAAAGAGAAGCTGTTGGCGCTGGGCTATGGCCTGGCTGGGCTGGCTTTGTTCATGTGTGGTTGTTTGCTGGGTATCTGGTTGATTCCCCACGCTGTGGATGTGCTTACCGGTTTCATCCCGACTTCTTCTACCGGGTACATGGACGCTAGCCAGTATCTGTCTTTCGTGACCCGCCTGTTGCTAGTCTTTGGTTTGGCTTTCTTGTTCCCTGAAATGATGGTAGGGCTAAACCACTTGGGCCTGATTAAGGGTAAGACCATGCTGCGTGGTTGGCGTATCGCGGTGGTCTTCATCTTTATTTTCATGGCTATCGCTAACCCGCTGCCTGACCCCTGGTCCATGGTTTTCATGGCGCTGCCTATTTGTGCGCTCTACTTTGGGGCTTGCGGTATTGCGATGGTGCGAGACAAGCGTCGCGCCAAGCGTATGGCTGAAGAAGACGCCGCCCTTGATGCTGCCCTGGCTGCCCCTAGCACTGCACAGATTGGACCGGCCAACAGCTAATGCGGATAGTACTACTTGGTAATAAGGCGGCTGGTGCTGGTAATGGCCTAGCCGCCTACCGCTATCTGATGCGTAAATTTAATGCGCTTGAGCATGATGCGACGCGTCTGGGAGCTTTCGATTTTGTAGATGTCACTGGCGACAATCTGGTGGCATCACTGTCACGTCTAAGCTCTTTGCAAGTGGGTAGCTATGACTTGTTGGTGGTGGCTGGGGGAGATGGCACAGTCACCTTGGCTTTGGATGCGGTGGCTGATACAGAGGCGGCTTTGGCTATTATTCCGGCAGGTACTGGTAACGACGGCGCCCGTCACTTTGGTATTACCGACTGGCGTGGCAGTGCTGATCGGCTACTAAACAACCTTAAAGCTGGGCACCTAAACACGGTTAAAACGGATCTGATTAAAGCTACTTTCGCCACTGATGACAGTAGGCAACGCTGGGTGCTGAGTGTAGTAACCGCTGGCGTGGACGCAGCCATTAACCAGCGCGCCAATAACTATGACTGGCCGCGCAACCGGGGCAGGTATGTGCGCGCGGCAGTACGCGAATTTACTACTCTTAAGGGCTACCACTATGAACTGACCCTAGACGGCGTCAAGTTACCACCCCAGCGTTTGCATCTGGTGGCTTTTGCTAACACTTCCTACTATGGCGGGGGCATGCATATTGCCCCGCAAGCCAGTGCCACTGATGGTCAGGGCACTTTAGTGAGCGTAGATCCGGTGGCGCGCTTTACGGTGCTGCGGGTGTTTCCCCGCATTTTTTCCGGCACCCACATAAACCACCCGGCAGTGCACATGACTAACGTCTCCACGCTAACTATTGATGGTCCGGATTTGCCGCTGCTTTACGGCGATGGTGAACCCCTTGGCCGCGCCCCGGTGACCTTGGAAGTAATTTCTGATGCTTTAACGCTGGTTGATAACTGGAGTAATAACTAATGGGATCTTCTCCGGCTGAGCGCTATGCAGCCGCACGTGCCCTAGCTAAGCACGAGGCTACGCGCCTGGCTCGTTTTGAAGCGCAATACGATTTTCCGCTTGATGATTTTCAGCTAGAAGGCTGCCGAGCCCTGGAGGCTGGCAAGTCCGTGCTGGTGGCCGCCCCTACCGGGGCCGGTAAAACCGTGGTGGGGGAGTTCGCCGTCTACCTAGGACTTATGAGTGGACGCAAAACTTTCTACACCACTCCCATTAAAGCTTTAAGTAACCAAAAATACCTGGACTTAGTCGCCCGCTACGGCCACGACGTCGTCGGCCTTTTAACTGGAGATAACTCCATTAACCCCCACGCACCCATAGTCGTAATGACTACTGAAGTTTTGCGTAACATGCTCTACACCGGCTCGGCGGATCTAGAAAACCTGGCCTATGTGGTGATGGATGAAGTGCACTACCTAGCTGACCGTTTCCGTGGGCCAGTATGGGAAGAATCCATTATTCACCTTGAGGCCAGCGTGCAGGTAGTGGCCCTATCGGCAACTGTTTCAAATGCAGAAGAGTTCGGTCAGTGGCTAGAGCAAGTTCGTGGACACTGTCAGGTAATTGTTAGTGAACACCGCCCAGTGCCGCTTAAACAGTTCATGATGGTGGGGCGCAAACTATTCCCGCTCTACAGCCACGAAGATGCAGGTAGTGGCGGCGTCATTAACCGTGATCTAACCAGCGCTTTACATCGGGCCCGGCGCGCCCAAGGCGGCTATAAACGCCCACCGCGTCCGGGGCGTTTCCCGGCCCCACCCTCGCTTACCCCACCGCGTCGCTCAGTGGTGATTGAAGCGCTGCATAAAGCCCACATGCTGCCGGCAATCGTATTCGTGTTTTCCCGCAACGGCTGTGAAGAAGCAGTTTCCCAAGCCATGAATGCGGGCATAAACCTGACCACTGCTGAAGAAGCCCAGCAGATCAGAAGAATTATTCAAGCCAATACCGCCCAGCTTTCCGGGGCTGACCTGGCTGCCGTGGGCTTCCATAGTTGGGCTAGCGCCCTGGAACACGGCATTGGCGCCCACCATGCCGGAATGCTTACGGCTTTTAAAGAAACTGTTGAGCAGCTCTTTACCCAAGGCCTAGTTAAGGTGGTTTATGCTACCGAAACCCTGGCTCTGGGGGTCAACATGCCCGCGCGCACAGTGGTGTTGGAATCTCTACGTAAATGGGATGGCCAAGCCCATAACCAACTAACCCCCGGCCAGTACACCCAGCTAACTGGGCGCGCTGGTAGGCGCGGCATTGACAGCATCGGTTACGCCGTCGTGCTGGGAGCCGGGCAGGTAGAAGCCCAAACCGTGGCCTCACTGGCCTCTAAGCGTTCCTACCCGCTCAAAAGTGCTTTCACGCCTAACTACAATATGGCGGTTAACCTACTTGCACGCACCAACTACAACGTGGCCCGCGATATTTTAGAGTCCTCTTTTGCCCAGTTCCAAGCTGACCGGGCGGTAGTGGAGCTAGCCGCGAGCGCACGCAAAGCCCGCGCCAAAGCTGATAACTTCAGCTTGCAAATGCGCTGCTCGCATGGGGACTATCCCAGCTATGCGCGGCTGCTGCTGGATATTTCAGCCGGCGATAAAGAGCTCAAACAGCTTATTAGCGCTGATGAAACCCGCTATTTGACCTCCCAAATGCGCGCTTTGAAACGCGGGGATGTGATCTTGCTGCGCGTGGGGCGTCGTTCGCGTCATGCGGTGGTGCTTGAGCGGCGCCAGGACGCGGCGGGATTGCCGCTGCTGAGCATTGTGGATGAGACCGCTAAGGTGCAGGTGCTCACTCCGCTTGAGCTTAAAGGCCCGGCGGTGGTGCTAGGCAAAATGCAGCTTGGTCATAGCGTGGAGGCACGTAACCATAGCGCCCTTAAGAAAACTGCCGCGCGTCTATCACAGCTGGTGGCTGGCGGGGATTTAAAGCCCGCTAAGCTGCGCGCTAAGCAGTCGGTGCGCACCAAGCAGCTACGCGTGCGCCTTGACCAACTGCGCAGTCAGTTACGAGAGCACCCTTGTCATAGCTGTCCTCATCGCGAGGAACACGCGGTGGTGGGACGTAAATGGGCTAAAGCTCAAAGGGAAGCTGACCGCATTAGTGCCCGCGTGCATGCGCGTACTTCTTCAATTGCCCGCACTTTTGAGGCGGTGTGTAAGGTACTAGAGCACTTTGGTTATTTAGAGCGTGAAGCAGACCAGCTACGGCCAACTGCGCGCGGTAAGTTGTTGGCGCGTATCTATGCTGAACGCGATCTACTGGTGGCCCAGTGCCTGGTTAATGGGGTGTGGGCTAACCTGTCTCCCGCACAGTTGGCGGGGGTGGCCTCTAGCTGTGTGTTTGAGCCGCGTATTGGTTCCAAGGTGGCTTTTAGCGACGGCACTTTGGGTAAGGCTCTGCGTAAAACCACGGATCAGGCCGAGCAGATTCACGTGCAGGAACTGGCAGTGGAGCTAGCGCGCAGTGGGGACGCCCAATGGGATTTAGCTGAGGCCATTAACGCCTGGGTTAACGGGGCTGATCTTAAAACGGTCCTGGCTTTAAGTGAAATGGGCGCTGGCGATTTTGTGCGCTGGTGCAAGCAGCTTTTGGATCTGGTGCGCCAGCTGCGCTCTTTGGCTTTGGATGGGCAGCTGGAGACTATTTCGGTAACTGACCTGGTGCGTTTGGAAGCCGGGTTGAATAGGGGAGTAGTGGCGTGGTCAAACGTATAAGCCTGCCTGGCTTGGCCGCGCCGGGCGGGGCGAAGCCTTTTATGGCTTTGTGTGTGTTGGCTTTGGCCCTGGGGTTAGTGGTCGCCAAATTTTTTTACACCTCCGTGTGGGAGGTGCCTATTGGTGGCATGGGGGCGCTGTACCTGCTTACCCGCGAGCGCGCCGGTAGTTTCCGCCTGGGTTTTTGCTACGCAATTGGCCTGTTTGCGCCCTTGTTTCAGTTCACCCAGGTGTCTATGGGCAATCCGCTGGGCTGGGTAGCGTTAACTATTTTCGAGTCACTGTATTTAGCAGTGTTTGCTTGGCTGTGGGCGGCAGTTAGTGGCACGGCCTGGGTGCGTGAGCATCTGCTTAGTGGCACCGTGATTTTTGCGTTTTTGTTTGCCGGCTGTGAGCAGCTACGTTCTAGCTGGCCGCTGGGTGGTTTTGCGTGGGCACGCCTGGCCCAGTCGCAGATTTATTCGCCGCTGCTGCCACTAGCTAGCTGGCTGGGTTCTAGCGGCTTAACGTTTGTGGTGGCTTTGCTGGGTGCGCTGGGCGCTTTGGGGCTGGTGAGCTTGTTGCGTTTACGCCTGGAGAAGGCGGTAACGGCGCTGGCTTTAGCGGCTTTGCTGGGGGTTGGGCCTACATTTATTGAGCTACCGACCGCCGCCCAGGCGGGCACGCTGCGGGTGGGGGCGGTGCAGGGAAGTATTCCCGGTAAGGATCCAACCCAGGCTTTTAGCCGCCAAATGCTGGTGACTGGCCAGCACGTGGCGGGCACGCGCAAGCTACAGGGCGAGGTTGGCGCCGGTGGGGTAGATGTGGTGCTGTGGCCGGAAAATTCAGCTGATTTAGATCCACGCTCTTACCCGCAGGTGGCCGACGTGGTTACGCAGGCCAGTGAGGATATTAAGGCCCCAATTGTGGTGGGGGGAGTGCTTTACGACGACGGCGCCTCCAGCCGCTATAACGACATGATCGTTTGGAATGGGGCTGATGGGGCAGGAGAAATCTACCGTAAACACCATCCGGTGCCTTTTGGAGAGTATGTGCCTTGGCGAGGCACTTTACGTAAAATCACCAAACAGGTTGACCGCATCAGCACCGATATGCGTGCAGGCAGTGGCTCACACACTTTGACTTTTACTACCCGCGATGGGCGTAAAGCTAAGCTGGCTGTGGGGATCTGTTTTGAGGTGGCTTATGACAATGAGCTGCGTGCCGGGGTGCACCAGGGTGGTCAGGCCCTATATATTCCCACCAATAATGCTTCTTTTGTGGGCTCTGATGAGTCGCGCCAACAGCTGTATATGGGCCGTTTGCAGGCAGTCATTCATGGACGAGCCGTAGTGCAGGTGTCTACTACCGGTATTAGTGCCACAATCGGCCCTGATGGTCAGATCCGTAGTATGGCTAAAAGCGGCACTCAAATGGCTATTGTGGATGATCTGCCTTTGCGCCGCGACATCACTATTGCTGACCGCTGCGGTGGGCTCATTGATGGCTTTTTAGTTTTTGGATTCGTAATTGTGGGCTTAGGTTTTGCATTCGCAGCGCCGATCTTAAAGAAGAAAGCTAAATAGTTTCTAGTGATCCGATTCAGGTTTACCACAGTGGTGGTATTCTCTTAGTGCGGGTGGCAAGCTGCCGCCGTATCCCCTAATAAAGCGGCTTTGTGCCCTGCCCTGGTTTTAAGGAGCCTTCATGCGTTCAGTTGTGCTTATCCCTACCTACAATGAGATAGATTCCCTGCCATCTGCTCTTGATCGCGTACGCAGCGCAGCTGTGCAGGCACATATTTTGGTGATTGATGACAACTCTCCTGATGGTACTGGGGCTTTAGCTGACGCCCGCGCTCAGAGCGATGACCACATCCACGTACTGCACCGCACTGAAAAGAACGGTCTAGGGCCGGCCTATCTAGCCGGTTTTAAGTGGGCGTTAGAAAATGATTTTGAACTAATCATTGAGATGGACGCCGATGGCTCCCACCGCGCCGAGGATTTAGCACTGCTAATTCAGCGCGCTGAGATGGCGGATAAGCCGGATCTAGTGATTGGTTCACGCTGGATTAGCGGCGGGGCTACACAGGGTTGGTCGCAAAAGCGTGTATTGCTTTCGCGCGCGGGAAACGTGTACATCAACCTAGCCCTGGGGCTAAATGTGCGTGACGCTACCGCAGGTTTCCGTGTTTACCGTGCCGATCTGCTACGCCGTATGGACCTAAATAAGGTTGAGGCGCTGGGCTATGGTTTCCAGGTCAACATGACTTTGCTGGTAGACCAGGCAGGCGGGCGCATTGTAGAGATGCCTATTACTTTCCTTGAGCGTGAAGCGGGGGAGTCCAAGCTTTCTGGCGGCATTTTCACTGAGGAACTAAAGCTGGTTACCCGCTGGGGCGTAAAGCACCGTGGCAAGCAGCTACGCCAGGCGCTAGGTAAACTGCGCAAGTAAAGCAAACTGCACAAGTAAAAAGGTTGCTGCCAGCTTGAAGCTG
>CAJZDJ010000014.1 GCA_915063485.1 uncultured Actinomyces sp.
ACACCATAGACGGGGGTGAAGCGGGCCACCTTCATTAAGCCATCAGACAGGGGCAAGAACAGGCCACCCATAAAAGACAGCAGTGATAATACAGCGCCAGAAATGCTCACAGAGTTGCGTGCCCCCAGCCAGGTTGCAGACATGATGCCGTAGAGGGTGAAGGGAATACCACCAAGGCAGCACAGGGCAAAAGCGGCTGCCCAGCGTTCAGGGGTGTCAATTACGGCGGTGGTTAGTGCCCCGGCGGTGAAGATAACGGCCACGGGCACCACCGAAATAGCTGCGGTAACCAGCAGTTTGGTGAATAGGTAGCTGCTCAGGCCCCCACGGGTCAGGGCCACTTGGCGTCCCCAACCATTCGATAGTTCCACGCTGGCCTCACCGGCGCTGGAAGTGGCGCAGGCAATCGCGGAGTAAACCGACATGGAAGCCATAATCCAGGCTGCCACATTGCCGTGCCCGGCCCTTGCCGTAGACCAGGACTGGGCGGCGCCGAAGAAGAGGTACATACCTAGGGGTAAAAACAGCGTGAAGAAGTAGAAACTGGTGTCAGTTAGACGCTGTTTAGCAACTAAAGCAATGTAACGGGGGTTAATCATTTCAAGCTCCTATAAAAATTCAAAAAGATTTAGAAAGATTTAGGCGATCAGGGCGGTAAATACGTCGTCAAGGGTGGAGGCGCTGATACGCAGGTCCTTGGCGCCGCGCTGATCCAGTAGGGTGCGGGCAACGCTGTCGGAGGCCTTGGTGTGTACGTTTAGCACCGCGCCGGTCAGCTCCAGGGCGGAAATTGCCTCAGCGTAGCTGCTCAGGGCCTGCTGGGCCTGCTCTAATGTGCCCGGCCAGGTAATGGTGACCACGTTGTCGCTGGCCATGGCCTGCAGGTCAGCTAGCGAACCGTCGGCCACGATCTTGCCGTGGTTCATGATGATGATGCGGTCTGCGAAGTCTGCGGCTTCTTGCAGGAAGTGGGTGGCGAAAATCAGGGTGCGTCCGGTGCTGGTTTGGGCGCGCATGGTGTCCCAAAAGTCTTTACGTGACAGCGGGTCCATGCCGGTGGTGGGCTCATCTAAAATCAGCAGCTGCGGCGCTGCCACCAGGGCAATGGCTAGCTTCACGCGCTGGCGCTCACCGCCTGAAAGCTTAACTACCTTGCGTTTGCGCAGCTCGGTTAGGTTTACGCGGTCCATGACCTGCATGACTTCGCGGCGTCCTAGGTGGTTAAGGGCCGCGATCATTTCAATGTTGCTTTGTACGTCAATGTCACCTAGCAGGGCCCCGGTTTGCAGTACGGCACTGATTTTTGCGTTCTTGGCGGCCTCTTGTACGCTGGTGCCGAGCACCTTGATGGTGCCGCTGGTGGGCTGGTTTAGGCCCAGCACCATGTCTAGCAGAGTGGTTTTGCCGGCGCCGTTTTCCCCCAGTAGGGCCACTACCTGGCCGGTGGGGATTTCTAGGCTTACGCCATCAACTGCGTGTACGTTGCCAAAGTATTTAGTTACCTGCTTTACCTCAAGGGCGGGTGCGGCGCTGGTGTTAGCGCCCTGATCTGCGTAAGTGCTCATGTATCCATAATGCCCGCCGGGGCTGGGGGCTACTAAGGTGCCTTGTCACCGGCTTGGGCTGACATTTGTCATGGGGTCAGCTTGCGGGTTTTGCTGCTTTTTTGGCGACGACGGCGGCGCCTGGGGGCGTTAAAAGCGGCTGCTAGGTAGGGGCGCAACCACCGATCCAAGTGGCGCTTGGCAGATAGCGGGGCCTCGTCGTCGTTGCGGGCTGGGGTGCGTCACTGCATAAAGGGCGTGTGCGGTAAATCGCAGCGGGCTGGTGGCGCAGGTTAATTGGCTTAAATACGGGTTTCTGGCAAAATAACCAGTTGTACTCGACCGTACACGACCCCTCTCTCGGGTGCGGTCGCGTCCAGGTGTGTGCCTGAAACCGTTGCTTAACCCCACCGGGGAAGGGCATAGACCAAATCTACTTTGAACTGGAGTTCATAACTGTGGCAGTAAAGATCCGCCTAAAGCGCATGGGTAAGAAGTTCGCGCCGTTCTACCGCGTGGTTGTCCTAGACAGCCGCAAGCGTCGCGACGGTCGTGTTATCGAAGAGATCGGTATCTACGACCCCATGCAGGAGCCTTCACTGATTAAGATCGACGGCGAGCGCGCTAAGTACTGGCTAGGTGTTGGTGCCCAGCCTTCTAACACCGTGCACAACCTGCTTAAGATCACCGGTGACTGGCAGGCCTTCAAGGGCCTAAAGGGTGCCGAGGGTAGCCTGAAGGTTAAGGAAGTTAACGACGACGCCGCTGCTCAGGCAGTTGCTGAGGTCGCTGACCGCGCTGAGAAGCTCAAGGCTCAGGCTTCGGCCAAGGCTGCTGAGCAGAAGGCTGCTGAAGAATCCGAGCAGGCCTCTGAGGAGGCCTGAGATGCTAGCTGATGCCCTAGAACACCTGGTTCGCGGCATTGTCGATAACCCTGACGATGTCACCGTCAATTCCCGTTCGCTGCGTCGCGGCGAGCTGCTGGAAGTGCGTGTGAACCCCGAGGATCTGGGGCGAGTCATTGGCCGTTCAGGTCGCACCGCCCGTGCTTTGCGCACGGTGGTTTCGGCCCTGGCCAATGGTCCGGTTCGTGTGGACGTAGTTGACACTGACCGCCGCTAACTAGGCATTAGCACCTAACCCGGCTACCTTAAGTTAAGGAGCCGGGTTTTGTGTATGTAGCAATTCCCCATTCTTTTAAGGAAAAACGTGGAGCTTAACGTAGCAGTTATCGGACCGGCACATGCTCTTAAGGGCGAGGTGCGTCTAGAGATCCGCACCTCTGACCCCCAGGGGCGCCTCGCGGTAGGTAACACCCTACCCACCCAGCCGGCGGCCAACGGCCCCCTAACCGTGGAGCGTCTACGCTACGACGGGCGCTACTATTTCGCTAAATTCGCTGAGGTTAACGACCGCACCCGCGCTGAACAGCTACGCGGCACCATGCTGGTGGTGGAAACCGACGGCGATGAAGAAAGCGACGAAGAAGGCTGGTACGCCCATGAGCTGATCGGCCTGGAAGCTCAAACTGAACCCGGCGAGGTGCTTGGTGAAGTAGTGGATTTGATTCCCGGTATTGCCCAAGACCGCCTGGTGGTGCTTACCCAGGACGGCCAGCGCATTGAGGTTCCTTTCGTGGAAGCTATTGTCACCGAAATTGATGTTGAGGCGCAGGTGGTTGTAATCAACCCGCCCGGTGGCCTGTTCCCGGGCCTGGGCCAGGCGGAGGACGCACGCTGATGCGTATTGACGTAGTCACCATTTTTCCCGACTACCTGCGGGCGCTGGATTTATCTTTAATCGGTAAAGCTATCGACGCCGGAAAACTCCAGTTAGGCATCCATGACCTGCGTGATTGGACCCAGGACCGCCACAACACGGTCGATGACACGCCCGCCGGAGGTGGCGCCGGTATGGTGATGCGCCCTGACGTGTGGGGTAAAGCTTTAGATCAGGTACTGGCCTTGCCGCTAACGGCCGCGCCAGTGGCTGAGCCCACGTACCTTGCGGATGCACAAAACGTGCCTGCTGCGCCCGCACCAGATCCTCTAGCAGCGCCCTCGCCCCTGACCGCGTCAGCTGAAACCACTGAGCCGGGTAAGACCGCCCCCCAAGGCCCCTCGCACCGGCGCGTGCTGGTGATTCCCACCCCCTCAGGCCAGGTCTTTACCCAGCGTGTGGCGGAAGAATTAGCCGACGCCGACCAGCTAGTTTTTGCCTGCGGGCGCTATGAAGGCATCGATGCGCGCGTAGCTGAGCATTACCAAAGCGCCGGCTACCAGGTGCGTGAACTATCCATTGGCGACTATGTACTAAACGGTGGGGAAGTAGCCACCCTAGTGATGGTTGAAGCCATTGCCCGGCTAATTCCCGGCGTCATCGGTAACCCCACCTCACTGGTAGAAGAATCCCATGCAGCCAGTGGCCTGCTGGAATACCCGGTCTATACCCGCCCAGTCAGCTGGCGGGGGTTAGAGCTAGACCCAGAGCTACTTGGCGGCAACCACAAACTCATTGCCCGACGTCGTCGAGACCAGGCCCTTACCCGCACCGCAACCAGACGCCCAGACATGATTGAGCGCCTAAACCCCGCTACCCTGGACCGCGCCGACCGCGCCCTACTAGCCCAGCTGGGATGGGCGGCGCTAGACGGCGAGCGCTTTGAACGCATTAAGTTACGCCCGGCGCGCGCCGAAGAAATCGAAGCCCTAGTGCAGCTAGGTCGGGCCACTTTCCCTGACGCCTGCCCCGCCTTCCTTAGCGACGACGATGTGCAAGCCTTCATGGACGCCACCTTCACCCCTGAGCAGGTGACTAGCTGGGTTAGCAGCGACGACGCCGCCCTGGTTGTGGCCGAGCGTGTAGCTAGCGGGCAGCTGTTGGGATACGTGCTAGTAGAACGCGACCTACCCGACGGGGCCAATGAGCTAGTAACTGACCCGCGCCCACGCTGCCTAGAGCGTTACAGCCAAGCCGAACTGGGCTACGTGTGCAAACTGTACCTACTGCCCAGCGTGCGTGGCGGCGGAATAGCCGGCGCCCTTATAGACCAAGCTAAAAAAGCCGCCGCCAACTGGGGCGTTAAAACCATGTGGCTAGCTACCCATGAAACCAACCGCCGCGCCCAAAAACTCTATAAACGCTACGGCTTTAAAAACGCCGGCAAACGCAGCTTTAAAGTGGGCAGCACTACCTGCCGAGACGTAGTTATGGTGACCAGCTTGTAGTAACCTTAAGGGGTTGTCTGCCTAGAACTTATCCTGCCGCTGGGGGTTTGGTTCACAGTGGGTATAGACAATGTCCGTAACGCACCCAAGCAGGTGCCGTGACAAACGTTCTTGACCAGCGGCATGGACGTTGGAGTAAATAGATGACCAACCTCATCGATCAGATTAACGCCGCCTCGCTGCGCGAAGACATCCCGGCTTTCCGCGCCGGTGACACCATCAAGGTACACGTGAAGGTTATCGAAGGTAACCGCTCTCGTGTGCAGGTTTTCCAGGGCGTAGTAATCGCCCGTAACGGTGGCTCCACCCTGGGCGCCACCTACACCGTGCGCAAGATTTCCTTCGGTGTTGGCGTTGAGCGTACTTTCCCGCTACACACCCCCACCGTTGAGAAGGTAGAGGTAGTCACCCGCGGTGACGTACGTCGCGCCAAGCTGTACTACGTACGTAAGCTGCGTGGTAAGGCCGCCAAGATTCGCGAGCGTCGTGAGGCCTAAAGCTTAATCGCTCTTGAGGTAGCGCTTGGAACACACTAGTTCCAGGCGCTGCCTTGTTTTTAAGCTGAGCGCCGTATCCTTAGGGTGCTTGGCTAACCCAAGGTTTAAGCTCCCACTATGAGCTTTAAGGAAGGTAAGGGTCTTGGCTAATTCTGAAACTGATTTTGACCGCGACGTGATGGACTCGCCGCAGTCTGAAACTGTTGCACCAAAACGACACTCAGACAAAGCTCACCGGCAGGGATTTATCAGGCGCAATATCAGCAGCCTGGTGGTCATGGTGGTGATCATCGCCGTGGTGGCGCTGATCAAAACCTTTATCGTGCAAAACTTCTCTATCCCCTCAGCCTCCATGGAGCGCACTTTGATGACGGGAGACCGCATCATTGTTAGCGTCTGGGACCGTGAAGATGTAAAGCGCGGGGACGTGGTGGTTTTTGAAGACCCCGACAATTGGCTGCCGCAGCTGCAGCGCAGCGGCGTTAAAGGCGCAGCCGTAACCGCCCTGGAATATGTGCACCTGCTGCCAAAAAATTCCGGCAAGCACCTAATTAAGCGCGTTATTGGTGTGCCCGGAGACCACATTGTGGCTGATGGCTCCGGCCCCATGACTATTAACGGGGTTAAGGTTAACGAAACCTACCTGGCTAAAGGCGTGCACTCTTCAGATATGGCTTTTGATATCACCGTGCCGGCCGGTTACGTGTGGGTTATGGGCGATAACCGCAACAACTCTGCCGACTCGCGTATGCACCAAAGTGACGCACACCACGGCCTGGTGCCGATTAAAAACATTGTGGGCAAAACCCGCATGGTGGTTTGGCCACTAAGCCACTGGAGCTCAGTTGACTCTAAGGGTGTCTTTAACACTGTACCCAGCGCTAAATCCACCCCCACCAGCCTGCCTAACTCCACATTGAACCCGATTTCTACCAACCGCGTCCCTAAAGACCCTGCCCCGTACACTCCCAGCCCCACTGACATTGAGTCAACTGAGCCTGACCAGGGTCACCAAGGCGAGAGCAGTGATGGTAGCGCCAGTAGCGATTCTGACTCTGGTCAGAGCGAAGAAAACAGTGGCCAGTGAGCCAGGTACCTACCCGCGTACTTGAAAAATCCCTGCTAGCCACCGCCACTCTGGTGGCCGGCATGGATGAGGTGGGGCGTGGAGCTTTAGCCGGCCCAGCCACTGTGGGGGTAGCCCTAGTTGATAACTCAACCAGCGATACTTTCCCCCATGGGCTAAAAGACTCTAAACTACTTAGCCCCACCCGCCGCCAAAACCTGGTGGAGCCGGTTAAACAGTGGGTGGTTGACAGCCAAGTAGCCCACGCCAGCCCCGGTGAGGTTGATCGTTTCGGGATTGTGGGGGCGCTGCGCCTGGCTGGTTTTCGGGCCCTAGCCCAGCTAGCCAAACGGGGCCAGCGCCCAGACGCCATTATTTTAGATGGCCGCGACAACTGGCTTAGTAGCGCTGACTTATTTCTTTCTTTGCCCGACGCCGAAATGGCAGATTTAATGGCACTTGCAGATGCGCTGCCACCGGTAACAATGCAAGTTAAAGCTGACGCTAACTGCGCGGTGGTGGCCGCAGCGTCAGTGCTAGCCAAGGTGGAACGCGACAGCTTAATGGCCTCCCTGCCAGACCCCGGCTACGGCTGGGCCTCCAATAAAGGCTACGCGGCACCGGCCCACCGTGAAGCTATCGCCACTTTGGGCGCTAGCGAGCACCATCGCCGTAGCTGGCATCTGCCCGGACTTGACCAATACCGCCAGCGCCTCGCCACGGGCGAAAACTAAGCGAAAACTGTTAATTCAAGGCATTATGTAAAGGTGAGTGCCTACGATATCGAAGCCTACGAAAACGAGCAGCAGTTAGAGCTCTACCACGAATACCGTGACGTGGTGGGCCTGTTTAATTTCGTAGTGGAAACTGAGCGGCGTTTTTATCTGGCTAATTACGCAGATGTCCAGATGCATCAAAGCGCCGCCGGCGACATCTATTTTGAGGTAATCATGGATGACGTGTGGGTGTGGGATATTTACCGCCCTTCACGTTTTGTTAAGCGGGTGCGGGTAGTTACCTTCAAGGATGTAAACGTTGAAGAGCTAAACAAACCCGAAATTGAAATGCCGCCCAGCCAGGTTTAAATCCCAGCCTTAAACCCAGCTAGCTTTAGCCCGCGCCCTTTAAACCCCAGCCAGGCTTTAATAGCCAGTTTTAGTCTCCAGCCTGGCTTTCCCAGGGCACGTTAAATCTCACAGAGGAGAGCAGCTCATGCGCCTGCGTAAAACCCTACCCGCCGATATTGAACAGATCATTGACTCAGGTGACGTTGAGGCGCTGGCGCGGGCAGTGCAGCGCTGTGAGATCGGCGCCTACCTGCGTGGCAGCGCTTTTGAGTCGCGGCTAATGCACTTTCCAGCCTCTAAGCAGATAACTGATTTTCTGTTAGAGCGTGGCGAGGACATCAATTCGCGCGACAGCTACCAGCGCACGCCTATCCATTCACGCGTATGGCATTCGCGTATTGACCAGATCCCTTACCTGATTGAATGCGGCGGCGATATAAACGCCCGCGATAGCTCAGATCAAACCCCGCTATTTGATGCCGTTGAATACAAGCGGGCTAGTGACGTGGAAAAAATGATTGCCTGGGGAGCTAACCCGCGAGTGGTTGCTGATTCACAGGTTTACGGTAAAGCCACACTCACCGGCTATACGCTGCGCCATCGCTCATTTGTAGACTCTGCGCGAGCGCTGGAAGTTATGCAGCTGCTGCTTTCCCACGGCGCGCCGGTAGATGAGCGCATATCTGTGGCGCTAGAGGAGATGGACCGGCAGCGCTGCACATTTATCAGCCACGGTCATGAGCATATTTCGCCAGCCGAGTTTGCAGCCATTTCAGATGCGTTTGCGCAGCTGTGCGCACTTTTCGGGGTGCAGATGCAGCAAGCTAGCCGGGCCCCTAAGCCGGGCGAGCAGCTAACGCTGGATGCAAACGAGGATGTGTTTGAACAGTTTGATCAGCTGTGGCAACTGCTGGTGCCCACTAGTGGCCAATGCGAGACGGTTCAAGGTGAAGTTATCCGCATTGCCGGCAAGGTGGGCTACGAAATCTACAACAATGGTGGCGTCAACTGGAGACGCAGCTTCACGGCCCTGCTTAGGCAGTACCTGACCATTGTGGCATCTGGCCAAGCCCTGGCACCTGCTGATTTAGCCCGCGCCAAGGAGGCGGTTGCCTCCCTAAAGGCACGCAGTATGGATAACGACGACGCCAAAGTGATCACGCAGCTGGCAGTGCGGTGGGTGCGGCTAAACCCGCTTCTAAAAGCTTTAGACCTACCCGACGTGGGGCTCTAAGACACCGCCAAAGCACTAGGGCCTTAAAGCAGTCAGGCCCTAGGAGGCGCCAGCCTGCCTCAAGCTTGCCTATTTTTGCACAGGTGGAAAACTTTTTAGCCCCCTAGCACTTAGGGCACAGGCCTTAAACGCCAGGCTTGTACCTGCCCTCATCATGGAGGCAGGAGGTGGTCGAGGTGGCCGCAAAACAAAGCCCACAAGATTTAGGTAAACGCGGTGAAGCCATAGCTAGCCGCTACCTGGCTGATCAGGGCTGGATTGAACTTGAACATAACTGGCGTCCCCACACTCAAGGCCTACGCGGCGAGATTGACCTGGTAGCAATCGAGCCGCGCGGGGCTGCGGAGGCGGCCCTGGTGTTTATTGAGGTTAAAACCCGCAGCTCCACCCGCTACGGCTGGCCCGCTGAGGCAGTCACCCACGCCAAGCTACACCAACTGCGCCTGTTGGTGGCCGCCTGGTTTAGGGAGCATCCCGGCTCCTGGCCCCCACCTAGAGTGGATGTAATCTCCCTGCTAATTGGCGACGTCGCTCAACTGCGCCACCACCGGGCGGTAGAGCAATGAGTAGCGCCACCACCCTAGCCGTGGCCTTAAACGGCCTAGCCGGCTCCATCATTGAGGTAGAAGCCCACTGCGCCAACGGCTTGCCCGCGTTCGTGTTGGTGGGGCTAGCTGACACAGCTATTAAAGAAGCCCGCGAGCGGGTGCGGGCCGCCATTAACGCCGTCGGCATTAGTTGGGCCGAGCGGCGCGTAACCGTAAACCTTTCCCCAGCCGACATCCCTAAAACCGGCACCGGCTTTGACCTGGCGCTGGCTGTGGCCCTGCTAAGCGCCGGCGGCCACATAAACCCCGCTCTTACACGCGGCGTAGTGCATATCGGGGAGCTGAGCTTAGATGGCTTTTTGCGTCCCGTGCGCGGGGTGCTGCCGGCAGTTAACGCGGCGGTTAGCGCCGGCTACAACACAGTGATCGTGCCCGCCCAATGCGCTGATGAAGCGCGCTTAGTGCCCACCGCGCAGGTGATTGGGGCCAGTAATTTAGCCCAGGTGCTGTGCTACTATGGCAACCACCAGGTGGCCCTGCCCCGGGGGCGCAAAGTCAACCAAACTAGCCCAGCCCCATCCGCGCAAAGCCAGGCCAGCCAGGCCAGTGAGCTGGATTTAAGCCAGGTGGTGGGCCAAAGCGAAGCCCGCTACGCACTGGAAGTAGCTGCCGCCGGCGGTCACCACATGTTGATGATAGGCCCGCCCGGCGCCGGTAAAACCATGCTGGCCCAGCGCCTGCCAGGAATTTTGCCGGATCTAAACGACGCCGACGCAGTCACCGTCACCTCCGTACACTCCCTGGCTGGCACACTGGAAGCCAAAAAAGGCCTGCTGCGCCGGCCCCCGCTACGCAGCCCACACCATAGCGCCACCCGCGCCGCCATTGTGGGGGGAGGCTCAGGACTGGCCAGACCGGGGGATATCTCACTAGCCCACTGCGGGGTGCTGCTACTAGATGAGGCCCCAGAATTTGCCCCCTCAGTGCTGGACTGTCTACGCCAGCCTCTAGAGTCGGGCACCATCACCATCGACCGCGCTCGCGGGCGGGCCACCTATCCGGCTAAATTTCAGCTGGTGCTGGCCGCTAACCCGTGTCCTTGCGGTAAAGCCAGTGCTAAAGGGGATAAATGCACCTGTTCCTCGCTGCGCAGACGCAACTATTTACAGCGTTTATCAGGGCCGCTGCTAGACCGCATCGACATCCAAATTGAGGTTATGGCCCTTACCAGTTCAGCTCTGCGCGGCCTGGGCCAGGGCGAGTCCAGTAGCCAGGTGGCCGCGCGGGTGGCCCGCGCCCGCTCCCGCTCCCGTCAGCGCCTAGCTGATACGCCTTGGAGCCTGAACAGTCAGGTTCCTGGCTACTGGCTGCGCGGGCCGCAAGCCGATCTAGATGCGCAGGTTTTGGGGCTGCTAGAGCTGGCTATGCGGGCGGGGCTGTCGCTACGGGCCATTGACCGGGTGCTGCGTGTGGCCTGGAGTATCGCTGATTTGCAAGGCCATGAGCGTTTAACAAAAACCGATGTGGCTAGCGCTATTAGCCTGCGCAGTAAGGGGATTTGTGATGGTTAAGCTGCCTTTTGATACCGCTGATCCGCACTTGGCGTGGGCGGCCTGGTCTCGCTTGGTGGAGCCCACTGACAACGCGGCTATTGAGCTAGTGCGGGCGTTGGGGCCAAGTAAGGCTCTTAACTGGGTTTGTGAGCCCAGCGCAGAGGCTCTTGTTGGTTTAGATGCTAAAACCATCCAAGGCATTTATAAGGGTGCTAAACGCTGGCAGGGGCGCCTAGATAAGCTCGATATTCGCCGCGAACTGCATGCCATTAAAGCTTTAGGGGGCTGGATCATTACCCCCAGTGACGCTAATTGGCCCAGGTGCCTAGCTGATTTGGCTTGGCCGCCGTTTTGCCTGTGGGGGAGGGGTAACCCAGACCAGTTGCGTCAGTTGAGCCTAGCTTTGGTGGGCTCGCGTGCCTGCACTAACTACGGCCAGTGGGTGGCCAGCCAGTTAGCCGGTGACCTGGGTGCTAAAGGGGTTAGCATCATTTCTGGGGGTGCCTATGGGGTCGACGCCGCCGCTCACCGCGCTGCCCTGGCTACGGGCACGCTGTGTGTGTGCGCTGGGGGAGTGGACTACCTTTACCCTTCAGGTAATGAGCAGCTACTGCGGCAAATCTGCATCCAGGGGGCGTTGATCAGTGAAGTGCCGCCTGGCTGCGCGCCGGCTAGGCACCGGTTTTTAACCAGAAACCGCCTGATTGCGGCGTTAAGCTCGGCCACAGTGGTGGTGGAAGCCAGCTGGCGTTCAGGGGCCATATCTACCGCCAACCACGCCCTAGAGTTGGGGCGAGCGCTGGGGGCTGTGCCCGGGCAGGTAACCAGTTCTAGCTCAGCAGGCTGCCACCGTCTGATCCGCCAGGGGGCTGTGTGCATAACCGACGCCGATGAAGCCTATGAGCTAGTCACCCCGCTGGGACAGTTTTTCCCTGAAGTGGCTAAACAAGAAAAAGCCCGTATTGAACAGCCAGGCCTGCTAGATGGTTTAGATCCGCTCAGCTCCCGCGTCTATGACAGCCTGCCGCGCCGGGCCTGCGCTAGTGTGGACTCCTTAGTGCAGGTGTGTGGGCTAGAGGCTGCAGATGTGTTGGCTGCTTTAGGGCAGCTGCAATTAGCTGGCAAGGTAAAAGCTTTAGGCGGCGCGTATAAACGGGCTTAAACATAGGCCATGGCTATGCTGATAGCCATGAAATCGGTTGCGATCACGTGCGGGCAGTTAATTGACGCCTTTTGTTGCTGGCTGGAGTTAGCTAAAGGCCGCTCTGAACACACTGTGCGTGCCTATCGTGGCGATTTAGAGACGCTGGTGGATTTTCTAGACATGCAGCCAGATACGCCGGCAGGCGCGTTAGCTAAAAGCTTGGATTTGAACGATTTACGTGCCTGGCTGGCCCATATGCTGGCAAATGGCTGTTCGCGCGCCACGGTGGCGCGCCGGGCCGTGGCTGTACGTACCTTCTCCACCTGGGCCTACCAGCAAGGCTACCTACCACATGATGTGGCTTCACGCCTGCGCAGCCCCAAAATCGACAACCGTCTACCCGCCGTGCTCAGTGTGGAACAAGCCAAGCACCTGGTTGAAGACATTGAAGGCGAAAGCATCACCGATATTCGCGACAAAGCCATTTTGGAACTGCTTTACGCCACCGCCGTGCGCGTATCTGAACTAGTGGGTTTAGATCTGCGTGATCTAGACCGTGAACAGCGCACCATCAAGGTGCTGGGTAAAGGCAATAAAGAACGCGTAGTGCCCTACGGGCTGCCGGCAGCTAGGGCCCTAGAAAACTGGTTTAACCAGCGTTGGCAGCTGGTTAACGACTACTCGGGCCAAGCCCTGTTTTTGGGGGTGCGCGGCGGGCGCATAGGGGAGCGGGCTGTACGCCAAATTGTGCACCGCAACTCCGCCCGTATCGGCACTGAGCTGGGCCCCCACGGCCTGCGCCACAGCGCCGCCACCCACCTGCTTGAAGGCGGCTCAGATCTGCGCACGGTGCAAGAACTGCTAGGTCACTCCTCACTGGCCACCACCCAGCGCTATACGCATGTGACCAGTGAGCGTCTGCGCGCCATCTATGCCCAAGCCCATCCGCGCGCCTAAAACTGGCTGCCTGGCCAGCCAACGCCTGCGTTGGCGGCCCAGCGCCATGCTTTAGCGCCCAAACTGCCTGCATTGGTGGCCATGCGGGCTGTCTCACTGCTTCGGGGGCCTTGCTGCCCAAGCGGGGTGCTTCGCTGACCAAGCTATCTGGAGCGACGCCGTCGCCAATGCCGCCAGCAGCAACCTCACCCGCGCGGGCAAGCGGCTTCAAAACTATGCGGGGCCGGCGCAACAAAGACAGCGGATCAATATAACGATCGCGCCCAAAACGCGCCCCCCAATGCAGCGCATCGCGCCCATCAGCGCGGTGACCTGCCTGTAAAACCCCAATCACCTGCCCAGCCCTAACGCTCTGACCAGCCTTAACTATGCCCACCACCGGCTCATAAGTAGTGCGCAAACCCGGTGGGTAACTATGCTCTATGGAAACCACCGGCTTAGTAGCCACCACGCCACTAAAAGCCACCACCCCCTCATAGCTAGCCATTACCGGGCTACCAGCAGGCAGAGCCAAATCCACGCCGCGATGACCCGCCAGCCAACGCTGGGCTGGGGGAGAAAAACGCTCTAAAACCGCCACCGGGCCCCCGGTAGGCCACTGATGACGGCGCGCCCCGGATGCATAAACACCGCTAAATGAGCTTGTCACCAGGGCAAATAGGTTAATGCAAACAACTAAACAAGAAGTAATAAAACGGTTATGCACCTAAACAATAATTGTGCTTAGCGACCAATAAGGGTAAGGGGGCTGTGGAAAATACCGAAATACGGACCCATATATTCAACCTGTGACGAAAATGGTATAAAAAGCCCACACCAAAAGTGCATACACATCATCACAAACGGAAAGATTCTCAGGTGACAGCCCCCGCAAAAGCACCCCGTGGCAACCTAAAAAACAGCCACCTGTCCATGATGGCTTTGGGCAGCGCAATCGGTGCCGGTTTCTTTCTAGGCACCGGAGTTGCCATCTCTCAGGCAGGACCAGCGGTACTCATTTCCTATGCGATCGCGGCCCTAATCGCCATTTCTGTAATGTATTGCCTAGCTGAACTAGCCTCAGCGCTACCCTCATCAGGCTCCTTTTCCACCTATGCCCAAGCCGGCATTGGCCGCTGGGCCGGATTCACTGTGGGATGGCTGTACTGGTTCATGCTAATCATGGTGCTCGGACTAGAAATTACCGGCGCCGCAACCATATTCATTGGCTGGTTTCCACAGGTGCCCCAATGGGTAATTGCCTTAGCCATTGTGGTGGTGCTCGGTGGCGTAAACCTACGCACCGCCGGCGAATTTGGAACCATTGAAGCCTGGCTAGCCGGTATTAAAGTCGCCGCCATTGCCGTATTCCTACTTGTAGGTCTAGGCCTAGTAGTCAACATTATCCCTGGACGCACCCTGTCCCTAAGTCACAACCTCCTAGGTGAAGGCGGCTTCGCCCCCGCCGGCGTAGGTGGCATCGTGCTAGGCCTACTGGCAGTAGTGACCTCCTTTGGTGGCATTGAAATCGTCACCATCGCCGCCGCTGAAGCGCAAGACGCCAAAGCCGCCATGGGGACAGCCATCCGCCAAGTCGTGTGGCGCATCATGGTGTTCTACATCGGCACCGTCACCCTGCTAGTACTGCTGCTGCCCTGGAACTCAGCCGAAATGAAAAACAACCCACTAGCGGCAGTACTAAACATGGCTGGCGTGCCCGCCGTCGGCCTAATCATGGAAATAATCGTATTCATTGCCCTGGTCTCCTCCTTCTCAGCCAATGTTTACGCCTCCTCACGCCTGGCCTACTCACTAAGCGCCCGCAACATGGGCTCAACCTGGCTACTGGGCAAAAAAGCCAGCGCCCAAAAAGGCCAAAGTGAGCAAAACATCCAAAATGAACAGGTAAACCAAGAAACCTCCACCATCCTCACCCAGGAAGAAGAACTCACCGGCGACATGACCTACGGGCGCACCCCCAAGCGTGCAGTATGGATCTGCATCCTGCTTTCCCTAGTGTCGGTAGCCCTCAACTGGTACGTGCCAGACCAGCTGCTAGGCATCTTGCTAAACGCTATCGGCCTGATCTTGCTGGTGGCCTGGCTGTTCATTGTTATCTCGCAAATCCGCCTGCACCACAAACTTGAAAAGCTCGGCATTATCGCTATCCGCACCCCGCTGTGGCCCTGGCTGTCCTGGGCGGCGCTCGCGGGCGTGTTAGCTGTATTTGTGCTGCTAGCCACCACAGCAAGCGGTCGCGGCAACCTAGTGGTTATCGCCACTATGACACTTATTGCAGTAATTACCTTCAAAATCCGTGAACGGGTTGTGGGCAAAGTGTGATAACCTCGCGCGTGCAGCCGTGTCACCACAGTTGACTTCGCGTGTCCGCCCCGTCCTTTCGGGTGTGTAGCTTCGGTCTATTAGCTGCTACATACAGCGGACACCAGGGTAGGCCTCTGATCAGCTTAAATGCTGCTCAAACCTACATAAACCAAAACCCTCGGCCCTGCCAACCGGGCAAGGCCACCGGATAACCGTGTGCTTGGCAACCTCCAGGCACACAATTGAAAGGACCATCATGGCCGTTGTGACCATGCGCCAGCTACTAGAGAGCGGTGTCCACTTCGGACACCAGACCCGTCGCTGGAACCCCAAGATGAAGCGCTTTATCCTCACCGAGCGCAACGGTATCTACATCATCGACCTGCGTCAGAGCGTTGAGGAAATCAACCGCGCCTACGACTTCGTTAAGGAGACTGTGGCTCGCGGTGGCAACATCCTGTTCGTTGGTACCAAGAAGCAGGCCCAGGAAGCCGTAGCCGAGCAGGCTCAGCGCGTGGGTATGCCCTACGTTAACCAGCGTTGGCTCGGCGGTATGCTGACCAACTTCTCCACCGTGCACGCCCGCCTAGAGCGTCTGCGCGAGCTAGAGCAGATTGACTTCGACGACGTGGCCGCCTCTGGCCGCACCAAGAAGGAACTGCTGATGATGCGTCGCGAGAAGGACAAGCTCGCCCGCACCCTGGGTGGTATCCGTGACATGGCCAAGCTACCTGCCGCCGTGTGGATTGTTGACACCAAGAAGGAGCACCTGGCTGTAGCCGAGGCCAACAAGCTCAACATCCCGATCGTGGCCATCTTGGACACCAACTGTGACCCCGACGAGGTTACCTACGGCATCCCCGGCAACGACGACGCCATCCGCGCCGTCACCCTGCTCACCCGCGTTATCGCTGACGCTGTGGCAGACGGTGTGCTAACCCGTTCCGGTGGTAAGGCCAAGGCCGGCGACAACGCCGAGCCCATGCCCGAGTGGGAAGCTGAGCTGCTAGCCGGCGAAACCGCTACCTCCACCGAGGAAGCTTCCGCCCCCGAGGCTGAGCAGGCCTGAGAATTTTTAACGACGGCGCCCCTGGGCTTGCCCGGGGACGCCGTCACCTTGAAACTTTAGGAGCAGTTAAATGGCTAACTACAGCCTAAACGACATTAAGGCCCTGCGTGAGGCCACTGGCGCGGGCATGATGGACGTTAAGAAGGCCCTGGAAGAGGCCAACGGCGACCGTGAGAAGGCCGTCGAGATCATCCGCGTTAAGGGTCTAAAGGGTATCGCCAAGCGTGAAGGCCGCAGCGCCAGCGCTGGTCTGGTTGTCGCCAAGGTAATCGACTCGGCCGAAGGCCAGGTTGGTGTCCTGGTGGAGATCAACTCCGAGACCGACTTCGTAGCCAAGAACGAGAAGTTCATTGACTTCGCCAACACCGTTCTAGCCGCCGCTATCGACTCCGGCGCCACCAGCGCCGAGGAGCTAGCCAAGGTAGAGGTCGACGGCCAGAGCGTCCAGGCCCTGACCGACGGCATGCAGGCCGTCATCGGCGAGAAGATCGTCGTGCGTCGCCTAGCCCGCCTAAGCGGCGAGGTTGTCTCCCTATACCTGCACCGCACCAACCCTGACCTACCGGCTCAGGTGGGCGTGCTGGTAAGCACCGACAAGGCTGCTGAAGAGGTTGCCCACGACGTGGCCATGCACATCGCTGCTTACTCTCCCAAGTACCTAGAGCGCAGCCAGGTGCCCGCTGAGGACGTGGAGAAGGAGCGCGCCATCGTCGAGGAGACCACCCGCGCCGAAGGCAAGCCCGAGAAGGCTCTGCCCAAGATCGTCGAGGGCCGCATGAACGCCTTCTACAAGGAGAACTGCCTCGTAGACCAGGCTTACGCCAAGGACCCCAAGACCACCGTAGGCAAGGTTGTTGCCGCTACCGGTGGTAAGATCAACGGCTTCGCCCGTTTCCGCGTAGGCGCCTGATCTAAACCATAGTTTTGTGGGGACTCGCAGCAGCGCTGCGAGTCCCCACAGCTTTTAAGGTCGTTAGCCAAGCTAAAGCGCGATAGACTTTGCTAGGCCCCCAGTTATGTGGGCTTGCAATTAAGTCAACAACTTACAGGAGCATGCATGAGCGCGAGCGACTCAGGGCACCTTGGCCACCAGCGCCGAGTGCTGTTAAAGGTTTCCGGTGAAGTGTTTGGCGGAGGCTCCATCGGTTTAGACCCAGATGTCGTCTCAGATGCTGCTAAGCAGATCGCTGCAGCAGTGCGCCAGGGCGTGCAGGTAGCCATTGTGGTGGGCGGAGGTAACTTCTTCCGTGGCGCCCAGCTATCACAGCGCGGTATTGACCGCGCCCGCGCCGACTACATGGGAATGCTGGGCACAGTGATGAACGCACTAGCCCTACAGGATTTCATTGAGCAGGCAGGCGTGCCCGCCCGTGTCCAGAGCGCCATTTCTATGCGTCAGGTAGCCGAGTCTTACATTCCACTACGCGCCATTCGCCACATGGAAAAGGGCCGCGTGGTTATTTTCGGGGCCGGTGCTGGTCTGCCCTACTTCTCCACTGACACGGTTTCTGCCCAGCGCGCCCTCGAAACCCACTGCGACGAGCTGCTGGTGGGTAAGAACGGCGTCGACGGCATCTACACCGCAGACCCGCGCAAGGATGCAAACGCCCGCAAGCTAGACTCGCTCACCTACGACCGAGCCCTAGCTGACGGCCTGAAGGTACTTGACGCTGCAGCATTCTCACTGTGCCGTGAAAACGCTCTACCCATGCGCGTGTTCGGCATGGAAGGCGAAGGTAACATTACCGCCGCCTTAGTTGGTCAAAAGATCGGAACACTTGTCACTAACGACGAAGGAGCCCTCAAGTGATTGAAGAAACCCTGCTAGAAGCCGAAGAGAAGATGGAAAAGGCCCTAGTGGCCGCTAAGAACGAATTAGCTTCCATCCGCACCGGCCGCGCCAACCCGGCCCTATTCACCTCCCTGAGCGTGGAGTACTACGGCGCCCCCACCCCGCTGCAGCAACTAGCTTCAGTGACCGTGCCCGAAGCCCGCACCGTGCTAATCACCCCCTTCGACCGCACCGCCACCAAGGACATTGTTACCGCCGTGCGTGAGTCAGACCTGGGCGTTAACCCCACCGACGACGGTAACGTCATCCGCGTTAACCTACCGGCCCTAACCGAAGAGCGCCGCAAGGAATACGTAAAGCTAGCCCGTGCGCGCGCCGAGGAGTCTCGCGTGCAGCTGCGCAACGTGCGTCGTAAGACCAAGGACGTGCTAGATAAGATCAAGAAGGACGGCGAAGCTGGCGAGGACGAGGTCGAGCGCGCAGAAAAGGAGCTTGACGCTCTAACCAAGCGCTACGTCGAGCAGGTCGACAAGGCCCTGGCCGCCAAGGAATCCGAGCTATTGGAAGTCTGACATGACTGGGCCGGCTCGCTTGGGTCGGCCCAAATTCATGTCTCGTAAAGAAGTGAGCCCATGACCGCAAATACCGCAGTTTCAGCGCCGTCTGCTAAACGCAGCTTGTTTGTGCGCTTGTTCTACCCCGGTCCTACCCAGAACCGGGTAGTTGAAGGCCCTGCCCGTAAGGGTGGACGCAATGTGCCCGCAGCGGTGGGTGTGGCCGTGCTACTGATCGGGCTGGTTGCGCTCAGCTTGATCTTCAATAAGGTTTACTTCGCAGTTTTAGTGGCGGTGGCTATTTGCGTGGCCCTGTGGGAGCTGGCCGGGGCTTTCGCTAGGCGCGCGGTAGGTTTGCCGCTGCTACCCCTATGGGTGGGTACTTTTGGGGCGGTTGCATGCGCTTATGTGATTGGCCCCGAGGGTTTGCTGGCAGCCGTGTTTGCCACTTCTGGGGCCTGCATGGTGTGGAGTTTTACCACCCAAGCCCAGTATGACTATGGCACTGCCCTGGAGATCGCTCACCCAGAAGATCCGCGTACCTACGCTCACGACGTGGTGCGCCGCTCACGTACCCTGGAGGCGGCGGCAGCTATTTTTGCAGTCTGCTACCTGCCTTTCCTGGCGGGCTTTGCGGTTATGCTGCTGGCCCAGCATCAGGGGGTTGGCAAGATTGTGGCGCTAATTGCGCTGCCTGCCTTAAGTGACACCGGCGGTTGGCTGGCGGGGATCACTTTCGGTAAGCACCCCATGGCCCCCAAGATTTCGCCTAAGAAAACCTGGGAGGGTTTCGCTGGCTCCGTAATTGCCACCACCATTGGTACCGGCGTTGTACTGTGGGTGCTTGGCGGTACGCTGTGGGCGACTCCACTACTAGCTTTAGCGGTGGTTATTAGCGCCACCTTGGGTGACCTAGGGGAGTCGCTGATTAAGCGTGATTTGGGCCTAAAGGACATGTCTAACCTACTGCCCGGACACGGTGGTTTGCTTGACCGTATTGACTCGATCCTAACTACCGCCCCCGTGCTCTATATTGCTTCAGTGCTAGCTTTATAGTGGTGGTGCGCTTTAGCACTAGCTATTACCGACGCCGCCGCCCGCTAAGCTCTACCTGTCCCCAAAGCCCCAAGGATTTTAATGGCTGACTCCCGCCCCGTATTAATTGCCGCCCCCCGCCGTCGGGGGCGTCAGGTGCTGCCTACGGACCAGCCACCGGAGGGGGCTAGTAGCCCTGATGCCAAACCGCGCTTATCTTTCGCGGTGCCGGTAGCTAAGGGTAAAGCCCCGCGTCACTTGGCTGACTTGGATTTGGCTGGACGTAAGCAGGCTCTGAAAGAGGCTGGACTGCCGGCTTTCCGCGCTGACCAGCTTTCACGCCACTATTTCACGCATTTAACCCGTAACCCGGCAGATATGACTGACCTGCCGGCCTCCCAGCGCGACGCATTATGCGATGAGCTACTGCCGGATCTGCTAAGCCAGGTACGAGCCTTGAAAGCTGACCAGGGTAAAACCATTAAGTACCTGTGGGAGCTATTTGACGGGGTGCGGGTAGAGAGCGTGTTGATGCGCTACAAGGACCGCACCACGCTGTGTGTCTCTAGCGAGGCCGGCTGCGGTATGGCCTGCCCATTTTGTGCCACCGGTCAGATGGGTTTAACCCGTAACCTAACTACCGCTGAAATCATTGAGCAGGTGCGTCAAGCCGCAGCGGCTTCACGTGACGGTGAGCTAGCTGGGGGACCGGCCCGGCTTAGCAATATTGTGTTTATGGGCATGGGTGAACCCATGGTCAACTACAAAAATCTGATTCCAGCCCTGCACCGGTTAACCCAGAGCGCACCTGAAGGTTTTGGTATTAGTGCCCGTAACATCACGGTTTCTACCGTTGGTTTGGTGCCGCTAATTAAAAAACTGGCAACTGAGGGCATGCCGGTTACTTTGGCGGTTTCTTTGCACGCTCCCGACGACGAGCTGCGCGACGACCTGATCCCGGTTAACTCCCGCTGGAAGGTGGGGCAGCTGCTTGACGCCGCCCACGAATACTTTGAGGCCACCGGCCGGCGTGTATCTATTGAATATGCCCTGATTGAAGACATGAACGATCACGCTTGGCGCGCCCAGCTGCTAGCTGATGAGCTCAACAAGCGCGGCCATGGCTGGGCTCACGTTAACCCCATCCCGCTTAACCCCACCCCGGGCTCAATTTGGACTTGTTCACGCCCCCAGGTGCAGCAGGAGTTTGTAAACACCCTGCGTAAGGCTGGTATTACTACAACTGTGCGAGACACTCGCGGTTCTGATATTGATGGTGCATGCGGCCAGTTGGCCGCCGAAGTGCTGCAGCAAGAAAGGCGCTTGAGTTAAAGCATGAGCGACTTATTCGAGACCGTAGCCTGGAACCAGAAGGGCTACCGTAAAAGCGAAGTTGACGAGTTTTTCAACCGTGCCCACGATCTTTACGAAGCTGGCGACACCACTAGCTTGACCCCCACCCAGGTGCGCATCAACTGTTTTGATGTGGCCCGTGGCGGCTATGACATTCACGCGGTAGATGCGGCTATGGACCGTCTTGAAGTGGCTTTGATGCGTAAAATGCGTGAATCATTTGTGGCCCGCAGGGGCCGCCAAGCCTGGATGGATGAGGCAGCTAATCTAGCTACCACGCTTTACCCGCGCCTGCTACGTCCGGAAGGTAAGCGTTTCGCGCCGGCTAAGCGTGGCTATTCGATTGCTGAAGTAGACCGGTTTATGGACCGGTTAGCGGCATTTTTTGACAAGGGCGACCCGCTTAAGTCTACTCAGCTGCGGAAACTTACTTTCTCTGCCGCCAAAGCAAATAAGGCCTATGACGAGGCCAGCGTGGACGCATTTATTGAGCGCGCCATCGAAGTATTGATGCGCGTGGAATAAACACTAGGGAGTGTCGTGAGTTTTCCAAATCAACTGATCATTTTGGGCTCTACTGGGTCAATTGGGACCCAAGCCCTGGACGTAGTGCGTGAGCTTAAAGCTAGCGGCCAAAGCGATATCCAGGTGCTTGGTCTAGCGGCTGGTGGGGGGCAGCTGGAGCTGCTAGCTCAGCAGGTGGTGGAGTTTAGCCCGCGCGTGGTGGCGGTGGCTTGTCCTAGCGCCGCCGCTAAGCTACCGGATTTGATCAGCCACTATGGTGCGGCCGATAACTGCCCGCAGGTGCAGATTCTCAGCGGCCCCGACGCCGCTGCTGAGCTGGTGCGTAGCCTAGCTATGGGACAGGCGGGCACGGTACTTAACGGCATTACTGGTTCGGTTGGTTTGGCTGCCACTTTAGCTACTTTGGCCGACGGCGCCCGCCTGGCACTGGCTAATAAGGAATCTTTAGTGGTGGGTGGCGCCCTGGTAAAGCAGGCCCTAGCCTACCCGGGCCAGGTGGTGCCGGTTGACTCTGAGCACAGTGCTATCGCCCAGGCCCTGCTAAGTGGCCGCCACGAAAAGGGTTTAACTAGCCCGGTAGTTAGCGGTTACAGTGAGGTCTCACGTCTGATCCTGACCGCCTCTGGGGGGCCGTTTAGGGGTAAAAAACGCGAGCAGCTCAGCCAGGTAACTGCCGCCCAGGCTTTAGCTCACCCCACCTGGTCAATGGGTCCGGTAGTTACGGTTAACTCTTCCACGCTGGTCAATAAGGGCCTAGAGCTAATTGAGGCCCACCTTTTGTTTGATGTGGACGCCAGCGACATTGATGTGGTGGTTCACCCCCAGTCAATCGTGCACTCTATGGTGGAATTCGTCGACGGCGCCACTATCGCCCAGGCTAGCCCGCCCGACATGCGTTTGCCGATCGCCCTGGGCATGACTTGGCCCCACCGCCCACGCCTGGTGGGTAAGCTAACTAAACCCACCGACTTTACTAAGGTAAGCAGCTGGGATTTTGAACCGGTAGATAACCACACCTTCCCGGCTCTGCAGCTAGCCCGTCACGCCGTCAGCGCCTCGCCTACTCATCCGGCAGTGTTTAACGCAGCCAATGAGCAGGCCGTAGATGCTTTCCTGAAAGGCGCCCTGAACTGGGTGGATATCGTAGATATCGATATTGCGGTAGTAAACGAACATGATGGGGTTAGCACCCCCAGTTTGGATGATGTATTGGCGGTGGACCGCTGGGCGCGTGCACGCGCAGATGAACTGATCGCGGCGAAAGGCTAAACACGCATGTATTGGCTGGGCATAGTTATCTTCATTGTGGGGCTACTGATTTCGGTGGCCCTGCACGAGCTGGGACATATGATTCCGGCCAAAGCTTTTGGCGTTAAGGTTTACGAGTACTTCATTGGTTTTGGGCCGCGTATTTGGTCACGGCAAAAAGGCGAAACCGAATATGGCCTAAAAGCCCTACCCCTGGGTGGGTATGTGCGTATGGCCGGTATGCTGCCGCCAGCTAAACCCGGCCACCCTGACAAAGTTAACTCTAAAGGCGAGCTAGGCATGGTGGGCCAAGCCCGGCAAGAGTCACTAGCTGAGCTAGGCCCAGGTGAAGAGCACAAAGCCTTCTACCATTTAAGCGCCCCCAAAAAACTGGTGGTTATGTTTGGTGGCCCCGTGATGAACCTGATTTTGTCAGGGGTGCTAATCATCGTCTCAATGAGTTTCATTGGGGTACCTAAAGCCACCAACACCCTGGCTGGGGTATCTAACTGCCTACCCACCATTGAATCTGGTCAGTCAACATGCGACACCAAAGCCACGGTTCCCGCTCGCGCAGCGGGCTTAAAACCCGGTGACACCATCACCTCCTGGGATGGCCAGCAAGTCAATGACTGGACCCAGCTGCAAACCGCTATCGCTAACACCAAAGCTGGCAGCGGCGTCGTCGTAACCGTAAAGCGAGGAGGCCATAGCCAGCAGCTAAACGTGGTGCCCACCCAAGTGACCCGGGTCGTGCAAGACGCCCGGGGTAAAGCCCTAGCCGCCCCCGACGGCTCAGCATTAACCCGCACCACCACCTTCGTGGGCATCAGCCCGCAAATCAGCGGCCAACCTGTCTCGCTGGGCACGGCCCTAAAAACTACCTGGCTGGTTAACGTCTCCACCCTCAAAGCCATTGTCACCTTGCCGGCAGGCCTCTACCACCGGGTGCTAAGCGCCCTGGGGCAAGAATCCACCTCAAACCAGTCGCTGGTGTCAATCGTGGGAGTCGGGCGTATGGCCGGGCAGGTATCAAGCGGCGGCGGTGGGGTAGTGGACCTGTCGGTGCGCGCATACTCCATGCTGATGCTACTAGCCAGCCTTAACGCAGCCCTGTTCGCATTCAACATGATCCCACTGCTGCCTCTAGACGGTGGACATATTGCCGGAGCTATCTGGGAAGGCCTGCGTCGCAGCTTCGCCAAACTACGTAAAGCCCCAGATCCGGGGCCAGTTGACACCGCTAAACTGCTACCAATTGGGCAGGGTGTGTTTATCTTACTGCTAATTGTGGGATGTCTCTTGATCTGGGCAGATATAGCTGCCCCGGTTTAGGTGCAATAATGGCAGGCGTGAATAATGCATCGATTGCTTTGGGAATCCCCACGCTGCGTGAAGAACAGCCCGTTCTAGGTAAGCGTAAGCCCACCCGCAAAATCATGGTGGGATCCGTGCCGGTAGGTGGCGACGCACCGATAAGCGTGCAGTCCATGACCACCACCAAAACCCACGACATCGGCGCAACCTTGCAGCAGATCGCTGAGCTGACCGCTGCCGGCTGCGACATTGTGCGCGTAGCCTGCCCCACCGATAAGGACGCCGAAGCACTGCCCATTATCGCTAAGCAGTCACGCATCCCGGTGATCGCCGACATTCACTTCCAACCCAAATACGTCTACGCCGCCATTAAGGCCGGCTGCGGCGCAGTGCGCGTAAACCCCGGTAACATCCGTAAATTCGATGACCAGGTAGCCGAAATCTGCAAGATGGCCTCCGACTACGGCGTCAGCCTACGTATCGGTGTAAACGCCGGCTCGCTAGACCCGCGCCTACTGAAGAAGTACGGCAAAGCCACCCCGGAGGCCCTGGTGGAGTCAGCCGTGTGGGAAGCCAGCCTGTTTGAAGAAAACGACTTCCACGACTTTAAAATCTCCGTCAAGCACAACGACCCGGTCACCATGGTCCAGGCCTACCGCCTGCTAAGCGAAAAAGGTAACTGGCCCCTACACCTGGGGGTAACCGAAGCCGGCCCCGCCTTCCAGGGCACCATTAAATCCTGCGCCGCTTTCGGCGTGCTACTAGCTGAAGGCATTGGCGACACCATCCGCGTCTCCCTGTCAGCCCCGCCGGTAGAAGAAGTCAAGGTTGGCACCAAGCTGCTTGAATTCATGGGCCTGCGCCCGCGCAAGCTAGAGATTGTTTCCTGCCCCTCCTGCGGCCGCGCCCAGGTGGACGTGTGGACCCTAGCCGAAAAGGTTGAAGAAGGCCTCAAAGACGTCAAGGCCCCGCTGCGTGTGGCCGTTATGGGCTGCGTCGTTAACGGCCCCGGTGAGGCCCGCGAAGCCGACCTAGGCTGTGCCTCCGGTAACGGCAAGGGACAGATCTTCGTACGCGGCAAGGTTGTAGAAACTGTGCCCGAAGATCGCATCGTAGAAACCGTGCTGCGCTACGCCAACGACATGGCCGCAGACATGGCTGCCGAGATGGGTGAGGAAGCACTAGAAAACGCTGCCCCACAGGTGATGGTGCCCTCAGCCTGATGCTGCGTTTGCATCGCGACCCGCATCCGCTCACGCCCGCCAATAGCACTGCGCTAATGCAGCTGTTGGCGGGCGACGCCGTAGCGGGAGTACAACTAGGGGCGCAAATTAGCCGCTGGGATTACTGGGGTAGGGGAGACGTAGTAGCCTGCGGCACCCCCCAACCCCACGCTGGCGCTTGGGCTACCGGCTCACTTATCCTCTACGGCCAGCGCCATTGCAGCCCCAGTGAGTTAAAAGCCCTAGCCAGCCATGGGCGCCCACGGTTAACTAGGCGCGGCTCAGTGATGGGGCCAGCTGATGATGTGGCCGCGCTGTGGCCGTATTTGGATCAGCGCCATTTGGCGGTGCGCCAGGCGCGTTGGAATCAGCCTTTGCTGCTAGCCCCGCCGGCTGAGCAGCTAGTTCAGGCTTTGGCAGCTACTAGCTATAGCTGCGCCGATGAGCTGGTGGCAGCGGCCGTTAGCCAAACCCAAGCGGCCCAGGTGGGGATGGAACCGCTGGTACTGCCGGCGGCAGTGGCCATGTTTAAAGAAGAAGTGGGTTTTGACCCGCTAGTTAGCGGCTCTGGCTATGGGCGCCATATCAGCCAGTTAATTGAGCAGGGGCGCAGCTACGTACTTCTCGACGACGGCGCCGGCCACCCCGGCAACGCCCAGGTGGCTTTTAAAGCTGATGTGGGTAGCTTATGGAACTCGGTAGCCCAAATAACCGGCGTGTGGACCCGCCCTGACCTGCGCGGTAGGGGACTGGCTAAAGTGGCGCTGGGGCGAGTGTTGGCCTTGATTTACACCCAACACCAGGTCAGCCATATCAGCTTGTATGTTAATGATTTCAACCTGGCGGCCCTGGGCCTGTATAAATCTTTAGGTTTTACGCAGGTGGGCACCATGAGCACAGTGCTGCTGTAAATGCTGTTATAAACCTGCTTTAGTTTTAAACAGCTAAGTAGGCCAGACAACACCAGCTTCACTTAGCTACTGGGCTTGGCTACGCGTAACATATACGTGTGCTTCAGACAATGACCAACGCCTTTATCCGTACTTTGCGTGAGGATCCTGCCGACGCAGAGGTAGCTAGCCACAAACTACTGGTGCGTGCTGGCTATATTCGCCGCGCTGCCCCGGGAATCTACACCTGGCTACCACTAGGACTGCGCACCTTGCGCAAGGTGGAGCAGGTGGTGCGTGAAGAGATGGATACTATCGCGCAGGAAGTACACTTCCCGGCTCTGCTCAGCGCCGACCCCTACAAGGCCACCGACCGCTGGGAAGAATACGGCCCCACCCTGTTCAAACTGCATGACCGTAAAGGTGGGGACTACATGCTGGCCCCCACCCACGAGGAAATGTTCACCTTGCTAGTCAAGGACATGTACTCTTCCTACAAGGATCTGCCTGTTTCTCTCTACCAGATCCAGACCAAGTACCGTGATGAGGCTCGTCCGCGCGCAGGCTTGATCCGTGGGCGCGAGTTCATCATGAAAGACTCTTACTCCTTCGACATTGACGACGCCGGCCTGGAACGCTCCTACCAGCTACACCGCGCCGTTTACCAGCGTATTTTTGAGCGCCTGGGTCTCGAATACGTAATCGTTAACGCCATGAGTGGAGCCATGGGGGGCTCCCACTCTGAAGAGTTCCTACACCCTTCACCCATTGGTGAAGACACTTTCGTGCGCTCTGCCGGTGGCTACGCCGCCAACGCTGAGGCCGTCACCACCCCGGTGCCCGAGGCTGTGGATGCTTCCAACGAGCCGGCCCCGGTGGAGGTCGACACCCCTGAATGCCCCACCATTGAATCCCTGGTGGAGCTGTTCAACACCAAATACCCGCGCGCCGACCGCCCCTGGAGCGCCGCCGACACGCTTAAGAACGTAGTGGTTAACCTGACCCACCCTGACGGCTCCCAAGAGTTGCTGGTAATTGGTCTGCCCGGTGACCGTGAAGTGGATATGAAGCGCCTAGAGGCCGCCGTGGCCCCGGCAGAAGTGGAAATGGCTGGTCACGAGCAGCTAGCCAAGCACCCTGAGCTGGTGGCTGGTTACATTGGCCCGCAGGTGGTGGGTCCCAACTCGCCTAAGCGTGTGGCTCAGGTGGTCGACGGCGTCGAGCAGCTTAGCGGCAGCGTGCGTTACCTGCTAGATCCGCGTGTAGTAGAGGGCACCAGCTGGATCACCGGCGCTAACGCCGACCAGCGCCACGTCTACCACCTGGTAGCTGGGCGCGACTTTAAGGCTGATGGGGTAATTGAGGCCGCTGAGGTGCGCCCCGGCGACCCGGCCCCCGACGGCTCTGGCCCGCTAGAGCTAGCCCGTGGTATCGAAATCGGTCACATCTTCGCCCTGGGGCGCAAGTACGCTAACGCCCTAGACCTAAAGGTGCTCGACCAGAACGGTAAAGCCCAGGTGGTAACCATGGGTTCTTACGGCATCGGGGTTTCACGTGTACTAGCAGCCCTGGCTGAAACCAACTGCGACGAGCACGGCCTAGCTTGGCCCGTGCACCTGGCCCCCTACCACGTGCAGGTACTGGCCACCGGTAAGGATGAGGCAGTATTTGAAGCTGCCACCACCATTGCCAGCGAGCTAGATGGCCTAGGCTACGACGTGCTATTTGATGACCGTCGCAAGGTCAGCGCAGGCGTTAAGTTTGCTGACTCTGAACTACTGGGCATGCCCTACATTGTGGTGGTAGGGCGCGACCTAGCTAAGGACGGCACTGTAGAAATCCGCAACCGTCGCAGCGGCGAGCGTATCAGTGTTAGCGCTGAGCAGGCTGTAGCCCAGCTAAACGAGCTGCTAGCAGCCCAGCTACGCTAACAAAAGCAGAGCTTTAGCGCTGGCTTTAAGCACTAAAGTGCTTAAAGTACCCAAAAAGCGTGGGGGGCGGGCTGGTTAACCAGCC
>CAJZDJ010000015.1 GCA_915063485.1 uncultured Actinomyces sp.
AAGCCGGGTCGCTTTGCTATAGGCACAATCTGCTTTGAGCTGGCGGCGATAAGGTAGCCTTTAGTAGTTATTTGACGGCTTTTACGAAGGAAAATGCGGTGGCATACCCCAGCGAAGCTGATATTGATGCTATGAGCCAACAGGAGCTTGAGGCATACATCGCTGAGCAGGAACGCGACGATTTTGCAGTCGGCTCAGCTAAAACATTCGCGCTTGGCATGGGCCTGTCTAGCCTAGTGGCGCTAGCGGTTAGCTGGGAGTTAATCGCTGCCGAGATGGCTCAGCTAAAAAACCCGCTAACCCAGCTTTCGTGCGACATTAACCCGCTGGTGTCTTGTGGCGCCTCACTTACCATCTGGCAGGGTAACCTGCTGGGCGTGCCCAACGCCTTTGTAGGGGCCATGGCTTACAGTGCTTTTGTGGTTTTGGCAGCCTTGATTGGGGCGCAAGTTAAGCTGCCGCGTTGGATCTGGCAGGGGCTAGCCGCCGGCGCCGTCGTAAATCTAGGCTTTGTGTTCTGGTTCGTAAGCCAATCAGTGTGGGTGCTTAACAAGCTGTGCCCTTGGTGCATGGTGCTGTGGGTGGTTACTATCCCCATGGCTTGGACCCTGCTGGCTCGCTGCGCCGTCGAAGGTGCCCTACCCCTAAACGAAGCTGCTAGCCGCACCCTATATAAAGCACGTTGGTGGCTAGTGGGGGCCACTTATTTACTGATCGTGTTGGCTGTTGTCTTTGGTCTGTGGCAGCAGTGGCAGGCGGTGCTGGGGTGAACCAGAGCGCGGACTCTACCGTCACCCAGGACTATCTAAAAGCGGTATGGGCCCTAGAAGAGTGGGGCGGTTCAGCCTCGGTGACTGCCTTAGCTAAACGTATGCAGGTGGCTAACTCGACCGCGTCGGAGAATGTTTCACGCTTGGTGGAGATGGGTTTGCTGGTGCATCAGCCTTATAAACCGGTCACCTTATCTGAGCTAGGTCAGCAGCGTGCCTTAGTAATGGTGAGGCGCCACCGGATTTTGGAAACTTTCCTGGTGCAAGAGCTGGGTTTTGACTGGGATGAGGTGCATCAGGAGGCCGAAGTCCTGGAGCATTCGGTTTCTAACCGCCTGCTTGAACGCCTAGAGCAGCGCCTGGGTTACCCCACCCGGGATCCGCATGGTGACCCGATTCCGCGTGCAGATGGCACTATTGAACGCCCCGCTTTGGTGCGTCTGGCGCAGCTGGAAATTGGGCAAAGTGCGGCTTTAGCTCGTATTGCCGACGACACCCAACTGCTGCGTGCGTTAAGTCAGGCCGCCATGGGTCTAGACTGCACCCTTAAACTGTTGGCTCGTAAGCCGGGCCCGGCGGGCAGGCAGCTGGCACAAATTGAGTGCCAGGGACGCCAGCTGTGGGTGGACAATGAAAGTCTATGGCTGCGTCTAGACACTTTGACCAGCTAAATAAGGCAAAATAAAGTCATGGCTAGCATTTTCACCAAAATCATTGACGGACAGATCCCCGGTAATTTCGTATGGGCAGATGACCAGTGCGTGGCCTTTGCTGATATCAACCCCCACACCGATGGGCATGTGCTAGTGGTGCCGCGTCAGGAAGTGTCCTCCTACCTGGAGGCCAGCGATGAACTGCTGGCACATCTAACCGTGGTAGCTAAGCGTATTGGCCAGGCCCAGGTGAAGGCTTTTGACGCTCCGCGTAGCGGCTTAGCAATTGTGGGTTTTGATGTGGACCACCTGCACCTGCACGTGTTGCCGATCTACCAGGGTGGGGATCTGGACTCCACTAAGGTGCGCCAGGGGGAGCCGCTAGAAAAGATCGCGGCTGCCATGGACAAGCTGCGCGCGGCTTTGCGTGACAACGGCTGGGCGCAGTTCGTGCCCGCCAATGACTAAGCATTTACGCCGCGCCGTCGTCACCGGCGCCTCTAGCGGTATTGGCTGGGCCATAACTGAGCGCCTAGTGACCGACGGCTGGCAGGTGGTAGGTATTAGCCGCACCGGCCAGGTGCCCGAGGGAGCCCTGAGTGTAAGCGCTGACCTGGCAGGTGATGGGGTAGGGGAGGCTATCACCCAAGCCCAAAACCTGCTCGGCGGCGTCGACGCTTATGTGGGAGCGGCTGGAAGCACCTATGAGCAGCTGGCTGCCCGCGCCGACTTGGAGCAGGTAAATAACCAGCTGCGCCTGCACTACCTGGCTAACTATGAGGCTATTAGCCTGCTACTGCCGGGCATGGTCAGGGCGCGCTGGGGGCGGATTGTGCTGCTTTCCTCTGTAGTGGCTCAAAGTGGTATGGCTGGTTTAAGCGCCTATGGGGCGGCAAAAGGTGCTCTAGAGGCGCTGGTTAAATCGCTGGCGCTGGAGGTGGGCCGGCGCGCTATCACGGTTAATGCGGTGGCCCCCGGTTATATCCAAACCCCCATGACCCAGTCACTAAGCCCGCGCCAGCAAGAACGCTACCTGCAACGCACAGGTGCCGCCAGGCCGGGCACCCCCCAGGATGTGGCCGGACCGGTAGCTTTTTTGCTTAGCGACGACGCCGCCTACATAAACGGGCAGATCCTGCATGTAGATGGGGCTATGGGGGTAGGAAACTGAAGCAATGATCGTAATCTATGTCAAACTTCGATAAAGTGACCTGAACCAATAGCTATTCAAACAATAGAACAATAAACTAAAGACTATGGCTAAACGGTTGATCTTAGTGCGGCACGCGAAAGCCGAATACGGCGCGATCCAGGACGCCGAACGTTCCCTGACCAAAACTGGACATCGCCAAGCATTGCAGCTTGGACTCGAATTAGCGCAGCGTTTAGACCGACTCGATTTGATGATAATTAGCCCTGCCAAGCGGGCCCAGCAAACCGCAGAACCCCTGATTGGCTCCCTGCTTCCCCGCAGTTACTGCCAAGAAGATGTGATTTACAGCGGCGGCCCCCAGCAGTGGCTAGATTTGATTCACTTAATTGATGAGTCGGTTACGAGCGTAATGATTGTGGGGCACGAGCCCACAGTTTCTGCGCTTGCCTATGGGCTCGACGGCGAAAGCACGTTGGCCCGGCAAATTTCTTTCGGGGTCTCTACTGCCACCGCTGTTATTTTGGAGGTAGTGGGCTCTTGGAAGGAACTAGCTTCCGGCGGGGCGATAGTGACTGACGTGGTCAGTCGCGGCGCCTCAGATATGTGGATTTAGCAGTCTAAATTCAGCGCTTTATTAGCTGCTTATTGACAGCGTAGCTGGGAAAACACACGTAAACTAACGGGTGGAAGGTGTTTAGGGTGGGCCGGTAGCCTGCCCTAAATGCGCACCCAGTAACTCCTGCAAAGGACAATAGGTAAAGGAGCAAGCTATGGATTCCAAGCCCGAGGTAGATTACCTCAAGGAAGCTAAGGCCGTATATGACGAGCTCAAGGCTGAGCTCGGCAAGGAAGTTATCCGCATCAAGGCTGAAAAGGCTGATGATCTAAGCTTGGAAGAATCCAAGTTTGGGGGCTTTCCTTTTGTGCCCCTAGGCGGCGCGATTCCCACCAACGCTGAGGGTAACCAACTGGCCTTGCTGGCCCAGATCAACTGCGCTCAGCTGCCTGAAAACAACATGTATCCAAGCGATGGCTGGCTACAAATCTGGTGTCTAGAAGACGAAATGTACGGTTTTTGCTCTGACACGATTCAGCCCGAAACCAACCAAAAGGTGCTCTACATCCCGGCTGGTACCCAGGGTGAGCCGCTAGAGCGGGTAGAGGCCATGTATCACCCTTATGGCAACGAGGAATGCCCGCTTTGGTTCGTTGATGAGCAAGGAGCTATTTGGGGGATGCGCCTAAGCTTCACCCATGGCTACCAAGGCCCCACTTACAGTGATGGCCGGTTTGATGATTTGTTCCTAAGCCAGTGGAATAAGCGCCACCCCGACCAGACGATCAAGAACCTATACGATGATTTACCTGATGAGGTATTTGAAGTCTTGACGGATGACTTTGCTAGCCCTGGGGAAAATGCGCACCAGCTGGGTGGCTACCCGTACTTCACCCAGTATGACCCTCGTTTTGAATATCGCTCCTCAGAAGCCACCAAGTACACCGAGCTGCTGTTCCAGATTGACAGCCAGTTTGATACTAAATGGGACCTGTGCTGGGGCGACGCTGGAGTGCGTAACTTTTTTATTTCCCGTGAAGATCTAGAGGCCCTAGACTTCTCTGACGTGCTCTACAACTTTGACTGTTGCTGAGCTAACTGCCTAGCGGCGTTGCCAAGGCGCTAGCGCGCTCAACCAGCGCCGCTAAGGTGGTAGCGCGCTAAAAGTAGGCGCTACATAAACTAGGCGCTACATAAACGAACTGACCCGGCCAGATTGGCCGGGTCAGTTGTAACTAAGTGGTTTAGTAGCCCTCAGGCTTTGACCGCAGTGATTTAGTTACCGCCAGAGACTACAGTGCCCTTAGGTACCACGGTGATACCAGATTCGGTAACCATGAAGCCACGTTCGCGGTCTTGGTCTGGGTTCGCACCAACGATTGCGCCAGGTTCAACCCGAACGTACTTGTCCAGGATGCAGCGCTCCACAACCGCATTGCGGCCTACGTAAACATTGTCTAGCAGCACCGATTCATTTACACGTGACCAAGAGTTGATGCGTACACCGGGGGAGAGAATGGAGGAGACCACCTCGCCACCAGAAACGATCACGCCAGGGGACACAATGGAGTCCACTGCGTGGCCCACACGCTCACGCTCACGGTCACCGTAAACGAACTTGGCCGGGGGTACAGCCGAGTTGTAGCCGGTGAATAGCGGCCAGGACTCGTTGTAGAGGTTGAAGACCGGGTTGACGCTGATCAGGTCCATGTGAGCCTCGTAGTAGGCGTCCATGGTACCCACGTCGCGCCAGTAGTCGCGGTCACGCTCGCTAGCACCGGGAACCACGTTGTCCTTGAAGTCGTAGACGCCGGCTAGGCCACGTTCTACGAACCAAGGCACAATGTTGCCGCCCATGTCGTGCTTGGAGTCCTCGTTGGTGGCGTCTAGGGTGACAGCTTCCTTGAGGGCGTCAGCGTTGAAGACGTAGTTACCCATAGAGGCTAGAACCTCATTGGGCGAGTCGGGCAGACCCGGGGTGGAGCTGGGCTTTTCCACGAAAGCTTTGATCTTGCCACGGTTTTCAGGGTCAGTCTCGATAACACCGAACTGGTTGGCTAGAGACTTGGGCTGGCGAATACCGGCAACCGTTAGCGGTAGTCCAGATGCGATGTGGTGGTCAACCATCTGGGAGAAGTCCATGCGGTAAATGTTGTCAGCACCAGTGATGACTACGTAGTCGGGACGCTCGTCATCGAGTAGGTTCAAAGACTGGTAGATAGCATCTGCGCTGCCAAGGAACCAGTGCTTACCTACACGCTGCTGAGCAGGTACTGAAGCAATGTAATTACCCAGCATGGAAGATAGGCGCCAGGTCTTAGAAATGTGGCGGTCTAGAGAGTGGGACTTGTACTGGGTAAGCACCACGACGTGCAAGTAACCGGAGTTGACCATGTTCGACAGTGAAAAGTCGATTAGGCGGTACTGTCCGCCAAAGGGGACCGCCGGCTTTGCGCGATCAAATGTTAGAGGCATTAAGCGTTTGCCCTCACCACCAGCAAGGACAATCGCGAGTACACGATGAGCAACCATGACCACAGCATAGCGTCATAAAGCACACTTACGCGACGCAAGTCACCAAATTGCTAGCTGAGAAAATTCTGAAAAGGGGCTAATGTCCCAGTTCAGGTAGCGATTTAGGCTCAAAAACCTAAAAATCCCCAGGGAACTGGTGTCCGCTGTAGCGATTTGCGTAAGCAACAACACAAAAACCCCAAATATGCGTTAGATTTGTGCCCGTGGGCACATGCCCACTACTGGCACACCTAGAAAGATGTTCACCAATGAGAGTTGATCTGATCACCAAGGAATACCCGCCTTTCATCTACGGTGGTGCGGGGGTGCACGTCAATGAGCTGGCCAAGGTGCTGCGCCCGCTCGCTGATGTGCGTGTGCACGCTTTTGGTGGACCGCGTGAGCCGGGCACCGAAGGTGCAGATCCTGGCGTGACTGGTTACGCGAACCTACCTGAGCTGGCCAATGTTAACCCGGCCCTACAGACTTTCGGGGTTGACCTAGAAATCGCTGGTGACTGCGCTGGTGCTGACCTAGTGCACTCCCACACCTGGTACGCCAACCTTGCTGGTCATCTGGCTGGTCTACTAAACGACATTCCCCACGTGCTCAGCGCTCACTCGTTAGAGCCCATGCGTCCGTGGAAGGCTGAGCAACTAGGTGGCGGTTACGCCCTGTCCTCCTGGGCTGAAGCTCAGGCCTACTCCGGCGCTGCTGCTGTGATCGCAGTTTCCGGCGGTATGCGTGAGGACATTTTGCGTTCCTACCCGCAGGTAGACCCTGAACGTGTCAAGGTTGTACACAACGGTATTGACCTGTCTGGCTGGCGCCGTCCTGAAGGCGAGGCCGCTGCTGAGCTGAGCGAGGCTACCCTTAAGCGTCTAGGCATTGACCCCACTCGTCCCACCGTAGTCTTCGTAGGACGTATTACCCGCCAGAAGGGTCTGCCGCACCTGCTGCGCGCCTGCGAGCAGCTACCCAGCGACGTACAGATCGTGCTGTGCGCTGGCGCCCCCGACACCCCCGAGATCATGCGTGAAGTTGAAGGCCTGGTGGCTCAGCTGCGCGAGAAGCGTACCGGTGTGGTTTGGGTTGAAGAAATGCTGCCGCGCGAGCAGCTAATCGCCGTGCTGGCCGCCTCTGACGTGTTCGTATGCCCATCGGTTTACGAGCCGCTAGGCATCGTTAACCTTGAGGCTATGGCTGTGGGTCTGCCCGTGGTAGGTTCGGCTACCGGCGGTATTCCTGAGGTTATCGACGACGGCGTCACCGGTCTGCTGGTGCCCATCGACCAGGTCCAGGACGGCACTGGCACCCCGATTGACCCGGCCCGTTTCGAAGCCGATTTAGCTGAGCGCCTAACCGCGCTAATCACCGACGAGGCCCGGGCCAAGGCCATGGGTGCTGCCTCGCGTAAGCGCGTAGAAGACCACTTCGCTTGGGAAGCTATCGCCAAGCGCACCATGGAGGTCTACAACTGGGTGCTTAAGCAGGGCTAAAACCTGTTGCTAATGGGGCCAAGTTCTATAGGCAAAATGTCCTAGGTACTTGGCCCCAAGCCGTATGCTTGATACATGAGTGTTCTCAGGCTACAAGACGTGTCACTATGGCGCGGTAAAACCACCATTTTGTCTCACCTTTCCTGGCAGGTTGACCCAGGCCAAGCTTGGGTGGTGCTAGGAGCTAATGGAGCTGGTAAAACCACGCTTTCACGAGTGGCCGCAGCGCGCCTATTCCCCTCGCAGGGAAGCGTTGAAATCATGGATCAGCAGCTAGGGCGAGTTGATTTGGCTGAGCTGCGCCCGGCTATTGGCCTGGCTTCTTCAGCTCTGTCGCATGAAGTCTTAGGCGGTGAAAAGGTTCGTGACGTTGTAGTTTCTGGCGCCTATGGGGTAATTGGACGCTGGCGTGAAGAATATGAAGAATTTGATTTCCAGCGCGCTGATGAGCTGCTGGCAGCTTTAAACATGTCCGATAAGGCCACGCGTACCTGGTCTACGCTTTCTTCAGGTGAACGCAAACGCGTCGAGGTGGCCCGTGCGCTTATGCCAGACCCAGAACTACTAATCTTGGATGAACCAGCCTCAGGTTTGGACCTGGGTGGGCGTGAAATGCTGCTAAACGCACTGAGTCAGATCGTGTCCCAGCCGGGGGCGCCGTCGGTAATTTTAGTAACCCACCACCTGGAGGAAATTCCAGAGGGCTTTACCCACGCGCTGGCTTTACGTGAAGGTAAGTTGGTGGCCGCTGGTCCAATTGACCGGGTGGTTAATTCGCAGGTTATGAGCCAAACTTATGGTCTAGCCTTGCAGGTAGATGTGGATCGCGGCCGCTACCGAGCCAGGGCGCTACGATCAGCTTAAAAGTAAGCCAAGCTCTTAGGGCGGAGAGGAGAAAAACATGTGGATCTGGTGGGCTGGTGCAGCTCTAGCTTTAGCTGCCGTTGAGGTGGTGTCCACGGACCTGGTCTTTCTCATGCTTGCCGGCGGCGCGCTGGCTGGTACCGGCGCGGCCCTACTAGGGGCGCCAGTGTGGGGACAGTTTGTGGCTTTCGCACTGGTGGCTATCGTCTTAATGTTTCTGGCGCGCCCCCCGCTGAAGGCTTATCTGCTGGCTTCTACCCCCAATATGCTAACCAATGTGGAGGCGCTAGCTGGTCGTGAGGCCACAGTGCTGCAAAGGGTTAGTGAAACTGGTGGTTTAGTGCAGCTAAACGGTGGCCAGTGGAGTGCGCGTAGCGTGGATAAACTTAGTTTCGCTGAGGGTGCTAGTGTGCGGGTTGTGCGTATCGACGGCGCCGTGGCCGTAGTGGGCCCACTAGTAGCTGCCTCAGCTCATTAGAGGCCTGAATCTTAAGAAGGGAATGAAATGGAGCTAATAATCCCGGTTGCGATACTAGTTTTCGCTGCCGTAGTGGTAATGAAGTCCATTAGGATTGTGCCTCAGTCCTATTCGATCATCGTTGAACGTCTGGGTAAATTTAAGGCCAAGTATGACGCCGGTCTGCACCTGCTGATGCCTTTTGTTGACCGTGTGCGCTCTACCGTGGATCTGCGTGAACAGGTGGTGTCTTTCCCACCGCAGCCGGTGATTACCTCAGACAACCTGGTGGTTTCTATCGACTCGGTGATCTACTACCAGGTCACTGACCCCAAACGCGCCACCTACGAGATTGCCAACTACCTGCAGGCTATTGAACAGCTGACGATTACCACCTTGCGTAACGTGATTGGTTCGATGGATCTAGAGCAGACCCTTACCAGCCGCGATGAGATTAACGGCCAGCTGCGCGGGGTGCTTGACCAGGCCACCGGGCGTTGGGGTATTCGCGTCTCTAACGTGGAACTGAAGTCTATTGACCCGCCGCGCTCGATTCAGGGCTCTATGGAGCAGCAGATGCGCGCTGAGCGTGACCGCCGCGCCGCTATCCTTACTGCTGAGGGTGTTAAGCAGTCCCAGATTCTGACCGCTGAGGGTAACAAGGCATCCCAGATTCTAAGCGCTGAGGCTGACAAACAGTCGGCAATTTTGCGCGCTGAAGGTCAAGCCCAGTCTATGGTGCTGCGCGCTGAGGGTGAAGCCCGCGCAATTTTGCAGGTCTTTGACGCTATTCACCGTGGCGATCCTGATCCTAAGCTGCTGGCTTACCAGTACCTGCAGATGCTGCCTAAGATCGCTGAAGGTGATTCTTCCAAGCTGTGGATTGTGCCCAGCGAGCTTACTGGTGCGCTGAGCTCAATTTCTGAGGCTATGGGCGGCTCTATTGATCCTGCTAGCCCTAAGCCCGCTCAGGGCGCGGGTCTGCCTAACCTGTTTGAAGCCCAGCTGCCCAGTACCGCCCAGGCTCTTAAGCAGGCCGAGGCTGCTTTGGGGTTAGCTGAGGCTGAGGCGGTAAAGCCGGTTGATGACCCGCCAGTGTCTCCGCGTGGCGCACATGCAGCTGAGGGTAACGAGCCGCCGTTGAATGCATAAACTGTTAGGGTGCTGATTGAGATAACAGACCCTAGCGACGTCCGTCTAGCTGACTATACACAGCTGACGGACGTCGCTTTGCGTAAGCGTCTAGAAACCGCCAATGGGCTGTATATGGCCGAGTCCACCAAGGTTATTACCCGGGCTGTGGCCGCCGGACATGAGCCGCGTTCATTTTTGATGACTAGGCGCTGGCTGGAAGATATGCGCCCGGTAATTGCCGCCGCTAAGGGCACCGGGGGTGATCCGCTAGGTGGTGATAAGCCAGTTTTTGTAGGCGACGACGCCGTAGTGGAGGGGCTTACTGGTTTCCACCTGCATCGTGGGGCTCTGGCTGCGATGAATCGTCCCCAGCTGCCCAGCGTGGCCCAGGTACTGGCCGGCGCGCGTGGGGGAGCGGGGGCTAGGCGTGTGGCGGTGCTGGAAAACCTGGTTGACCACACCAATGTGGGGGCAGTTTTCCGTAGCGCTGCCGCTTTGGGGATTGACGCAGTGCTGGCTAGCCCTTCATGCGCGGATCCGCTTTACCGCCGTAGCGTGCGAGTATCTATGGGAACGGTTTTCCAGGTGCCCTGGACCCGTATAACTGCTTGGCCTGCGGTTGATGAGCTACATGCATCCGGCTTTAAAGTTGCCGCCATGGCTCTTAGCGATGACTCCTATGCCCTAGATGAATTTGCGGCGTTGGATGTGGTTAGTGATCCGGCTTCTAAGCTGGCCATTGTGCTGGGAACTGAAGGTGACGGGCTAAGCCGCCGGGCTATGCGCAACGCTGATTATGTGGTGCGCATTCCTATGGCCGGTGGGGTTGATTCGCTAAATGTGGCGGCTGCTAGCGCGGTGGCTTTCTGGGAGCTGCGCGCCCGCTAAAGCAGTGCCCAAACCAGCTTGGACACCACCATTTAAAACTGCGTGCAAGCCTTGGGGTGCTAAAACCAGCTTAGACGCCACTATTTAAAACTGCACGCAAGCAAAAAGTAACCCCCTGGCCACTAGCGTGACCAGGGGGTTAGATGTTGTTTATAGGCCTTACTTGGTGGCCTTGATCAGGTCAGTGCCGGCCTTGATAGAGCCGTCGGCGATAACCTCAACTTCAGCGAAGTTCATGTAGTTGGTGACCAGTACCGGGGTGACCAGCTTGTAGCCGGCTTCCTCGATAACTGCGCGGTCAACTACTACCAGGGTCTGACCAGCCTTGACGCGGTCACCCTTACCAACCTTGACGTCGAAGCCCTTGCCTTCGAGGTTCACGGTGTCGATACCGACGTGAATCAGGATTTCCAGGCCGTTGTCTAGAGCCAGGCCGTAGGCGTGGCCGGAGGAGGGGGCAACCACTACGGAACCGTCAGCGGGGGCCACAACCTTGATGGAGGCGCCGTCGCTGGGCTCAATGCCAGCGCCCTTGCCTACTGCGCCGGAGGAGAATACCGGGTCCGGTACGTCTTCCAGAGCAACCACGGTGCCGTTTAGGGGGGCGGTCAGAACCACTTCCTGGCCGGCAACCAGCTCAGCCTTGGGGGCGGCCTCGGCCGGGGCGGCGGCAGCGGCGGCCTCAGCCTTGGGGGCTTCCTCCTGCTCAGCGGCGGCGGCTTCCTTTTCTTCCTTGCTCTGGTAGCCGAAGGTGACAACCATGAAGGCAGAGACGAAGAAGGCCACAGCGATGGAGATCGCGTAGGTAACGGTGGGGTGGAAGACCGGGATGGTCAGCAGCGAGGTGAATACGAAGGTACCGGTCAGCACGGGCGAACCGGAGATCCAGGAGATCACACCAATGGTCAGACCACCAGCGGCACAACCGGTCAGCATCAGCGGGTAGATGCGCTTGAAGCGTAGGTGGATACCGTAGAGGGAGGGCTCGGAAATACCACCGAACAGACCGGCGGCCAGAGCACCAGAAGCGGTCTGACGCAGTTCCTTGTCGCCGTTGCGCAGGGTCAGGATGAGTACACCCAGGGTGGCGCCGAAGCAGGCGAAGTTCCAGGTACCCATGGGGCCCTGAATGAAGTCAGCGTGGGCAGGGCCAGCGATGTTGGCCAGCTGCAGAGCGTTAAGCGGCCAGTGCAGACCCAGCGGCACCAGGAACGGGTACAGCAACGGAATGAAGATAGCGAAGACGATCGGGGCAGTGGTGTTGAGCCAAGACAGACCCGAACCAATGCTGTTACCTAGCCATAGCGAGAAGGGGCCGATCAAGAAGGCCGAAACCGGAACCATCACCAAGAAGGAGAAGAACGGCACGAATACCATCTGTACGTTGGCCGGGATGACCTTCTTCAGACTGCGGTAAACCAGAGCCAGGATCGGCACCATGATCAGCGGCAGGAACACCTGGCCGCCGTAGTCCGACCACTTCATGGGAAGACCGAAGATCTCGGTGGTGCACAGGTCAGAGCCTACGGAGCTCTTGGTGCAGGTGGTTTCCTTAAGGCCCTTAAGGGCGGTGTACTCGGGGGTCAGCAGAGCCAGGACAACAGCTGCACCTACCCAGGGGTCAATGTCCAGCTTCTTAGCTGCGTTGTAGGCCACCATGGCGGGCAGGAAGTAGAACACTGAACGCCACATGGTGTTGGTGAACACTAGCCACGAGGGTAGGACCTTGGCGTGGGTGTCTACTACACCGAAGGCTTCCAGTACCGCGATCAGGGCCAGGATCAGTGAGGCACCTAGCAGCACCGGTAGCAGCGGACGGAAAGCGTCAGATAGGTACTCGAAGAACGCATCTACGTAGGCATTCTTGCCGCGAGCCTTGGCGCGAGCAGCAGCCTTGATGTCAGCGTCAGACTTAGCGCTAGAAGAGGCGCCGCCAGCCATGGCGGGTAGCTTCATGATGTCGTTGTAAACACTCTGAACCGCACCGCCAATGATGATCTGGTAGCGGTCACCAGACTGGGGGACCGCACCCATAACGCCCGGGATCTTCTCAACGGTGCCCTTGTCAACGACAGAGGCATCCTTGAGTTCGAAACGCAGACGCGTAGCGCAGTGGGTTAGGTGGGTGATGTTCTCGGCGCCGCCTACGGCATCGAGAATCGCCTGAGGCGTACTAGTGGTGGTAGCCACCGCATTGGCTCCTTCCGGGGTGGACACATTATGCGCAGCGCGCAACAGCTCAGAATAATCGCATAAAGTGCAGATATTCAATGCTTGACAAACCCTAATTCAGGAAAGTTTTTTTTCACCACAGGTGAATAACTTTTTTCTCGAAGCGCACCTTATCCTCAGCCTGGTGGTAGTAACTAGCTATCAAAGCGCACGCTTGCAACGTTGAAGTTGTTTAGCGCTTCAGACATAGCTCAGCAAACACAAAGAGTTATGTGCTAACAAAACCGATTTGAGGAGTAGAGAAAATGTGCGCTCTAGCTGCACTCATGCCGACACCTGTAGATCAAGAGCTGAAATACATGCCCAATGGTTGGACAGTGTTTAGTGCGCTCTATGAATTATTCGGCTTAGCCCGCCCGCGTTGTCTGAGCACTCCAGCTGACGGTGGGCATATCTGGGATGGGACTAATGCCGATTACGTACCCCTGGCTCGAATTGATTACATCCAAGCCCGGCTAGCTTTGCGCCTGCTACCCACCTTAGCGTTAAAAGACCGCCAAAACTGCGCCCCTGAGCTAGGCTCACTGCTGCGCGCCTGCGCCGCTAGTGACGGCGATATTTGGTTGCAAGGCTATTTAATTGGCCCCTCCCGCAGTGACGAGCGGTTAAGTGTTGACGGCATTTTTATTGCCCAAGACGAGCGCGGCCCCTGGCAGGTAGACACTTTCCACACCGCCGCCTGCCAATGCCAAGGGCTATGGGCTTATTTGCAGGGCGAATTAGGGCTCGACGGCGCCATGCCAGACGAAATTATCTGGCATGAAATGGATGCCACAGGCGCCCAAGGTTGGTGGCTTTGGTGGGACTAGTAGCATTAGGGGGTGATCAACGTCCAAAACCTGGTTATGCGTATCGGTGCCCGACAACTTGTCAGCGGGGCTAGTTTTAGAGTTGATAAAGGTATGCATATTGGTTTAGTTGGGCGTAATGGCGCTGGTAAAACCACTATGACCAAGCTGATCGCCTCAGCTTCCGTAGCTAAATCCGCCTCAGCGGCCATCGACGCCGATGTGCACCATTCGCTTGAAGCTGTCGAGTATGAAGGCACTATCCATGCTGGCGGCTCAGTGGGTTACCTGCCCCAGGACACCAAGGTAGGTGACTTAGAGCAAATTGCCCGCGATCGTATTCTCTCTGCCCGTGACATTGACGGGCTGCTGCGCCGCCTGCGTAAAGCCGAACAAAAAATCGCCACCACCAGCGGTGATGCCCAGGCCAAAGCATTAGATAGGTACACCCGGCTAGATCACGAATTTACTATGTCCGGCGGCTACGCCGCTGCCAGCGAAGCTGCCCGTATCGCCGCTGCCTTGGGCCTACCTGAGCGAGTGCTAGACCAGCCCATCGGTACCCTCTCAGGTGGTCAGCGCCGTCGCGTAGAACTAGCCCGGGTGCTATTTCAAAAACCCGACACGCTGCTACTAGATGAGCCCACCAACCACCTAGACCACGACTCAGTGCTGTGGCTACGCGACCACCTGCGCACCTACCCAGGCGGATACATTGTTATCAGCCACGACGTAGACCTAATTCGCGACACTGTAAACCAGGTGATGTATCTAGACGCCAATCGAGGCGTACTCGACATCTACCACATGGGGTGGGACGCCTACCTAAAGCAACGTGCCGACGACGAAGCCAGGCGCCGTCGTGAACGCCTAAACGCAGAAAAGAAGGCCGAAGCCTTACGCGCTCAGGGTGAAAAAATGCGGGCTAAAGCCACCAAAGCCGTGGCCGCCCAGCAAATGCTACGTCGCGCTGAGCAGCTTTTAGCTAGCATCGAAACCGAAGCAACCGTTGAAAAAGTCGCCCACCTGCGCTTCCCAGACCCTGCCCCCTCAGGTAAAACCCCATTGCGGGCGCAGGGGCTGAGTAAAGCCTACGGCTCGCTGGAAGTTTTCTCCGGCGTAGACCTAGCCATTGACCGGGGCTCGCGCGTAGTGGTGCTGGGGCTAAACGGCGCAGGCAAAACCACGCTACTGCGGCTACTGTCCGGGATTGAGCAGCCCGACTCAGGCAAGGTAATTGATGGCCACGGCCTCAAACTGGGCTATTACGCCCAGGAGCACGAAACCATCGACAACACCCGCACAGTTGCCGAAAACCTGCGCTCAGCCGCCCCAGACCTAGACGACACCGAAATCCGCAATATTTTAGGTTCATTCCTCTTCTCCGGGGCCGACGCGGACAAGAGCGCCGGGGTGCTCTCGGGCGGCGAAAAAACCCGTCTAGCCCTGGCCCTGCTAGTTACCAGTGCAGCCAACGTACTGCTACTAGATGAGCCCACCAACAACCTAGATCCGGCCAGCCGTGAAGAAATTTTGCGGGCACTGGGCACCTATAAAGGCGCGGTAGTGCTAGTAACCCACGATGAGGGGGCAGTAGAAGCTCTCAACCCCGATCGGGTACTGCTGCTGCCAGACGGTGACGAAGATCTATGGAGTGAGGACTACCTAGAACTAGTCACCTTGGCCTAAATCACGCCTATATTTTCGCTGCTAGCCCCTGCCAGTGCACTTAGGTAGCCCTAGCGGGAATAGCATAGGCATATCTGATGTTTAACCGCCTGGGTTAAGACCCGAGTGCAAGAGACAAATAATCAAGGAGTAGCAATGAGCCAAACCACCAACGAGGTGGCCACCCATGAGGTTATGCTGACCGATGTTGCCGCCGCTAAGGTGGCTAGCCTACTTGAGCAGGAAGGCCGTGATGACCTGCGTCTGCGCGTAGGTGTACAGCCCGGCGGCTGCTCGGGTCTGGTCTACCAGCTTTACTTCGACGAGCGTGTACTAGACGGCGACGCCATTCGCGCCTTTGGCGAAGAAGGTAAGCAGGTTGAGGTAATCGTGGACCGCATGAGCATTCCTTACCTCAACGGCGCCACTATCGACTTCGCTGACAGCATTGAGAAGCAGGGCTTCACGATCGACAACCCCAACGCGGTTGGTTCGTGCGCCTGCGGCGAGTCCTTCCACTAAAACCACCCGCTATACCCTCGTCATCGCAGCTGATGGCGGGGGTATAGTGCGATAGCAAACAAAAAAGCAAAGGAAATCTTGTGCGTCGATCTCTAACCGCCGCAGCGGCGCTGTTGCTGGCTGCTAGCTTGGGCCTAGCCGGTTGCTCTGGTGATGGCAAAAAGTCCGCTAAGGCTGCTGCCACGCCTACTAGCGCCGCCACTCAGCAGGAAAAAGTTGACTGCTCTAAGCTGAAGATTGATACCGACTCTAAGGTGCTACCTACCATTGGTCAGCCCAGTTCTAATAAGGCCCCGGCTATTACCTGGGTTAAGGGTGCTAAGGCCCCCACTAACCTTACGGTTAAGACCATTAAGGCTGGCAGCGGGGCCGCAGTAGCTGCTGACTCTAATGTGGCCGCTAACTACTCGGGTTGGAAGTGGGGTTCTGCCACTACTTTCGACAGCTCCTTCGAGCGCGGCTCAGCTACCCGCTTTAGCCTTAACGGCGTTATTGACGGTTGGCGCTGTGGCTTGTTGGGACACAAGGTTGGCGATGTGCTTGAGATTTCCATTCCCGGCAAGCTCGCCTACGGTGACAAGCCCGCTAACCCGCAGGCCCCGGCTGGTACCTTGGTGTTCTACGTGGAACTAACTGATGCTTTGACGAGTGCACAGATTTCGGCTGCTTCTAAGGATGCCACCCCGGTTGAGGGCGCCACTGAAGAGCTGGAAAAGAACGGTATTACCATCACCGGTAAGCTGGGCCAGGCTCCCTCGATCACAATCAAGGCTGGCATTAGCGCCCCCACCTCCGCCAAGCTGATTACGCTCGCTAGCGGTAACGGTGAAAAACTCACCGATACCGACACGGCCCTGGGGTACATGTCCATGGCCACTTGGGATGGTAACAAGCGCTCTAGCTGGACTGAGTCCTCACCGCAGCCGGTACAGATGTCAGTGTCCCAGATTAAGCAGCTGGTTGACCTATCAGGTATTCCGGTTGGTAGCCGCGTGGTGATCATTTTGCCGCCTCAGGCCAGCAGCCAGGGGGGACGGACCACGCCTGCGTCAGTTTACGTATTCGATATCGCCGCCAAATAAGGCCTAATTGCTGCCAAATAAGGCCCTCTAAGTCTGGGCCGGCACTAGGGCTTGGGCTGCCTAAAAACCAGCATTTAGGCCGGTAAAGCAGCTTAAGGATGGCAGTAAATACGTTGGGGGCGGCTACCAAACGGTAGCCGCCCCCACGTTTTACTAGGTGCTAGTTCAGCTTGCTAGTTTAGATTGTGGTTTTCAGCCCAGGATCAGCTGCTTGGCGTTAGCTACGGCGTTGTCTAGACGCTTGGCTACATCGCTCCAGTTGGCGATGTTCCAGATAGCCTTAACGTAGTCAGCCTTGACGTTGAGGTAGTCCAGGTAGAAGGCGTGCTCCCACATGTCCACCATGAACAGCGGCACGGTGCCCACGGGCACATTGGCCTGCTGGTCGAACAACTGGAAGATAACTAGCTTGCCCGAGATGGAGTCATAGGCCAGTACGGCCCAGCCGCTGCCCTGGATGCCCAGTGCGGTGGCGGTGAAGTGGGCGCGGAACTTTTCAAAGGAACCGAAAGAGTCCTTGATGGCTTCAGCTAGCTCGCCCTCAGGCTCGCCGCCGCCATTGGGGGAGAGGTTGTTCCAGAAAATGGTGTGGTTGGTGTGTCCACCTAGGTTGAAAGCTAGGTTCTTTTCCCACAGGTTGATAGCGCCAAGGTTGCCTTCTTCACGGGCAGCGGCCAGGGCCTCTAGGGCACTGTTGGCGCCAGCTACATAGGCGGCGTGGTGCTTGTCGTGGTGTAGCTCCATGATGCGCCCGGAGATGTGCGGTTCCAAAGCGGCGTAGTCGTAAGGCAGTTCAGGCAGGGTGTAGATAGCCATGTCAACTCCTGAAAAACTAGAGAACGTGGTTTAGGGCTTTTGTCCTAAAAATTGCTTAGCTCTAGTGTAGCTACAAATTGGTTAGTGTAGGTGTGAAAGATACACTTAACGCGAACATTTGTGTGCGTCCCCTGCGGCGCCGCCACCCAGGAGGAAAACATGACTTCAGCGCCTGAATCAGACAGCGTGGAACTGCTGGTGTTTTCAGACGATTCAGATACTCGCAAGCAGGTGATCGAGGCGGTAGGACGCCGCCCAGATAAAGGCTTGCCGCGAGTAACTTGGTTTGAATGCGCCACCGCTGAAGCTGTGCGCCTGGCCCTGAAAGAGAACCCCACTCGCTTTGCTGCTCTAGTGTTTGACAGCGAAGTCAAAAAGTTCGGCGGTATGGGTTTAGCTCACGAACTCCTTACCGAAATGGACTCGCGTCCGGCGGTAGTTATGCTCACCGCCCGTCCCCAGGACGCTTGGCTTTCCGCCTGGGCTCACGCCGACGCCGTAGTGTCGCGTCCGCTAGATCCGGTAACGGTAGCCCAGGCCGTGGCGCAGGCAATGCGCAAGCAGCTAGCTAAGTAATTTAGGTGTGGGCTAGTAGTTTGGCGTGCCGCGCCGGCGAATCAATCGGCCACGATAGGTTCGCTTGCGGATCCAAACTAACTAGCCTGGCCCCCTCATCTAGGGCCCAGTCAGCCAAAAGGTTGGCTTCTTCGAGCATAAGCGTGCCCATGATCCGCTCTGGTGGGGTGATGGGGCTTAAAAATGCTTCAAACTCGGCTAAAACATCTAAGGGGTAGACGCCGCTCGGGCTTAGAGCAGAGCCCAGTAGCTGCCCGTGGCTAATAGCCACAAATTCCCAGCCCCCTAGGCTGCGTCGTCGTGCCGAAACCAAATAGGGACAGGTAAACAGCGGACGCAAGCGCTGAACCCGCTCCAGGCCACGCACATAAGCCTGCAAACGTTTAGTGATCACTCCGGCGTCCTCATAGCGCTGTACTTGGGCTAGCGCCTGAATACGCTGCATCAGCGGATCCACCACCAAAGTGGCATTATCGCTAAGAGCTTGGTGGGCCAAATCAGCTAGGGCAGGGTAGTCCTCATCGCTGACAGTGTCACTAATGCCCTTATCACCCACCCTATCTAGGGCAAAAACTTCCTCAATCGCCACCCGAGCTGCATTAGCACTACGCCGCGAAGAATAGGGGCCAATCACACCACCTTTACTTAGCTGCTCGTAGTCAATGTAGCTAACAATCGACAGACGCGGACGTGGCCCGCCGGTTAGCTTCAGCCAAGCTTTAGTGGCGTGTTTACGCGAACGGCGGTTAGCGGGCGGGTCATAGAAACTAATTTGGCGTAGTTCTTGCACCCGAGCCTCAATCAGGGTGGGGTAGCGCTCATATTCAACCCGGTCAGCTACATCCAGCATGGTGGCAATATGCCTACGTGACTCTGAAGCCGTGAAATATGAGCGCACCCGTTGGCGCAAATTCGTGGCGCTACCTACATAAAGCACCTGGTTGCCGGGTGAATAGAAGCGATACACGCCGGGGGCTTGTGGCAGATCGGCGGCCATGGCTGCCTTAGCGCGCCGTGAGGCGGGAACCGGATCGCAGGCGCTAGTTAGATCCTCCATATGGGTTAGCCCCTGTAGGGCCACCTTCTCCAGGGCCGCATAGAGCACATCCACAGTGGCGCGGGCGTCGTCGAGAGCGCGGTGAGTGGGGGTAGTTTGCGCACCCACAAACCGGGCCAAAGTACCCAGTTTATGGTTGGCCACATCATTGCGACTCCACGCCCTACGCGTCAGTTTCAAAGTATCCAGCACCCGCACCGAGGGCCAATCAATCCCAAAAGCCCCCGCTGCGCTACGCAGATGGCTAACATCAAAACGCGCATTGTGGGCCACAATCACTGTGTCAGGCTCATCTAGACGAGCCCAGCTCATAAAGTCGCCCAGCACTTCTTCTAATGGTGGTGCGCTGGCCACCATGGAGGTGGTGATACCGGTGAGCATGGTGATGTAGGCGGGCACAGCCGTACCCGGGTTAGCTAAAGAACCAAACTCATCAAGTATTTCGCCCCCGCGTACGCGCACCGCCCCAAACTCGGTTATGGCATCAGGTCCAGGCTGGGCGCCGGTGGTTTCTAAGTCCACCACCACGAAAGTTACTTGCTCCAGGGGTGTGCCCATTTGCAGCAAGCTAGCCTGGTGAGGGTAATTAGGGTCAGGATTGGGCGCTTTAGCTACAGTGGACACAGTCGAAACTGTAATATCAATGTAGTACTTGTCTCCACACGCGCCCAGCCGCGCTAGGCGCCAGTTCACTAATGAGTTTTGGGAGGTTCCATGGGATACCGTGCGATTAAGGCGACGGCTGGACCGGCCATCCACATGATGTATCAACCCTGGATTCGTGGTGAAGAACATATTCCTGTTGAGGGTCCAGCTATCCTAGCCTCCAACCACCTGGCGGTTATCGACTCTTTCTTCCTACCGTTGATGATTGAGCGCGAGGTGGCTTTCATTGGTAAATCAGACTATTTCACCGGTAAAGGTCTTAAAGGCTGGGGCGTGAAAAAGTTTATGACCTCCGTGGGCACCATCCCGGTGGACCGTCGCGGCGGTAAATATTCGATGGCGGCGCTGCAAGCCGGCATTGACCGGCTAAACTCCGGTGAGCTTTTTGGTATTTATCCTGAAGGTACCCGCAGCCCTGACGGACGCCTCTACCGTGGTAAAACCGGTGTGGCCCGCGTGGCGCTAGCCACTGGCGCCCCGGTGCTGCCGGTAGCCATGATCGGCACCAATATTGCCCAGCCGATCGGCCAGGTAGTGCCGCGTCTGCACCGCATTGGGGTGGTTATTGGCCAGCCGCTAGATTTTAGCCGTTACCAGGGCCTAGAAAACGACCGCTTTGTTTTACGTTCTATCACCGACGAAATCATGTATTCCCTAATGGCTCTTTCCGGCCAGGAATACGTTGACCTATACGCTGCAGACGTAAAGAAAATGATGGACGCTGACAAGCTCAGCGCCGCTGAAGTGGTAGAGAAAATGCTGGCCGCCCAGGCTGAGGCCAACCCGTTGGCTATACCGGTACAGGCCCCCGGTGGACGCCAAGCCCCACTGACTAGTGTGCCCCAGCCGCCAGCTGAAGTTGAGGAGCCTGCCGCCCAGAGCGAGGAAGACTCAGCTAAGTAGTCCCTTTGACTCGTGCACCAACAAAGGTGAGCGAGTACACTAGTAAAGAAATCTATGGCCGCAGGCCATATACACCCACAATTGAAAGGTTCTCGATGTCGGTTCGTCGCGTCGCCCTTCTAACCGCGGGCGGTTTCGCCCCCTGCCTATCCGCCGCTGTTGGTGACCTCATTGAGCGTTACACCGAGGTAGCTCCCGAGGTTGAGATCATTGCTTACCAGTATGGCTACCACGGCCTGCTGACCGGCAACTACATCGTCATTGACGAGGAGGCCCGTAAGAACGCTGGCCTGCTGCGCAACTTCGGTGGTTCCCCCATTGGTAACTCTCGCGTCAAGCTGACCAACGCCAAGAACCTGGTTGAGCGTGGTCTAGTAGCCGAAGGCGTAGACCCGCTGGCATTCGCTGCCGAGCAGCTACGCAAGGACGGCGTGGACGTGCTGCACACCATCGGTGGCGATGACACCAACACCACCGCTGCTGACCTAGCTGCCTACCTACACGAACACAACTACGAGCTAACCGTAGTGGGCCTGCCCAAGACCATTGACAATGACGTAGTGCCGATCCGTCAGTCCCTGGGTGCCTGGACTGCCGCCGACGAAGGCGCCAACTTCGCCTTCAACGTAATCGGTGAGCACCGCTCCAACCCCCGCATGCTGATCGTGCACGAGTGCATGGGTCGTAACTGTGGTTACCTAACCGCTGAGACCGCCCTACGCTACCGCCAGCTGCTAGACACCAAGCAGTGGGCCCCCTCCCTGGGTCTAACCCGCGAGCGCTGGGACGTGCACGCTGTTTACCTGCCCGAGGTTAAGCTAGACATCGCCGCTGAGGCTGAGCGTCTAAAGGCCATCATGGACGAGCAGGGCAACGTCAACATCTTCCTGTCTGAGGGTGCTGGCGTTCCCGAGATCATCGCCGAGCTAGAGGCTGCTGGTGAAGAAGTACAGCGTGACCCCTTCGGCCACGTCAAGCTAGACACCATCAACCCCGGCCAGTGGTTCGCCAAGAAGTTCGCCAAACTCATTGGCGCCGAGAAGGTTATGGTCCAGAAGTCGGGCTACTACTCTCGCGCAGCTGCTGCTCACCAGGAAGACCTAGACCTGATCAAGAGCATGTGCGACCTGGCTGTTGAGTGCGCTCTGCGCGGCGAGCCTGGCGTAATCGGCCAGGATGAGGAGAACGGTGACGTGCTAACCGCCATCGCGTTCCCGCGTATCGCCGGTGGCAAGCCTTTCAACATCGACCAGGACTGGTTCAAGGGCCTAATGGAAGGCATTGGCCAGCATGTTGAGGCTTCTGACGCTCCTGTGGAGCACTGAGCTTAAACGCTACTGAGGTGGCCCCCACGTTTATGTGGGGGCCACCTTTTTTGCCCTTATGATTGGGCCTATGCGTAACTTTGATTGGCGTTCGTGTCCGGCGGCTCAGCAACCGTCCTATCCCGATCCCCAGCAGTTAGCTGACGTGGTTAACGATCTACGACGTCGTCCGCCGCTAGTGTTTGCCGGTGAAGCTGATTCTTTACGGGCTGATATGGAGCGTGCTGGCCAGGGCAAAGCTTTTGTGTTGATGGGTGGCGACTGTGCGGAGTCGTTTGAGAAGGGCGACGCCACCACTATTCGTTTAAAGGTACAAACCATTTTGCAGATGGCGATTGTGCTTACCTATGGGGCCTCCATGCCGGTGGTGAAAATTGGGCGTATGGCGGGCCAATACGCTAAGCCGCGCTCTGCTGATACTGAAACTCGTAACGGGGTAACCTTGCCGGTTTATCGCGGCGATTGCGTTAACGGCCATGAGTTTACTGAGTCGGCCCGTATTCCAGACCCCAAGCGGATGTTGGATGCATATTTACGCTCTGGTACTACGCTGAACCTGATTCGTGCTTTCACTATGGGTGGCTATGCCTCACTTAGCGAAGTGCACTCATGGAACCGGGGCTTTACTGAAAACCCGGCCTATGCACGTTTTGCCACCATGGCGGGGGAGTTGGACCGCTCTATGCGCTTTATGAAAGCTGCTGGGGTGGATTTTGGGGCGCTAACCCAGGTTGATTTCTACTCTGCCCATGAGGCGCTGCTGCTTGACTATGAAGATGCCATGACGCGTGAGGATTCACGTACCGGCGACCCTTATGACACTAGTGCCCATATGCTTTGGATTGGTGAACGCACCCGTGACATCGACGGCGCCCATGTGGCCCTGCTTTCGGGTGTGCGTAACCCTGTTGGGGTCAAGATCGGTCCTGACGCCAGCGCTGATGAGCTTTATGCGCTTATGGATAGGCTTAACCCCAGTGGTGAAGGCGGGCGCATCAGCTTTATTACCCGCATGGGGGCAGACCTGATTGAGGAGCGTCTGCCAGCCCTGGCCCAGGCGGTTAAGGCTGACGGACGTCCGGTTACCTGGATTTGCGACCCGATGCACGGCAACACCATTACTTCCGAAAATGGTTACAAGACGCGCCGTTTTGCCGATATTTTGGCTGAAACCCGCAGTTTCTTCCAGGTGCATCGCGCTGTTGGGACCGTGCCTGGGGGTATACACGTAGAGCTGACCGGCGATGATGTCACTGAAGTTTTAGGCGGCGGTGAGCATATCGCTGAAGCTGACTTAGCCCAGCGCTACGAAACCCTGGTTGATCCGCGCCTAAACCACCAGCAGTCCCTAGAGATTGCCTTTGAAGTGGCAGAAATGCTGCGTAGCTAAAGCCACCTAAAGTTTTGAGCCCACGGCTTGCCGTGGGCTCAACGCTTTGGTGCAGGGTGGGTTTTTGGCGCGTGGGCGCCAAAAACCCACAGCCTAGCTGCCCTAGCTGCCGCTGGAAATGGTTAGGGTGACCGTATCACCGGTTTTGGCGGTAGTACCGGCAGTAGGCTGCTGGCTAATTACTTGTCCCTTGGGCACAGTGCTAGAGCTGGCTGAAATACCGGCAGCTTTTAGCCCTACCTCGTCTAAGGCGGTTACCGCATCATCTTGGGTTTTACCGGTTACGTCAGGAATTGAAACCTGAGTGGGTTTATCGGGGCTAGCCAAAATGTAGGCGCCAATTCCAGCCAGTCCGGCCAGTGCCAGTGCGGTAGGGATACCCACCAGCAGGCCACGCCGACGCAGGCCCTCATCGTCGTCGTCGCTATAGCTTTGCTGCCAGCCAGTATCAGCCATAGCGGGCATCTGAGGCTGGTAGGTGGGGGTGGAGTAGTAGCTGGGGGTGCTGTACTGCCCGCTGTTACCGCTGGTAGCAGAGAAGTTGGAGGGAGCTGAAGCGGCAGAATAAGCCGACATTGCAGCAACCGGCGCACCAGGCTGGTTTAGCCCCACATTTACCCCAGCCACATGCTGGCTAGAGACCGGCATAGGGTCAACCAGAGTGTGGGTCTCTTCCGAATCCAAATCGTGCTTAAGCACGTTAGCCGGAATGGTGGCCACTAAACGCTCAACCAGCTCCAAAGCCTTAGTGGCGTTGGCGGGGCGAATATTTAGATCGTGGTTGGTTAGCGCGCTGACAATCTCGTCGATCTGCGGCGGCAGCCAAGGCACCAGCTTGGAGGGAGCCGGAATGGGCTCATTTACGTTGAGTAAAGCTACCTGTACTGGGGTGTCAGCAGTAAAAGGCTGCGTACCTGTTAGTAGCTCATAGAAGGTAACGCCTACCGCAAATATGTCGGCGCTAGTGCCGGCCTTACCGGTACGCACCAGCTCGGGGGACATGTAGGCCACGGTCCCCATAACCGTGCCGGTAGCGGTGGCGGTGATGGCGTCGGCAGCGCGGGCCAGACCAAAGTCGGCTACCTTGGCGGTTTTACCGTTAGTGGGCAGCAGGACGTTTTCGGGCTTGATGTCGCGGTGGATAATGCCGATTTGGTGGGCGGTTTCTAGGGAGGAAAGTAGCTGCTTGGTTAGCTCAATGGCGCGTCCAAGCGTATAGCCACGAGTGGCGATGAACTTACGCATGGTAATGCCATCGATCAGTTCCATCACCAGATATGGGCGTCCGGAGGGGGTTTTGCCTTGGTCGTAGACGGCAACGATCCCCGCATCCGATAGCTGCGCGGCTGAATGGGCTTCACGCTTAAAACGTGACACGAAAGCTTCATTATCAGCCAGGTGCGAGTGCATAACCTTAATGGCTACCTCGCGCCCTAGGCGGTGGTCATAACCGCGATAGACGACAGCCATTCCGCCCTGTGCCAAGCGTGCGCGCACTTCATAGCGCTCATCTAGAACCTGGCCTAAAACGGAATCTTTACTCACGTGCCCTAGTCTATGGGGTTAACAAATTCTATGCATGGCCTGCAGCTGGGAAATTGGTGAATTTAAGCTTGGCGAATGGTTAAAACTTGAGCTAAAACCTGCAAATCAGCGATAACTGAGGCTCCCAAAGCGTCATGGCTAAGGCAAGCTAAACCACGTGTTAGGTAGTCGTTGATAAGTTGTTCGTGCTTTTGGTAGGCCCCGCAGTCCTTCATTAGGTTCGCCACAGCTGCGATTTGCATCTCAGATGCGTTTGGGTTGCCCACGACGTCGCTTAGTAGGGCGCGTCCGTTAGCGTCTGCTAGCTGCCAGGTCAGCCCCACCAAAACGGTGCGTTTACCTTCACGAATGTCTCCGCCAACGGGCTTGCCGGTGACTTTGGAGGAGCCGAATACGCCCAGCTCATCGTCACGTAGCTGGAAGGCGGCGCCCACGTTTTCGCCGTAAGTTTCTAGAGCTTTTACAGCAGGGCTATCTGGGCTCGCTCCTGCCAGTAGCGCGCCAATGATCAGCGGGCAAGCTACCGAGTAGCGCGCCGACTTGTGTTTGATGACTGCTAGTGACTGGGACACCATTTGCTCGCCATCTGATCCGTTTAGGGGAAGGTTTTCGTTGCGCACATCTAGGTACTGGCCTAGCGCCACCTCTGCACACATGTGATTAAAAGCATTAACAGCACCGTAGTTTCCAGTTACCTCACTAGCCTGTGTGACCAAGTCGCCACCCCAGGCTAGTAGGGCGTCACCTGCCAAAATCGCTGCGGCCCCACCAAAATCGCTATCGTTGCCGCGCCAGCCGTTATCACCGTGTAGCTTGGAGAAAGCTACGTGAGTAGCTACTTGGCCGCGCCGGGTTAAGGCATGATCAATGACGTCGTCGTGAACTAAAGCGCTAGCCTGATAAAACTCTAGCGCCGCTCCCAGGGCTGCTGCCTGGGGTGACATTAAAGCCAGTTTGTAAGCCCCAAACTCACTGGCGTATGCGTAGCCAATAGCGCCCAGGATGGCGCGCATACGTTTACCACCTTCCAGGGCACTAGACAGTATGGTAAAAACTTCATTTAGTGCTGGCGTGTTGCGCCACGAATCGGCATACCTGCCAAGACGCTCAGATACCTGAGTATCAAAATGGGGGCGGAGATTAGCTAGGTGTGCCGGCAGATCGCTCATGGCTACACGATAGGCGATCAGTCACATTTGTGGTACTGCGCTGGCTTTGTGAGTACGCTGAACGAGTAGTCAAACAGCCTTTGACTAGGGATAATACAAAACGAGGTGCGAAAAATGGCCGTCATCATGAGCTATCACGGGACCCTGGAATCACGGGCCGCTTTAGTTGAAGCAGTGAATTTGGCCAAACTTTTAGACGAAAAACTGCTGTGCGTATATGCCCAAAAGCATCGCGGCGATGATCTGGCTGTAGACAGCCAGGTGATGGAAGTGCTTCATGATGCGCTCAGTCAAGAAGATCTGGACTACGCGGTGCAGCCCTGCCCACGCGGTAAGGATGTAAGCGAGTTCGTGCTGGAAGCAGCCCGCGAAAACCACGCCTCCTACGTGGTGATTGGTTTGGCTCACAGCTCACGTTACGGCGGTATGAATATAGGTCCTAATGCCCAGCGCCTGCTGCTTGAAGCCCCCTGCCCGGTAGTCACCTACACCACTAAGCTCGACTAGCGTTGCCACATTGCGTAACCAAAATAGGAAACGGCGGGAATAAAAGCTAAACTAGCGGGGTTGTACCCCAAGATAGTGGCAAAATTGCCCCTGTTGTCGATGTTTTGGTGCGCGAAAGGATGTCCGTGGCTCCCAATAAAGCTAGTCGCAAGCCGGTTGATGCCGAACTGGAATTCGACCCGGAGGACGAGGAATACGACGAATCCCTTGAAGAAGCCTTGATAGACGAGGACTTCGAAGAAGATTCTGAACAGGACTCTGACGAGGACGCCGATGAGGAGAGCGACGACTACGACGAGCCCGCGCCGGCTCCCGCTCCTGAAAAGCGCGACTACTACCTGGATGTAAATCTGGAAAACAATGGTGACGGCTCTAAAAAGTCACCGTTCAACACTCCTGCCGCTTTCAAAAACATCCGTCTAGCCCCCGGCTCCACCCTGTTTGTGCGCTCGCACACCGTGGTTAAGGATCTGGAACTTGTTGGCGACGGCACCTTGGAAGAGCCCATCACCCTGGCCCCCTACGGTCACGGCCCAGTACCGCGCTTCATCTACAAGGGCTCAGCCCCCATGGTGGCTCGCGACTTCCTAACCCAAAACGGCCTGGTATTCCGTGGCTGGGTAATTAAGGGCATCAAAATGCAGCCCTCCATTGCTGCTCTAACCGGTGACCTAGAGCGCGTGCGTCAGGAAGAAGCCGAAAAGGCTAACGCCAAGAAGAAGGGCAAGCGCTCTAAGAAGGAAGAGAAAAAGGGCTACACCGTTAACGACTCTGATGAGGGTGACGAGCCGGCACAGAAGGTAGTCACCGCTGGTGCTACCGCCGACCCGGTTAAGGACTACCTCAAGCAGATCGGTAAAGTCGCCCTACTTAACGCCGTCCAAGAGGTGGAGCTAGCCAAGCGTATTGAGGCTGGCCTCTACGCTGAGCACATCCTGGCTGACAAATCCGCTGAGCTGACCAGCAAATACCGCCGTGAACTGTACTGGATTACCCAGGACGGTCAACGCGCCAAGAACCACCTGCTAGAAGCTAACCTGCGTCTAGTGGTTTCGCTAGCTAAGCGCTACACCGGCCGCGGTATGTTGTTCTTGGACCTGATCCAGGAAGGCAACCTGGGTCTAATCCGCGCTGTAGAAAAGTTTGACTACACCAAGGGCTACAAGTTCTCCACCTATGCCACCTGGTGGATCCGTCAGGCCATCACCCGCGCCATGGCTGACCAGGCTCGCACCATCCGTATCCCGGTGCACATGGTTGAGGTAATCAATAAGCTGGCCCGCGTCCAGCGCCAGATGCTGCAGGATCTAGGGCGTGAACCTACCCCGGCTGAGCTGGCTG
>CAJZDJ010000016.1 GCA_915063485.1 uncultured Actinomyces sp.
CCGGTAACCCCAGCTACAAATAGTTTCTGGCTGGGATTGTCGTAAATAGTGGCGGCAATCTGGGCAGCTAGCGCGCGTAGATTCTGCTCGCTAGTAACTACCGCAACCTCTAGACCCTCAAGGTATTGCACCCCGGCGGCGTCGGTAAGCACAGCCACAGCCCCGCGAGAGACGGCGTCGGCAGCATAGCGGGCCCCGTGCGAACGCAGGCCGGCAATAGCCACAAAGAGATCACCCGGGGCAATATCACTTGAGTCAACACTTACACCCGTTACTTTCAGGTCTCCAACAGGGGCAAGTTCATGCAGCTCAAGGGCCTTTACAAGGTGAGCTAGGGGTACGCCCTCCACCTGCGTGGGGCGCAGCGCATCGGTCTCTTCGTAAGCTTTCATGCTCATAGCTTCCTAATTTAGCGCTATTTTCGTTAACTGCGGCAATCGGTTTGCCACACTGAGATTCATAATCTCTTATTTACCTGCTTATTAGCTGGGAGTTTGGCTGGGGCTGGAAGTGGGATTATTCTCTACCAGCTGCGGATCTGGAGCCAGACCCAGGTTATGCATGGCAGCCGTGGCCACCTGGTGAAATACAGGCGCAGCCACATCACCACCATAAATGGCTGCTTGCGGGTCATAAATGACCACCGAAACGGCCACAGCAGGCTTACCTTTAGAAAGCCCGGCAGGTAGGAAACCCACAAAAGAGGCCACCGTGCCGCCGCTAGCTTCTCCCCCAATAATTTCTGAGGTACCGGTTTTACCGGCCACCTGATAGCCGTTAATGGCGGCGCTTTCCGCAGTACCGCCCTTTTGGGTGACGGCGACCAGCATTTTTTCTAGTGTGGCCGCGCTAGCCTCACTAATCACCCGCGTGGGTGTAGGGGCCTGTGGTTTGGTGACTTTACCGGTGTAATCGGTGTATTCCTTGATTAAACGCGGAGGGACACGTACCCCCTTGTTAGCTACTGTGGCCAGGGTAGATACTGCCTGCAAGGCGGTGGTAGAGACACCTTGACCAAACATAGTGGTGTAGCGCTGACGCCCATCCCATTTGGTGTAAGAGCTCATTAAACCGGCGCTTTCGGAAGGCATTTCAATGCCGGTCAGGCTCCCCCAACCGAATTTACGCATGTAGTTATAACGAACCTCATCACTAATAGTGTCGCCAACAAAAATTGTGCCGATATTGGATGATTCAGCCAAAATCTGTGTGGCGGTATAAGACTTTGTTTCGTGCTCATGGGAGTCACTAAATGATTGCCCGTTGGAGCTAGTCCAAGCATCGGGCACCACCCAGCTGTTCTCGGGAGTGATTTTGCCTTGGTCTAGCGCGGCCGCGAAGGTAACCACCTTGCCCACACTACCGGGGTCAAAGACAGCTTCTACGCTGCGTGAGCGGCGGTTGGCTTCAGGGGTTTTAGCTGGCTGAGAGGGGTCCACAGAGTTGGAGTCAGCCAATACCAGCACGTCACCATTAGCCGGGTCCATAACTATGACTGAGCCCCAGCGTGCCCCCATCTTTTTAACCTGCTCATCTAGGGCCTTTTGGGCCAGCATTTGCAGGTCACGATCAATGGTGGTGGTGATGTTTTGGCCCCGCCGGGCTGGCTTGTCTTCAATAACCCCGTTTGGCAGTACGTCTGAGTTGATAGAGATTTCTACACGTTCAAGCCCACGGGTACCCGTAAGGATCTTATTGCGACTGAGTTCCAGCCCGGCTTGGCCTACGTTACGCAGCTCGCGTGTGGCAGATAGGGTGCCGGAGTTGATGGCGCTTGCCTGAGCTTCGGTAAGGTCATCTTGGTTGACCTCAACCACTTTTCCAGATTCGTCTTGGAAGGTGTAGAAAGCCTGCTCAATTACGTACCCCAAAATGTTGCCTGCCACTGCCCCGGAGGGGTAGGTGCGGCGCACATGTGAGTCAGGTTCAACACCGGGGATCCCCAGCACCTTGATTGAACGCCACTCGTCAGGAGTGATGTCTTTGGCCAGGATCTTATAGGTGGAGTCACCGATGAGCTGTCCACCTAATTCATGGCGATCCATTTGCAAAATCGGCGCCAGCTGCTTGGCAGCTTCGGCCGGGCCGTAACCCACCACTTTGTATGTGGTGGAGCCATCAGCATTTTTAAATGGTGAGGTGTGGACGTAGCTACCCAGTTTGATCTGGTTTACGCCAACGTCGTAAGTAATGGTTGAGCCAGCCAGTATCTGTCCTTTACGGTCCTTAATCTGTCCGCGTTGGGCTAGTTTTTCAATCACTTTGGTGTAAGCGCTGGCACCCTCTTCGCTAAGGGCTTTGGCTTCTAACACCTGTAATTGGACTAGTCGCGCAGCGATTAAAGTAGCGCAACCGCCGCCAATGAATTTTAGTACTTGACGGCGATCAAACTCTTTACCAAGGCTCGGCATAGGAAACAGTTTAACTGGCAGCTAGCGTCACTTAGCGCTATCTGAAGTACTGCCGCCGCTGACAAGACCCTTATCGAGCTGGACTACGCCGGAGGAACCTGCCGGAACCATACCCAAGGCGCGGGCCCGCTGCTCAATGCTTACGGGTGATTCGGCCTTTTCCAGTTCCTGACGCAAGGTGGTGGTGTGGTCGCGGGCCACTTCCAGTTCCTGGGTTAGCCGCGAGGTTTCAATCGCTTCAAAGGTAGTCAGGGTGCTAACCAGTAGCGGACCACCAATGGCGATAACTAAACCGAGAATAACCATCATGATTACTCCCAGGTGACGACGCTGAGCTGGGGCGATCCCAGCTACTACGGACAGTTTGGGCTTTTGCGAGGGCGCTGCTTCACTGGCACGGGAGGCAGCACGCTTAGCCTTTACAGGCTCAGTTTTGAGGGCAGCTGAACTACTCACCGGTGTTTCCTTTGCTTTGTGTTGAGGGAGATGTGTTGGGAGATGGGAACTTGACGCAATTTACGAGCAGCACGCAAGCGAACTGAAGCGGAGCGGGAATTGTGCTCCAGTTCTTTAGCGTCTGCGCGTTCAGCGCCACGGGTTAGTAACTCGACGACGGGTAGAGCGTCGTCGGGCACTACAGGCATATCCACGGGAGCTGCAAGGGAGGCAGCCTTGGTGAATGTTTGCTTAACAATGCGGTCTTCTAGTGATTGGTAAGACTCAACCACAATCCGCCCGTCCACGCGCAGTACATCAACTGCGCTAACGATTGCGCTGGAAAGGACTTCAAGCTCGTTATTAACGGCTATACGCAAAGCTTGGAAAGTACGCTTAGCAGGGTTACCTCCTGTACGTTTTGCTGCTGCTGGTAATGCGTCACGCACCAGTTGAACCAGTTCACCGGTAGAAGTTACGGGCTTACCGGCTTCACGACGGCGCACAATGGCGCTGGCGATTTTGCTGGCAAACCGTTCCTCGCCGTATTCACGCAAGTAGCGGGTCAGCTCCTGGACGCTGGCAGTGTCAAGCAGCTGCTGGGCGCTAACCCCGCTGCTTTGATCCATGCGCATGTCCAAGGCTGCGTCGTGGGCATAGGAAAAGCCGCGCTCCACTTCATCTAGTTGAAGGGAAGACACGCCCAGATCCATTAGCACGCCGTCGACGTAACCACCGTGACCATAAAGACGAGCTACCTCATCAATGTGGTCATAAGTGGTGTGCACTGCCTGAAAACGACTTCCGAAGCGCTTTAAGCGCTCGCTAGCCAAAGCAATGGCCTGCGGATCACGATCGATACCTATTACGGTTAAGTTTTCAAACCGCTCCAAGGCCCCTTCGCTGTGCCCTCCCATACCCAAAGTGCAGTCAATCATCACCGGGTTTTGGCCGGTGAATGCCCCTGCTAACAGGTCTAGACAGCGCTCAAGTAGGACTGGTGTATGTAAAACACCAATGTGTTCCATAGCTGTCCTATCTGAGGGTATAAGTCGGGCACAGTACGAAGGGAACGGGGAATTCTGCGGCCTCAGGTCTGCGCCCGTCTATCCGAGATCGGGGAAGTGAACTCGGAGCGTTCAGGCTCAGGCCTCAAGCAACAGGGTTAGAAGAAACCTGGGATGATCTCTTCCGCAGTGGAGGCGAAGACACTTTCTTGTTCCGCTAGGTAAGCATCCCAAGTTGCCGCATCCCAGATTTCCAGTCGCGAACCAACACCGTTGACCGCTAGCTCCCGACTCAATGAGGCATAAGCCCGCAGAGGCGGCGCGATTGTTATACGCCCCTGTTTGTCAGGAGTTTGCTGGTCAGCTCCGGAGAGCATGACACGCATGTAGTCGCGAGCTCGTTTCTGAGAGATAGGTGCCGCTTGTAGCTGGGCGTACATGCGCTCGAACTCACGCATAGGAAAGGCGTAGAGACAATGCTCTTGGCCGCGCGTAAGAACTAGCCCATCGCTCAGCTCCTCACGGAACTTAGCTGGCAGGATTAAGCGTCCTTTGTCATCTAGCCTCGGGGAGTAAGAGCCCATGAACATGGACGCTCCCTCCGCCGCACTATTTGACCCCTCCACAATACCCCACTTCCCCCCACCAATTACTACATTTTGATAAATTACACAGTTGTAACTTAGAGGGAAGTTGTAAAAACCATACAAATAATCAGCTACCGCTAGTGTGTCTACTACAAAAACGCACCCCGACCTTGTCGGGGTGCGTTGTGGAGGGAAAATTTGGTGCTAGACCTGGGCGCTCAGATGGGCTATTAGCCCCTCAGGAGTTACGCCTATCCCAGCGCTCCTCTTGGCGAGCCATGAAGCTAGATTTCTTGACAGGCCTGGCAGGCTTAGCGCCAGGCCTGTCAGCAAGGGTGTTGGCGTTGGTTAGTGCAATCACCACGCCCCATACGGCCAGGCCAAAGCAAATCAAGGCCCCTAGTACCGACCACACCGAGTGGAAGAAAGCCACGCAGGCGATCATGCCAGCAAAAGCGACGATAACCGCAAAAACACCCATGCCAACGTGGCGCGGCGAGGGGCGCCAGCCAAGTTCAGAGCGCTCACCCATAGAGTCCGACATAGAGGCGGCCAGATCCGGATCCGTGCTACCCAGCTGCGCTTCAAGGTCACGCAGGACTTCCTTTTCCCGTTCTGATAGTGCCATGTTTGTTCACCCTCTCTATTTACCCAAACTCTAGGCCGGCTTAAGTCTTGTTGTCACCTTAGAGTGCAGGGGCAACCAAAACTGAGCCCTAAACTCACAGCTTACTCTCGCTCCAAGGCCTAACTACGCTCACGCTAGTTATATGCGCGCAGCTTATGTGCTAGTTGCGTTTTACGCACTAGTTGCGTTTGGGCGTCCCCAGCAGCGCAGCTGGGCCAATGAGGCCTGCCCCCCAGCGTTCACGGATCGCGTCGGCAGCTTTTTCAGTTTTAGCGCTGCGCTCGTCACTGTCGAAGCTGAGCTGCACGGCGCCGTCGGCACGTACCAAAGACTCAGTGCGCACCCCTAGCAGCCGGATCCCCTGGGCCGGCATAGGTAGCGCCGCAAACAGCTCAGAAACCTGCTGCCATAAATAACGCGCTGTATCTGTAGGCTCAGCTAGGGTACGTGAGCGGGTGAGAGTCTTGAAATTGCCGTCGCGTACCTTTATTCCCACTACCCGCGCCTGCCAGCCGTGTTTGCGCAGGCGGATAGCGCACTGGTGGCACTGATCTAGCAGCACCTGCCGAGCTTGGGCACGCTCATAAATATAGGTATCAAAAGTGGTTTCGGTGCTAATGGATTTTTCTTCACGCACCGGGCTAACCGGGCGGTTATCAATGCCGCGACTGAGGTTATATAGGTGCCAGGCGGCAGCTTTACCCAGGATGCGCTCAAGCTGGGCGCGCGGGGTGCGGCGCAGATCCACTACCGAGTCGATACCCCACTCATGCAGTTTGCGCTCGCTTTTGTCCCCCACTCCCCACATGGCCCCCACCGGCAGCAGGTCCAAAAATTCTTGGGTGGCACTGGCGGGCACCAGCAGCATCCCGTCGGGTTTGGCGTGAGCGGAAGCCAGTTTGGCTATTAGTTTGTTGGCACCAATACCTACTGAGGCGGTGACCCCCAGCTGCCGGGAAATTTGCTGGCGCAAGTTAGCAGCAATTTGGCAGGGACTACCTAGACGGCGTCTAGAGCCAGAAACATCTAAAAAGGCCTCATCAATGCTTAACTGCTCTAGCTGCGGGGTAATCGCCCCCAAAATACCCATTACCTGCTTGGATACCTGACTATAGAGCTGGTGACGTACCGGCAGCACAATAGCCTGGGGGCAGCGACGCAGCGCTTGGCCTACCGGCATGGCTGAGTGTACGCCGTAGCTGCGAGCCTCGTAGGTGGCTGCGCACACCACTCCCCTGCCGTTAGATCCGCCCACAATTACCGGCTTGCCGCGCAGGGAGGGATTTTCGCGTAGCTCCACGGCGGCGAAAAATGCGTCCATGTCCACGTGCAAAATTGGGGTGGCACTATCATCGTCACCCCAAAAGCGGCGGGCTTGGTCACTACGCGGTGCTTTGGACACGCCTACAGGGTAACTTGTGTGGGTGAGTAAACGCCGCCGCTCTAAGCCCACCGCCAAAACTAGCGATAGCTTGTCACTGTCTAGTTTGCCTACCGAACCGGTAGCTACTTCTTTTGCCAGCGCCCGCTTAGAGGCTCGCGATCAGGGTATTTTGCTGTATTTGGATGAAACTGAGTCATCATTTATTGATTTGGCTGATCCAGCGTATTTGGATTTTGAATATCACCAGCATATGGATGCGGCTGTAAAAGTATTGCTAGGTGAGGATCTACCTTTAAATGCAGCGCATTTAGGCGGAGCGGCTTGTGCTTTAGCGCGCGCTTGGGACGCAACCCATCCGGGTTCTGCGCAGTTGGCGGTAGAAATTGACGCTAAATTAGCCGCTTATGTGCGCCAGTGGTTTGATTTGCCACGTTCGCCGCGTCTACGCATTCGCATTGACGACGCCGTAGTGGCTGCCCCTAGCTTAAAAGCTGAGTTTTGGGATGTAGTTGTGCGCGATATTTTTAGCGCCGGCACGGTACCTGACAGTGTCTGCACACCGGAATTTATGCACTCGTGCATGAATGCACTTAAGCGCGAGGGACTGTTTTTAATTAATGCTGCCTCCGCCCCAACTAGCCAAGTGCAGGCGCAGTTTGCGGCTTTAGCCCAGCTAAGTGATTTTTTGGTTATTAGCGACGCCGCCGTGGCGCGTGGCAAGCGTCGCGGCAATTTGGTGTTGGTGGCGCGCAAAACTGGTTTTAGCGCTGAAGATTTTGACCGTCTTTCCCGTGCGCTACGTAAATTGCCGCTACCAGCCCAGCTTTACCGCCACAGCGACGGCGCCCTCTCACGCTATAACTAGCCAGCCAAAAACGTGCGGCGCCACCAACAGTACTGGGCAGCAGTAGTTGGCGGCGCCGTCGTAGTCTACTGAATTAGAACCCACTAAGCTACCAGGTGCTTACCGGGGTGGGATAAACGGCCATATCCGGGCTGCACACTAGCTCGGCGCGGCCCTGCCAAATTTGGCCGTTCGAGATGAGAAAAACCTTTCTCTCCTGATCAGTAGCAGTTTGTTTGCTGCATCCTGGTGGGATTACCCCGTCGGTGGCGTAAGTGTTTATTTCCCTGGTGCTGGGCAGTTGCACATCTACGGCCCCAGCGCCGTCTTTGAGAATGACGCAAACTCAAAAGGGCTGGTTGTTTAACTTGGGCACCTGGCTGAGGGTAAACGTTTTTGCCTCACTGGCATGTTTTACGCACCAGTTAAAAACTGCAGCCTCCTCGGCCTTAGTGTAGTCGCGGCGCGGATCGGCAGACGGCAACGTAGTGGCATTGGCAGTGGAGCTTGCGGCTGGCGCTGCGCTGGTAGACGCCGTAATGCTAGCGCTAACCGCACCAGAGGGCGCTACAGTTTTTGTGCCAGCGCAGGCACACAGCAACACTAAACCCAACGCACTAGCTACAACGCTAAGTACCGGTTTTTTAAGCAGCTTACTCATGTTACTCATGAGCGCCTCAGCTTTCTTGAGGAATAACTACCTGGGGATGCAAGCGACGTGAAATAATCAGCAAACCTACTACCAGTACTGCAACGATAACGCCCATAGCGCCAAAAGCAACGATAAAATCGCCGCCGGTGCGCGCTCCCCCACGCAGGTCAAGAATTAATCCCACCAGCTCAACAGCAATAATTGAGGAAACAAAACCACCGGTATTAACCGTACCAATAGCCACGCCCCAACGTGAACGCTGGGTATATTCACGCACAATATCAAAACCTAAAGCGCCCACACATGAACCAATGGCAGCCCCAATAATCACAATTAACGCCGCCGCCGCTGAAGGCGATAAAGCCAGCCCCACTGCCCAGGTCAAAACATTTATCGCATAAGCAGCCAGGCAGGTTTGTAGCCGGCGCCTAGGCCAGCGGCCAGAAATAATTCCAGCCGGAATCCCGGCAGCCACCAAAAACAAGCCCTCTAGGCTGAGCATGGTGGCGCTAACCGTATCGCTTAAATGCATCCCTTGACGCATCCAAGCCGACCCCCACATCAGGGCAATCACGTTAAAAGGGAACGCCGCAGTCGCGTGAATCATCCAACCCACCCAGGTGGCACGGTTACGCAGCACTGCCCCCATAGAGCGCCTAACCGACTCAGTTTGTGCCACCGGCGCTTTAGCGCCTGAAGGGTCATCGCGCACCAGTACCGCCGTGGCCACAGCCGCCATAAACACCGCCAAAGCCACCAGGTTAAAGCTGGTAGACCAGCCGTAATCATGCAGCCACCACACCACTGGGAAAGCACTGATTACCTGCCCGAGCTGGCCACCTACGTTAGTTATCTGGGTTAGTAGCGGCACCCGTGAAGCACTAAACCAAGCCGGCAAAAACCGCACCACACCAATAAAAGCGGTGGCGTCACCGGCTCCCACCAGGGCCCTGGCCGCGAGCGCAGTGGGGAATGTGTGGGCTTGGGCGAGGGCTAGTTGGCCTAGGCCCACAATGATTAGGCCGCAGGTGAGTACTTTGCGTGAGCCGTAGCGGTCTAGTAGGAGGCCTACGGGGATTTGGGCGGCGGCGTAGACGGCTAGCTGGCCCATGATGAATACGGCTAGTTGGGCTGAGGATAGGCCAAAGCGTTGGTCTGCCCAGGGTACGGCCACGCCGAAGGAGGTGCGTGCGCACATGGCCATGCAGTAGGCCAGGCCTCCGCCTAAAAATACGATCCAGGCTTTTAGCCCGTCTTTTTGGTTTGTGGGCTGCTGGGTGGGGGCTGGTTTTGTCACGGTATTAGATGTTAGCCGTGCTTGGGGCATTTCCTGGGTTTGGGGGCAGGCTCTGGGTTTGTGGTGCTGGCCGCGTTTATACAGCGGCTGGGAGGCTAGCGGTGTTTGTTGTAGCCTCCCAGCTAGTTTTAGGTTTTTGGCTGGTCGTGGTTGGAGTCTTGGTTTGTGGCGTTGCCCGAGTTGTTGGAGCCGTTGCCCGAGTTGTTGGGGCCGTTGCCTGAGTTGTTGGTGGTGTTGCCTGAATTGTTGGGGCGGTTGCCTGAGTTGTTGGATTCGAGGAAGGCTTCGAGCTGGGCGGTGAGGGTGTCCAGGTCGGTGTCATTGAGATCCGCGTTTTGCAGACTTAGATCTGGTGGCGGGGATAAGACGCTGTCTAGTGACTTGTCGTATTGCTTCTCCAGGGCTTGCACGAGGGCGGCGATTTCTGGGCGGTTAGCGACTTCAGTTTCGATGGCGTTTAGGTTGGTGATGGAGTTGGCTTCCAGGTCCCCTACTGGCAGGGCCAGGTTGATGGATTTGGCGATTGCGCGCAGCAGAGCTGAGGCGCTTTGGGGGAAGTCGTCTCGTAGTAGGTAGTGGGGTACGGAGGCGCTAACGCCGCGTGAGTCGAATCCGGCTTGGCCTAGGCGTAGTTCTAGGTAGTTGCCGTAGGCAGCAGGAAATTCCATGTAGCCGAAGGTTTTGGGGTGGTTTGGGTCATCTGGTACGTGTTGGCCGTGTTCGTAGACCTGGGTGGGGCGGGTGTGTGGCACGGGCATAGGGATGCCGGCCATTCCCATGGCGGTGGTTACGCCTAGAGAGCGGACCAGGTGGATGATGGCGCTGCTTAGTTCTTCCCAGCGGTAGTCAGGTTCGTCGCCGTGTAGGAAGAGGAATTCTTCGCCGTTGTCGTCGCGCAGTAGTTCCAGGGTGAGGCTGGGACGTGTGGTTTCTAAGAATTTACCGTGGTCGTAGCTAATGGTGGGGCGCCGGGAGCGGTAGTCGATCAGGGCGTCGATGTTGAAGGTGGCAACTGCCTTGCCCGGCAGGGTGGTTAGTAGCTGCTCGGTGGCGAGGTTGGCGGCGTTACCGGCGTCGATGGCGCCGTCGAATTGGTGCAGTAGTACGCGGGGGTGGATCTGGGCGTGGCGCTCTAGATTCATGGTGTATAGCGTCTGCATGGTTCCCCCTTATGTGTGGCAGCTGGTTTTTGGTGGCCGCTTTAGTTTTTAGTGGTTTTGTTTCTTTGTTTGGCTAACTGGTTTAGCTGGTCTTTTGTTCCATTTGTTTGGTGTCGTAGTGCTCACTGTGAACAAGTTGCAAGATTTGCTCGCGTTGTGGCTTTGGAACAAGAATAATGGATAGTCGATTTTTACTGGCGTTAAGCGTGAGGTTTGTAGTGTCTGATGTGTCTGTCTCTAGTGCGTTGGCCCAGGCTATTGCCGATGAGCAGGTTGTAGTTGACCGTGCTTATAGGGAGCTTGATAGCCAAATTGCGCAGGCTCGCAAGACTTTAAGTGCTACTGAGGCTAGGGGTGCTTCGGGCACGCATCAGGCGCGCGGTGAGCGTGACGCGTTTGCGGCCCACTATGCCAATCGGATTGCCACCCTTGAGGGGGTGGAGCACCGACTGGTTTTTGGGCGTATGGATAATAGTGACGGTTCGCGTCACTATGTGGGGCGCGTGGGTTTGCATGATGATCAGCGCCGTGAGGTGCTGTTGGATTGGCGTGCCCCGGCGGCGCGGGCTTTTTATCAGGCTACCGCGCGTGAGCCTTTGGGGCTGCGACGACGTCGTCATATAACCACCCGGGGCCGCACGGTTAGCGGGGTTGAAGATGAGCTGCTGGTGGTGGATGCTGCGGCGGCTAGTGACGTGACGCTTCAGGGTGAGGGTGCTTTGATGGCGGCGCTTAATGAGGCCCGCGCGGGTCGTATGGGCGATATTGTGGCCACTATCCAGGCTGAGCAGGACCGGATTGTTACTGCTGATGGGCCGGGAATTTTGGTGGTTCAGGGCGGCCCGGGTACGGGTAAGACGGCGGTGGCTTTGCACCGGGTGGCTTATTTGTTCTACACCGAGCGGGAGCGTTTGGAGCGCTCTGGGGTGTTGTTGGTGGGCCCGTCACGGACGTTTTTGCGTTATGTGGAGCAGGTTTTGCCTTCTTTGGGTGAAACGGGCGTGGTTTCGACGACGATCGGGGATTTGGTCCCGGGCTACCATGCCACGGTTAGTGAGCCTAGCAAGCTGGCGCAGCTTAAAGGTTCACTGGTGTTTAAAGACATTTTGTATTCTTTGGCGCGTGCTTTGCAGCGGGTGCCGCAGGAGCCTCGCCCGATTGTGGTTAATGAGGTGGTTTTGCAGCTTACTCCCGAAGATGTGCGTCAGGCTCGTTCGCGGGCGCGCCGCTCGGGTAAGCCCCATAACCAGGCGCGGGAAACTTTCGTGTTGTGGCTACTAGAGCGGTTAACTGACCAGTATGCGGCTAAGAAGGAGATGCTTGATCCTTCTGACCCCGACACGCGGGCTTGGATCCGTGAGGATATTCGTACCAGCCGTGATGCGCGCCGGGAAATTAACCTGTGCTGGATGCCTACCGATGCGCAGGCTTTGCTCGATAAGCTGTTTTCGCGCCCGCAGCTGCTAGATAAGCACGCTAAGCAGCTAACTAAGGCGCAACGTAAGCTACTGCTGCGCCCGGCTGGCTCGCCGCTAAGTGAGGCCGATATTCCTTTGCTTGATGAGCTGTTGGAGCTGCTAGGCCCCATGGATGATGTTTCAGCCCGCCAGGCACGCCAGGCTGAGGCGGAGCGGGCTCGTGAGTTGGAGTATGCCCAGCAGGCTATTGCTTCCCAGGGCCTAGGTGGAGGCATGGTTAGCGCCCAGACTTTGGTTGACCGCTACAGTGGCGGCGGGGCTATTGCGCCACTGGCTGAGCGTGCCCGGGCGGATCGGACCTGGACTTATGGCCATGTGGTGGTTGATGAGGCCCAGGAGCTGGGGGCGATGGCTTGGCGAGCTTTGGCCAGGCGCTGCCCGCTGCGTTCGTTTACGGTGGTTGGGGATTTGGCCCAGTTCTCTGGCACGACGCCGCCGCGTTCTTGGCGTCAGGTGCTTACTCCCCTGGGGGTGCGTGCAGATGAAGCTGCTGATATTCAGGCTGCTAAGGGGGCTAGTGGCACCCCTATGCGCCAGGAGGTACTAACCGTGTGTTACCGCACCCCCAAGACCATTATGAAGGCAGCCGAGGCGGCCGTGGCCAGCTATGGTTTACAGGTGCCTTACCCGGTTACTTCGGTGCGTGACTTGGATGATGCCCTGGTAGTTGAGGCGGTTACGCCACAGCTTTACACCCAGCGTTGGCGTGAGGTTGTGGCCGCTAAATGTAGCCAGCTTGATGAGCAGCTGGGTAAGGATCAGGGCACTATTGTGGTGATTTCTAATGACCCTGCCCGCCTTGAGACGCTGCTGGGTGAAGATGAGTATTTAGCTGAGCAAATGTTTTGCCCTGAGGGGGATTTGCTACGGGCCCGCGTGGCAGTTATGACCCCGCTGACCAGTAAGGGCCTGGAGTTTGATGTGGTGTTGCTTGATCAGCCGGGCCAAATAGGCCAGGTTTCTCCTGGTGACTTGTATGTGGCCATGACTCGCCCCACTAAGCAGCTGCATATTTTGCACACTGACGAGTTAGGTTTTTCCCTGCAATAGGCGGATACCGGGCGCTGCTAAATTGGTTTTCGATAGGCGATCTTGATGCGTTTTTTCTCTAAGTTGCGGCGAAAAAGGAAAAAATACGCTACCGTAACTTACGCAACCGTAAGTTACGTTGCCTATCGAGCCAGTTGGCACACTCTTTAGGAGGAACCTTGAGCGCCGCAGACTACCAGCGCCCTCACTACGCCCCGGGCGTTCCCGCAGTAGTGGCCCTACCGACCCAGCCCCTTAGTACTGTGCTCGACGACGCCGCTAAGCGTTTCCCGCAGCGGATCGCGGTGGATTTTTTAGGCACTAACATCACTTATGCCCAGCTACACACCCAGGTGCAGCGCGCTGCTGAGGCGCTACGGCGTCTAGGGGTACGCAAGGGTGACGTAGTGGCCTCTATTTTGCCTAACTGCCCCCAGCACTTGGTGTTGGCTTACGCCACCTGGCGTATTGGTGCGGTGCTAGCTGAACACAACCCGCTAGCTCCCTCCAGCCAGATTGAAGAGCAGCTTAAGCTACACGGCGGCAAGCTAATTATTGGTTGGGAAAAGTCTCTAGCTCAGCTAGATAAAGACATCAACCTGCGCGATTACAACGTTTACGCCGTCAACATGACCTCGGCGTTACCGCGTCACCTACAGGCGGCTCTGCGCCTACCGGTTAAGGCTGCACGCGCTAAGCGTGAAGAGATGCGCGCTCCGGTACCTAGCTGGATTGGCTCCTGGGACCGCCTGGTTGCCTCCAGCCCGGCTCTACCAGCTGATACTGCCCTACCTGACGTTAATGATGTAGCAACGCTGCTACACACCGGTGGCACCACCGGCACCCCTAAGGCGGTAAAGCTAACCCACATGAACCTGGGTTCTAACACTGCCATGGGGTTGGCTTGGGCTGGCCCGCACGTTAAGGACGGGCAGGAAGTGTTCTACTCGGTACTGCCCTACTTCCACGCTTTTGGACTAACCCTATCCATGCTGTGTGCAGTTGCTTTGGCGGCCACCCAGGTGGTGCTACCAAAGTTCAGCGTGTCACTGGTGATTGAGGCCTGGAAGCGTCAGCCCTGTACTTTCTTCCCCGGCGTACCGGTTATTTTTGACCGCCTAGCTAAAGCCGCAGCCAACCCGCGCCCCGGCCAGGTAATGCCTGATTTCACTTCTTGCTCCATTGCTCTTTGTGGCGCTGCAGCCACGCCCCGGGAAGTGGCTGCTGCTTGGGAGGAGCTAACTGGCCACTACCTCATTGAGGGCTATGGCATGACTGAAACCTCCCCCATCATCATGGGTAACCCCATCACTGATGAGCGTCGCCCGGGGGCTTTGGGTGTGCCCTTCCCCTCCACCGACATTTTGCTAGTTGATCCTGAAGACCCTGACCCCTCCCGCCCGGTAGCCAGGGGTGAGGTTGGCGAGATTGCAGTGCGCGGGCCCCAGGTGTTTGCCGGCTACCTAAACAACCCTGAAGAAACCGCCCAGGTGATGCTTGAAGGCGGCTGGCTACGTACCGGTGACCTGGCCCGCATCGACACTGATGACTTCTATGTCATGACTGATAGGCGTAAAGAACTGATCATTTCTGGCGGCTTCAACATTTACCCCACTGAGGTGGAGGCTGCTGTGCGCTCCATGCCGGGGGTTGAGGATGTCGCCGTGGTGGGTCTGCCCGAGCAAAGCGGTAACGAGTCGGTGGTGGCCGCGATTGTGGCCCAGGCCGGCGCCAACATCACCTTAGAAGAGGTACGTGCCTGGGCTGAGAAGCACATTGCCCACTACGCCCTGCCGCGCCAGATCGCTATTGTGCAGGAACTACCGCGTTCCCAGATCGGCAAGGTTATGCGCCGCGTGCTGCGTGAAGAGCTGCTAAACGCCCGCGAATCTGCCAGCCAAGCTGCCGCTAAAGCACAGGAAGCAGCCGGTCAGGCCGCTACCCGCGCTCAGGAAACCGCCGCTAAAGCCCAAGAGGCAGCTGGTCAAGCCGCCGTCAAAGCCCAAGAAGCCGCTGTCAAAGCACAGGAGGTAGCTGGGCAGGCTGCCGCCCGCGCTCAGGAAACCGCTGCTAAAGCCCAAGAAGCGGCTGGTCAAGCTGCCGCCAAAGCTCAAGAAGCGGCGGCCAAGGCCCAAGAGGCAGCCAAGAAGCTCAAGCGCTAAGCACGCTAGCTTTAAGACCAGTTGCTAAGTTCCCATTGGGACCTTAGCAACTGGTCTTTCAATGTCTAAGGTGCCAGCCATAGTACACTTTGGCCCATGACTTCTCAGGCTAGTGATAGCAACTGTTTTGTACGCCCCGCCAGGGTTGAAGACCTAGAGGCCATGGGCATAGCTCACGCTGGCGCCATGCTAGCCACCTTGCAGGCCGGCAGCAGCCAGGAGCTACCGGTGAGCGTTAGCGCCATGATCACCCCTGCCGTACTGGCTTCAGGTTGGCAAGAAGCGGTCACTAACCCACCCTCCCCCAACCACCACGTGCTGGTAGCTACCCAGGCGGGCGCCGTCGTCGGCCTAGCAGCCCTAGCCCCTGACAGCGACGGCGACGGCGAAATCACCGCCCTAGCCGTACACCCCGCCTACCAGCGCCACGGACACGGCTCACGCCTCCTCGCCGCCTGCGCTGACCTGGCCAAGCAAAACAAGATGGCCAATATTTCCATGTGGGTTATTCGCGGAGACGAATCATATGTGCGCCTGCTAACCAGCGCCGGACTGGCCCCTATGGCCGGAGCCCAACGCAAACTGAGCGTAGGCCAAGACGTAAGCGAAGTATGCTGGGGCGCCAGCCTTTAGACGCCAGCTTAACGCTGGCCCACCACCACCTGGGCGCGCGGTCCATTAGCCAACCAGGCCGCAACCTGACGCACCTGCTCGGCGTCAACCGCATCAAGTAGACGCAGGTTTTCAGCCATTGAACGCAGGCGACCAGTACTAACCTCAGCCCGGCCTAAACGCCCCATACGTGCCAGGGAGTCCTCTCCCCCCAGCACCATGGAACCGCGCAGCTGACCACGTGCCCGCTCTAGCTCCTGTTCGCTGACCCCATCGCTAGCTAGACGCTCCCATTCCATGCTCATCAGCTCCAGCACCTGGTCGACGTTTTCCTTGGCGCAGCCGGCATAGATCCCAAAGGCCCCCGCATCGGCGTAGCTAAGGTCAAAAGCGTAGGTGGTGTAGGCCAGTCCGCGCTGCTCACGGATGGACTGGAACAGGCGCGAAGACATGCCGCCACCCAAAATCGTGGTCATCACACTAAGGGGCCAGCGCCGCTCATCACCGATAGCGATGCCGGGGGTACCCAAATACACGTGGCTTTGCTCGCTTTCGCGCTCCACATACATGTCTTGGGGCTTTAGCTTCTGCAGCTGGCTGGCCTCACTGCGGCGAGCACGCGGCAGGACTTGACTGTCTGTATTCCAGCCTACCTGAGCTAGCTGATCAGACACCTGCTGGCAGATCTGGTCATGGTTAACATGCCCAGCTGCGGCCACAATCAAAGTATCGGAAGCATAGTTGCGCTGATAGTGGTCCCACACGGCGTCGCGTGGCACATCCACCACAGCCTGGGCGGTGCCGCCTACCGGCCGCCCCAGCTCAGTGTCTTGGCCGAAAACCGATTTAACGAAGGTTTCATGGGCCAGGTCGCTGGGGTCATCGGCGGCTTCAGCTAGCTCTGAGACAATCACGCCGCGCTCAGTTTCCACCTCTTTGGGATCCAGCAGGGAGCTGGTAACCATGTCGGTGACAATATCTAGAGCCACCGGCATGTCACTGGCCTGCACCCGCGCATAGTAGGAGGTGTGTTCTTTTGACGTGGCCGCATTGGATTCGCCGCCAATCATGTCAAAAGCGGTGGCAATCTCGGCGGCGCTACGGCGCGCGGTGCCTTTAAACAGTAAGTGCTCTAAAAAGTGAGTGGAGCCTTCCTGGCCAGGGCGTTCATCGCGGCTACCCACCCCGAACCAGTAGCCCACACTGGCTGAGCGCAGTCCAGGCACATCCTCGGTAATGACCCGCACGCCACCAGGCAAAATTGAGCGACGCAGATGGGCGCCGTCGTCGTCAAGGAACAGCTCTGTGTCTGCTTGGCCGGCGACGCCGCGAAGCAGCTCTACCTCACTATAAGACTGAAATTCACTCACTAGGTGAGCATATCAAGCAAGCCACTTAGGCCTGAAAACGCGCCTAAAAATGGTTGCGTTATGGTACCGGGCTAGCTGGGGTCGACGGCGCATGCTGGCTTGGTAATTGCTGCTAGCGCTACCGGCGGGCTGAGTTGCCACCTAGCTGGCAGGGCTGGCTTGTTGCCTAGCTGACGGGACAATGGGGGCTGGAGGCAGGGTTGGCGGGTGAACGGGGGGCGATAGGGACTTGGCGGGCGGCGTCGGCAAATAAAAAGGAGGGTGAGACGTACCCCTAAAACGTCCCACCCTCGACTTTTTCGGCCAAAATTGACCGCATGTAAGCGCAAGCGGCTTAACGGGTTACATGTTAACGCATGCAAAGGCCCTGGTCATAGATAGTTGGCAGATAAGTGATATATGTCCACCTAATGGGACACTAACCCTAGCAAACCAGACCTGCTTTGCAGACTAGCGCTGACAGCGATAGGCAAGTTTCTGCTGATCACAGGGATGGTTGGCAAGCTCTGGCGATATTTACGACGACGGCGGGGCGCTTACGTCATTGACGCTAAGTGAGCGTGTTAACCTAGTCGATGAAGCAGATTACATGCGTTCCTTTAGCTCAAGTTACTGAGAGCAGGTAAATAATGACGCTAGAGTTGCAAGAGATTGGTTTTCACTACCGTAGCGGTGAGCAGATTTTAAATAATTGCTGCCACACATTTGAAAACGGCATAACCGCACTAGTAGGCGCCAATGGTGCGGGTAAAACCACTCTCTTGCGGCTACTAGCTAGTTTGCTTAAACCCAAATCTGGGCAGATAAATTACTGCGGTCACTCTATTCACACCTCAGCCAGTAAGCTAGCTGAATATCGCAAACTTTTAGGCTGGCTCCCCCAACAGGCCAGCCTAGCTAAAAATATAGTAGCAATAGATTACTTGCGTTACCTTTGTTGGCTTAAACAAATTCCTAGCCGCGAAGCTGAAACCGCTATAACTAACCTGGCCCAGCAGCTAGAAGTTGAGCAAGTTTTAGCTTGCCCCATGCGCCAGCTTTCAGGCGGCACTCGCAGGCGTGTCACTCTGGCCGGAGCTATGCTTGGTAACCCTAAAGTGTTGCTACTAGACGAACCGTCTGTGGGACTTGACCCTACGCAGCGTCAAGCTTTCCTAAATGCTTTAACGCCACTTAGCAGCAAGTGCATTATTATCTTATCAACACACATCCTTGAAGATGTTTTCTTAGCCGCTAATAGCTGCGTAACTATAGCAGACAAAACCATCAAATCTGCTTTTTCAATAGATGCTTTACGCGAGCAAAACGCATTAACTTTAGAGCTCCTTCGCTCCAAGATCGGTATGTAATATGTTTAAAGTATTGCTGCCTCGCCAACGGATAGCTTTCGTCTTAGTTTGCGCAGTGCTATCTAGTTACTTTGTCTGGGAATTATTTAAACCGCGTGCTCAGTGGCTTGGCTGGTATCCGGCCGTAACCGGCGTTTTGCTTGGCACCACTTTGCTGCCCATGTGTTTTGCTGCCACCTTTGCAGCTTGGGCTGGTGGCTACCTCAAAAATCAGCCTCTACCAGACCTGATCAAATTAAGCCCCCACCAGCCCTATGCCCCTGCACGTGAGCTTTTTGCAGCCATAACCTTAACCTTCACTGGCGTTACCTGGCTAATTTTCATTCCAGTCCAGATTTATGTCTGGCTGACCTCTGCACAGACTCAAAACCTATTGGTTCCCTGCCTTATGGCACTGCTAAATGTGTTGGTAAGTTACGCAGCGATGACCGCTTTAGGCCTTGCTTTAGCCCGATATTTGGGGGCTGTGCCCGCGATCTGTATAGCCCCTTGCCTGCCCTATACGCTGATTGCGCTTACTTCAGCCTATGATGGGGTGCGCTCTCCCGGCTTGGCCTTCACTTTTTGGGATAGCTTGCCTTGGCTGTACCTGCGCACTAGCACGGCTACTCTTACGCTGCGTTTGCTTTTTTGGGCGGCTGTCACCTGCATGCTGCTAGCCTTTGTTTTCCAAGCAAGAGGGCTGCTACGCAGGTGTGCGTTAGCACTGCTGGTAGTTATCACTGTCCTAACCGGTAGCTACGGCATAAACAGCACAGCTATTAGCGGCGCCGATAATGCAGTTTGTAAATCTAACGCCACACTTACGGTATGTAGCCCCGCCTATGGGGCACAGGGGCTGGACGCTTACTTGGCTTATGGCTCTTCGTTAATTAGTACGCTGCCTGCTAATTTACGCCCCAAAACCCTAGTTGGCGCAGTAACTGACCTTGAAGCTACTTTAGCTAGTGCACCTCAAAAAGCTATCTATGCACCAAGTAGCTTTGGTAAGTCTATAGATACGGCTTTAGTTGATAGAGATGCTCTAGCTGCCACGCTTGCCCGCAACTATCTGCTGGCTAACTGTACATATAAGTCGGCAGGTAAAGACCTAAATTTAGGCTTGTCACTGTGGTGGTTAAAGCGTAGTGGCGTGAGCGAAACTAGTTTGCCTGACTATGCCCAGCTACGCCCCTCTGCCACTAGCGAGGCGTTAGGGGCTGAAAAGTATCTTAGCTCTGTGCCTTATGCTTCCCTTGAGAACACTTTGAACCGTAAAGCCCAGAAGATTCTTGCCTGTGAAGCCACACTTGACGATATTAAAAAATAGCTGCCATCGTAGTACAGTTATCGGCATTTTAGTTAGCCTTACTGCTTGGCTAACTTCAGTTGTGCTCAGTGAAGTGCAAATTAGAGTCCATCCCGACACCACTGCCTCCATTGCCTCCCAAGAGCAGTTGGGAACGCTAGCGGGCGCCGTCGCGATTAGTGCCAGCACCATGATGCTTTCCCCAAGCGTGCCCTGGGCTGAATTTACTAGCAAGAGTGGTGTACTGCGTTTACAACTGCTACGCACCAGCGTGTTTTTAGCGTTAAATCTTGCCTTAATAGGTTTAACAAATCTGCTCTTGCCAGCCAATATAGATACTTGGTTTCGTACTTGGCTACTGCTAATTCTTTGCGCTTTAACTGCATTAAGCGCTAGTTGGACTAACCGCTATGTAGCTGCCTTAGCTCCTATTGCGGTAGTGATGATAATGTCCCTGGCTGGGCTTGTACCTTGGCAGTTTAATTTTGTTTTTAATCTAGACACTACCCCCTTCCAAGCTCCCCTAGCAGCGCTGCTTACAGTGTTGGCAGTGATTGATAGCCGTCTGCACCTTAGTCGGCAATATTTCTAAACTTCACGTTAAAGTAAGTAGCGCGCAGTTTAAAGCGCTTTAGAGACAAGTTTGGGGCCGGAAAAATTCCGACCCCAAACTTATTTAGCTAACGCTTAGCCCCGAGTTTGGCTCAAGGTACAGGCGTTTCAGTCCTGAGTTTCTTCGCTCAGGGTGCGGGTGCGACGACGACGGGGACGACGCTCACGTACCGGGGCGTCACCCTCCTCGCGGGCGCCACGCTCAGCGCGGTGAGCCTCGCGAGCCTCGTTGTTAGCGGCCTCAGCAGCCAGCTGCTCTTCGTTCAGCACAGCGTGTAGGCTGAGCTTGCCACGCGGGTCGATCTCGGCCAGTTCAACCTGAACCTTGTCGCCGACCTTGAGGACATCCTCAACGTTCTCCACGCGCTTGCCACCAACTAGGCGACGGATCTGGCTGATGTGCAGCAGGCCATCCTTGCCCGGAGTCAGGGAGATGAAAGCACCGAAGGTAGTGGTCTTAACAACCGTACCCACGAAACGCTCGCCTACCTCAGGCATCTGGGGGTTGGCGATAGCGTTCACGGCTTCACGGGCGGCCTCAGCGGAGGGGCCGTCGGAGGCGCCAATGTAGACAGTGCCGTCCTCCTCGATGGTTAGCTCAGCACCAGTGTCTTCCTGGATCTGGTTAATCATCTTGCCCTTAGGGCCAATAACCTCACCGATCTTGTCAACCGGGATGTTAACGGTCAGTACGCGCGGGGCGTAGGGCGAGAGCTCGTCCGGGGTGGAGATAGCTTCGTTGAGCACACCCAGGATGTGTAGGCGGGCGTCGCGAGCCTGGCCCAGGGCACCAGCCAGAACCTCGGAGGGTAGGCCGTCAAGCTTGGTGTCCAGCTGCAGGGCGGTGATGAAGTCAGCGGTACCGGCAACCTTGAAGTCCATGTCACCAAAGGCATCTTCAGAACCGAGAATGTCGGTCAGGGTGGCCCACTTGGTTTCGCCGTCGATCTCCTCGTGCATTAGACCCATGGCGATACCAGCAACAGGGGCGCGCAGCGGCACACCGGCCTGCAGCAGGCTCAGGGTGGAGGCACACACGCTACCCATGGAGGTGGAGCCGTTAGAGCCTAGAGCCTCAGAGACCTGACGGATAGCGTAGGGGAACTCTTCACGGCTGGGCAGCACCGGTACCAGGGCGCGCTCGGCCAGGTTACCGTGACCGATTTCGCGGCGCTTGGGGGCACCCACACGCCCGGTCTCACCGGTAGAGAAGGGCGGGAAGTTGTAGTGGTGCATGTAGCGCTTGGCGGTGATGGGCGAAAGGTTGTCCAGCTGCTGCTCCATGCGCAGCATGTTCAAGGTGGTCACGCCCAGGATCTGGGTTTCGCCACGCTCGAACAGGGCCGAGCCGTGTACGCGCGGAAGTACCTCAACCTCAGCAGCCAGGGTACGGATGTCCTTGGTGCCACGGCCATCCATACGGATACCCTCGGTCAGGGTGCGGTGACGCACTAGCTTCTTGGTGACGGACTTGAAGGCGGCCTTGAGGGCCTTCTCGTCGTCTTCCTCAGGGAAACGCTCAGCTAGCTGGGCCAGGACCTGGTCGCGGATAGCGTCCACGGCCTCGTCTCGGGCCTGCTTACCTTCGGTGCTTAGAGCCTGGGCTAGGCCGGCCTCCTTAGCAGCGGTCTCGACGGCGTCGTACTGCTCGTCGGTGTAGTCCAAGTAGAGCGGGAACTCGGCGGTGGGCTTGGAAGCGTGGGCAGCAACTTCCAGCTGAGCCTCACACAAAACCTTAATGAAAGGCTTGGCAGCCTCTAGACCCTCGGCTACTACAGCCTCGGTGGGGGCCACAGCGCCAGCCTTGATCAGGTTCCAGGCGTGCTCGGTGGCGCCAGCCTCAACCATCATGATGGCCACGTCGCCGTCTTCAAGCACACGACCGGCCACAACCATCTGGAAGGTGGCGCGCTCAATCTCGCTGTAACGGGGGAAAGCTACCCACTGGCCGTCAATCAGGGCGATGCGGGTACCAGCCACCGGGCCCGCGAAGGGCAGCCCAGCAATCTGGGTGGACATGGAGGCGGCGTTAATAGCTAGAACGTCGTAGGCATCGTCGGGAGCAATAGACAGTACAGTCTCAACTACCTGAACCTCGTTACGCAGGCCCTTAACAAAGGAGGGGCGCAGCGGACGGTCAATCAGACGGCAAGCCAGGATAGCTTCGGTGCCGGCGCGGCCTTCACGACGGAAGAAAGAACCGGGAATGCGGCCGGCGGCGTACTGACGCTCTTCCACATCTACAGTGAGGGGGAAGAAGTCGAACTGGTCTTTGGGGTGCTTGCCAACAGTGGTGGCAGACAGGATGGCGGTCTGACCATCCAGGTAAGCCATAGCGGAGCCAGCGGCCTGCTTGGCTAGTCGTCCGGTTTCAAAACGGACTACGCGCTTACCAAAAGCGCCATTGTCGATTACGGCTTCAGCCGCAGTGACCTCAGGGTCATCAATGAACATCTAGATTCACTTTCGTTTTCTCTTATATATCCCTTCTAGCTTAGCGGCATTTAGGCCATTTGTGGGTTTGGCCGCGCGTGAACTAGGCAATGTAAGCAAAAACGGCAATCTCGTTTAGAGATTGCCGTTTGTATGCTTATGCGCCAGTGATCAGCGGCGGATGCCCAGACGAGCGATGAGGCTACGGTAGCGCTCAATGTCCTCTTCGTAGAGGTAGTCCAGCAGGCGACGACGCTTACCAATTAGCAGGTAAAGACCACGACGGGAGTGGTGGTCGTGCTTGTGGGACTTGAAGTGCTCGGTCAGGTTAGAGATACGCTCGGTGAGGACAGCGACCTGAACCTCGGGGGAACCGGTGTCACCCTCGTGGGTAGCGTACTCGGCGATTAGCTGCTGCTTGCGCTCAGCGGAGATCGACATATATTTACTCCTCATGGTCGTTACACGGAGCCTGGGGCAGGTTCTCCCAAGCATGACGCGCCGTGGCCGGCTTTGACGGCCCTGCAAGCTTAGCAGCCTCAAGAGCTAGCAACCACCCTTAAAGCGCGCTTTTGCCACAAATCACCCTTAGTTGATAATCAGTATCATTATAGTTAAGCTTTTAGTGGCATTTCTCTGTACATTTGGAAAGACCCGCTATGAAAATACGTTCGCGTATCGCAGCTATGGCCTTAACTGCCGCTTTAGCCCTCTCCCCGCTTGCTGCACCTTCCCTGGCCAGTCCTGACGACGGCAAGATCGTAACCACCGCCCACCACATTGACGCCCCTAAGGTGTATTGGCGCGATAACAACTTTGCCCTGCTAAATGAAGCCAATGGGCAAACCTATGCGCTAGAAGACACGGTTAACTGGGTGGGCACCGGCTATAAACGCAGCGGTGAGCAGCTGTATTTCTTCAACTTTGAGGGCTCACCCAACCCCGGCATTGACTTTATTCGCTCTGTTGGCGACCTGTGGTATCGCGCACCAGCTATTCCCGGGGTTAATAAGGAACCCCTGTGGGCTGGTTTCGGGGCTGATAGCGAGATCCCCACCGAGCAGTTCAGGAACGCTTCTTTCAGCCTAGACCTGGTTGGTTTTGATGGTCCGGGCCGTATGGAGGCGCTGGTTTATTACGCTGACGACGACGGCGTGCGGCGCTACCTGTCCTCCCACGATGAGGGGCGGCGCTCGATCTTCCTAACCCCGGGCAACCACACCCACAATGACACGATTTTCTCTAAGCCTGGCCGCTATGTGCTGACCTACCGGGCTACTGCGCGAGCTAAAGATGGCTCACTGATTGCCTCTAAAACTGTGCCTTTTGTGTGGCAAGTTGGCGGCACGCGTCCCTCTGACAGTGCCTCTACCCCGCTGAGCCAGCAGTTTGCCGCTGCTCCTTCTGGCGCCCCGACTACGCCCTACACCTTCACGCTCTCAGCCCATGAGGGACGCCAAAAAGATGGCGACGACAAGCTCACGGACCTGACTTTTGATGCGGGAGATGCTAAAGCTGGTGGAACCGTAACCTTCTTCATTGACGGCTACTACCTGGCTCAGGTGCCGGTGGTTAACGGTAAAGCCACTTGGAAAGAAATGATTGGTTCTACCACCAGTGCTTTCCAGGCTGTCTATATTCCCGACGCCGCTAGTGGTCTGCCGCGTTGGGTTTCGGCTTCGGTGGAATACACCACCGGCGAGGAATCCCCTGCCTCCACCGACTCCACCCAGGCGGTTTCGCAACTGCCTGAGCCGGCTTCCAGCGACCCCGCCCCGGCTTTTGACACTCAGCTTTACACTCCTAAGGCGCTTAGCTACACCGTGGATGTTAAATCCATTAGCGACAGCCGTCTAAACACCACCATCACGCTGTCAGACAGCAAGGTAAAGGCCTATATCAATGGTGGCTACTATGACTCGCCTACCGAGCAGTACCCCACCTGCATTTTTGAGGGGGTGACGGATGTAAATGGGCAGTTGAGCATTAATGACTCTCACTCTGACTGCTCCGGTAAATATCTGCGTATTAACGTTATCCCCCATGCCCTAATTGGCTCTGCTGGTGGTAGGGCTGATTCTCCCGGCCCGGTTGATACTCGCGCAGGGCTGAGCTACTCGGGTGCTTTGGCGGTAGATGGCGCCAACGGCTCTTCTGAGCCCAGCCCACAGCCGGCCCCAGAGCCTGAGCCGGCCCCCACCACCGCTCCTACTGCCACGCCGGCCCCCTCCCCTACAGCTAGCGCGACCCCTACGGCCACCCCGGTACCTAGCCCGACGGCGTCGGCCCAACCTACCGCTAAGCCCACTACCAGTCCCACGCCGGCACCGACCAGTCAACCGACCACCACGCCGGCACCCGGTAAGCCCACACCTACGCCCCCTGGGACCAGCCCGGCCCCCACCCCCACTAAGCCCAGCGGGCCGGTGAGTGAAAAGGTGATTTTGCAGCGCGGTCACGTCGATATTGCTGGCTCACTAAACGCCGATGGCACCGCATTAAGCGCCAGTTTGCATGATGACACCTTCACTAACGCTAAAACCTCAGTTGACCGCGATATCAACTCGGTGGCTTTAGCTTTGGACGACTCAGCTCGCCACACCCGCCCCTCTAGCGGCCGCCTAGCTGGTAGCCAGTATGACTTCCTGGGTAAATCTGGCAGCCAGTTCTACTACACTGACGCGATTAATGACGGCGTACACATTTGGCCTGGCTGGTCCACCAATGGCATCAGTGACTCGCTGGCCCAAGGTAGCGTCAAATTCATTGTTAAACCCCACTCACTGCCCGAGGGTGCTAGTGCGCACGTGTTTAACAGTGACGCTTTAACCGGCAAGGTGGAGCATATTTTTAACACCTCCACCTCGCTTAGCGAGCTGTCTATTCCTGAGCACACCCACGCTCACGCCAACTGGGCTTTCACCAAGCCCGGCGTGTATCTGTTCGAGGTTAGCTTCACGGCCACAGTCAAGGGCCAGGCTCTGGCCTCACCCACTAAATGCCTGACTTTCTTAGTGGGTAACCAGGCTATTGCCGATTACCGCGCTGGTAAGGTTAGCGGCTGCAAGCTAGATGGCAACTCCCCAGGGCCCGGGGCCAGCCCCACTAACCCAACGCCCACTAGTCCAAGCCCCACCACCCCTATCAGTAATGTGGTTGGCTCTAACCCCACTAGCCCAGCTGGCGCTAGCGCATCTAAGCCGACGGCGTCTGGCTCCCAGGGCGCTAAGAGTTCTGGCTCTCTAAGCGGCGCCTTAGGCAGCTCTAGCAGCGGCGCGAAACTGGGCGGTTCTGGTTCGACCGGAGCCTTAGGCAACACGGGCGGCGCGGGTGGCGCCAGTGCTAGTGGAGCTGGCGGCTCGCTAGCCAAAACCGGCTTCGAACCAATACTGGCAATGCTAGGAGCTGGCCTGTGCCTGGCCTCGCTAGGCTTTAGGCGCCGTACCAGCTAGTGAGCGCCGCGCCAACTAACGCTCGTGCCCCCTGGTTTTTTAAACCAGGGGGCACGGTGTTTGGTGCGCATTTGACCAGCACTGTCAGCATCTAAGCCTCATGCGCAATGTAGCTTTTAGCAGGCAGTAACTTGCGCTGGATCAATTGGCTCTGGCACCGGCACGTTTAGCACCGCCGCGCTGTCAGCAATATCTTTTTGCATTTGCTTTAGCAGCTCATCCAAGCCGGCAAAGCTAATCATTGGGCGCAGATAGCTGACCAGATCAACCGCCACTTCTTGGCCATACAGGTTCAAGTCCGCGCGCCCAAGCACGTGGGCTTCAACCGTGCGTTTGGGTACATCCTTAAAAGTTGGGTTAGTGCCGATCGAGATAGCCGCAGGCATTTTACGTAGCCCACTGGCGCCGTCGCAGGCCCAAAGCCAACCGGCATAGACACCGTCAGGTGGCACTACCCCGGCAGTTTCCGCATCCAAATTAGCGGTAGGGAAACCTAACTGGCGTCCACGCTGCAAACCATGCACCACCGTGCCGCGCAAGCGATGCGGGCGACCCAAAATCCGCGCCGCCTCAGCCACGTCACCCTTTTCCAGGGCTTGACGCACCCAGGTTGACGACCAGCGCTTACCGCCATGAGCGCACACGTTATCTACGATTTCAACCTCAAAACCAAACTTTTGGCCCAGCTGCTCCAGGGTGTGCCTGTCACCCGCATTGTCGGCCCCAAAACGCACGTCAGAACCCACCACCACCAGGCGCACCTTAAGCAGATCCACCAGCCAGGTGCGCACAAAATCCTCGGCGCTTTGAGCAGCAAATTCCAGGGTGTAATTAACCACCAAGGTGGCATCCACCCCCTGCTGCCCCAGCGCCTCAAAGCGGTCAGCTAAAGACGTGATCAAGTGCAGGTGGGTGTCAGGATCATGCACCAGGCGCGGGTGAGGATCAAAAGTCAGCACCACGCAAGGCACGCCCATTTGCTTAGCGCGCCGCACAGCATGAGCCAAAATTGCCTGGTGACCACGATGGACGCCGTCGAAAATACCGATAGTGAGCACGCAGCCAGCAGCTAAATCAAGCTGCGCCACCTGCTGCGAACGTAAAACTTTCACGCGTGTGCGCCGCCATTGCAGCCGCAGCCACCAGCGCAACCACAACCACCAGAACGGGGCTTAGCATCCACTGCACGCAGCCCCAAAACATTACCCGGCTTACGTCCTGGAACTGGGCCAGACTGCACCACGGGAATCTGAGGGACCTGAGTTTTAGGATCCTGCGGCTGCGAAACCTGCTGAGTCAAACTTTTCTCCTATTTCACGCGCCCGCAAAAACTAGCACCGGCCGCAAATATTTACCTTGATGTTTCAACAATGCCACGGCCTCACCCTGCATGTCTAACGCGGCTAGCACCTTTTGCTTAGCGTTAACAGGGGCCTGGGCCACTTGCACGTTTTCTTCCAACTGACACGGCAAAAACTTACCTTGACGCACGTCCTTAACCTGGTCAGGATCTAAAACCAGCCAGTTGAAAGCCTGCCTGAGCACCAGCGGAAGAGGCGTTAGGGCCAAACCCTTAGGGTCAGCGCTGTCAGCATCCTGCGTTACCTGCGCCGACCAGCCGCTAAGAGTGCGCGCATCACTAACTTTAAACGGACCCACCAGGGTGCGTCGCAGCGTAGTCAAATGCGCAACTGTTTGCAGCGACAAGCCAAAATCGCGGGC
>CAJZDJ010000017.1 GCA_915063485.1 uncultured Actinomyces sp.
TGGGATGCTGTAAAACAGCATCCCACAGCCATCTTTAACCTTGTTTATGGAGCAAACTAAGGTGTGGTCAGCTATACTCGAATCCGTCACCATTCTAGCAATCTGGGCGTTTTGAATATGAAATCTGAAAATCGTCTCGGTAGGGAGACCAGGCGCTCGTCTGCGCCTTCATCTAGAAGGCCTGGGCGCTCAACTATGCCTCCATCTAGGGGGTCTAGTAGGAGGTCTAGGCGAGGTAGGGTGCGCGTAGCTCCGCGTAAACGATCAAGGAACAAAGCCACCATTTTGCTATTGTCGACGCTGGTGGTAATGCTAGTGCTGGTTGTAGGTGGCATTGCGGTAAAAGTAATTAACTCTGAAAGTACTCCTGAAGCTGCCGTGCGCGACTACGTGCAGTTGATTGCTGATGGTAAATACGACGAAGCTAATAAAGTAGTGGACCCAGGGGTTACTGGTACCCAGAGCGAGCTGCTAACAAGTAAGGCTTATAGTAAGGTCAAAGGGGCAGTAAAATTTGACTCTATAAGCGGGTTGCAGTACGACAAAGACGATGATTCTGCAACTGTTAACGTGGATCTACTAGTAAGCGGTCATCCTATGGAAGCTGAGCTGAAGGTAGAGTCATATACAAATAATTTTGGTTTACGTAAGTGGAAGATCCTTACTCCGCTATTGGTTCAAGTGCAAATTTATAAGCATGCATATTTAAGCTCCTACAAAATTGGCTCAGCCATTGTGAATATGAAATCACAAGATCATTATGGCTCGGTAAGTTACATGATGTATCCAGGAGTTTATAACATTGAGCCAACAAGTATAAACTCCCAATATGTTAAAGTTGAGCCTAAGCACAATAAGTTTGTGGCCGTAGTCAAGTCTCGCACCAGCACTGCTGCTGTTGGAGCTCCAACCTACGTTAACTTGAATTTTGATAGTTATGCTGCCGTAGAGCCTACAGAGGCTGCAAAGGCTTGGGTGTTGCAGCAGATTCAAGACAAAGTTAAGGACTGTGGCTCTTTTGCGGGTGCCAAACGAGATCACTCTTGTCCACTTGAGGTGCGAGGTAATGATGTTGCATCGGTGCAAGTAAAAACCTCGCCCGACCAACTGAAGTCCATTGAATATGTTGAGAAGAATGGTCTGATTGAGGCCAAGGGCGACGCTGTAATTACAGTGAAGTATGGCTACTCTGGGCCTGCGGCTGGTGAAGTTAATGATATGGAGTACACTGCAACCGCTTCCATATCTTTCGATGAGCAAAGACAGCCAAAAATCAACTGGACTGGTTGGTAAATCGCTAAGTTAGGGCCTTCCGGCAGCTAGCATGGCTGCCGGAAGAGTTGTCTTGGACCCTGGAAGTTTTATCTCTGACCTTATTGGCACCCCAAATAGGGGTGTGGTCAGCTATACTCGAATGCATCATTGGTCTAACAAACTGGATGTTTTGATTATGGCTACAGAGAGCGGTTGGCATGCTGAAGACTTCAAGGCTCCACCTGAAGGTCTTAGACAAGAGGGGGTTCCAAAAGGGGCTCCCGCAAAACTTGCTGCCGCTTCGCGTAGGCCGTTAACCAAGAAAGCAAAGCTCTGCCTAGCAGGAGCGCTGGCAGTGGTGCTGGCGCTGATTGTAGGTGTGGTTTCGGTAGGAGCGATTAACTCTGGGCGCACTCCCGAGGCTGCCGTGCGTGAGTATGTGCAGCTAATTTCTGACGGAAAATACGATGAGGCCAGCAAGCTAGTAGATCCCAGCAGTTCCAGCTCTGACTGTAAAATGCTATCTAGTAAAACTTTTAGCGGAGTTAAAGGTGCAGTCAAATTTGATTCCATAAATAATTTTAAACGTGACGAAAATTCCGACACTGCAACTGTTAATGTAGTTGTATTGGTAAATGGGCGACCCATAGAATCTGAATTGCAATTACAGTTATCCGATCGAGGAGTAAATAAGTGGAAGGTCGTCAGTCCACTGTTGGTTAATGTGCAATTTCAAGGTCACCCATATTTATATTCCTATAAAATTGGTTCAGCTGTTCTGGATGTGGGATATAGAGAAAATGTAGGTTACGGCTCGTCTATATCTTGTAAGATGTATCCAGGAGTTTATAACATTGAGGGGCAAAGCGTAAATTCCGAGTATGTTGAGATCAACTCAGTGCATAAACAGTTTGTTGCTGTTGCTATACAACATGGCAGTACCGACTCTGAAAGTGATTTTTATGCCAGTTTTGAGTTCAACAAACATTTTACTGTCAAGCCTACAGAAAAACTAAAGACTTGGGCGTTACCGCAAATTCAGAGTAGAATCAAATCTTGTGCGTCTATTTCTTATCCCAGGAAAGATAATTCTTGTCCTGTTGAGACATGGTCTCCAGTTAAAGCTCTGGAAGTAAAAACATTGCCCACCGCTCTATATTCCGTAGCTTATGTTAATGGTACTAGCCTGATCGCAGCTAGAGCTGATGGTGTAATTAGGGTGACTACTACAGGATCTGCTGGCACTTCAGGTAAAGAAATAAGTGAGACTGAAGATTTTTATTACAATGCAGTTGGTATAGTCGATTTTGATAAAGAAAGACAGCCTGTACTTAAATGGAGTGTTTGGGATGTCTGATATGAATAATGAAAATAATCGTTACCCTAAATACGTTGAGGTTCCATCTAACCGGGTCAAGCCGGCAGGTTCCTCTGGGTGGTCTGTTGCAAAAACTGCTGATGTTTTTCGCAAACGACTGAATCTGAAGCTCTGCCTGGCAGTTGTGCTAGCAATGGTACTGGTGTTGATTGCAGGTGTGGTTTCGGTAAGAGTGATTAACTCTGACCGCACTCCTGAAGCTGCTGTGCGTGAGTATGTGCAGTTGATTGCTGACGGAAAATATGATGCAGCAAGCAAGCTGGTAGATCCTGGCGCTAATAGCTATCAGCGCAGACTGTTGAGCGATAAAGCTTATAGTGGCGTTAAAGGCGCGGTTAAAGTTAACTCTATAACTGTGCAAGAGCGCAATTCGTCGACAGTAAATGTTCATGTAAGTTTGCAGGTCAAAGATAAGTATGTGAACCAAACATTGCAAGTGAAGCTATATGAGAGTGACTGGCTGGTAAATAATTGGAAAATAGTCACCCCGTTAGTCACGCATTTGGCAATTACTCCCGAAGACGAGTTTTTCAAGTCTTATAAAATAGGTTCGGTTGTTGTAGATTCCAGTATGGAAGCTGATGGTAAATTTAACTATCTAGTATATCCTGGAGTTTATAATGTTGAGGTGCAAAGCGCTAATCCTGAATATTTTGCTATTAGTCTACCAAGCAAGCAGGTAGTGGTAGCTGACAATAACGCTGAACCTTTTAACGAATCTACTACGCAGATTGATGCTAGTGTTGAACCTACGGAGAAACTTAAGGCTTGGGCTCTAAATAAAGTTCAAGAAAAAGTTAAAAGCTGCGCCTCTGAAGCAGACAGGCATGATTTGACGTGTCCTTTTTACTTGCGATTAGGAGAGCTTAATGAGATTGCAGTAAAAACGCTACCAAGCAACCTGGATTCTATCTCGCTTGATAAGTATCGTAACGAATATAAGCGTAATTATGCTTTTAGAACCATCTTTGTTGTTAAAGCCACTGGCATCTATATGTCAAAACTTGTCTATAAATCTTATTCTGAGAATGGTTCTTATGCTTATAGAGCTGCGGAAGTGGAACATGTGCGAAGTGAGATAACTGGTTATATTTACTTTGATACCTCTGGGCAACCGGGAATTGCCTGGGGGTTCCAGTCTTGATGCCTCTGGGCAGCCGGAAATTGGTTGGGGGCTATTTGAGTAGCAGGTAAACCGCAAATCCGACTGCTTGGACGCGCCCGGGCAGAGGCTAGCGCGTCCAGATGCCTGCCCTGGCCACAGCGTGGACAAGCCTGAACAGGCCTGGACAGCTCAGTTAACCTAGAGGTCAATCAGATATACTCGCGTATCGTTAGCCTAACAATATGCACCTTTCTCTAGAACCATGAGCTCTCGTAGAACCCGCAGCATCTCACTTCCGGCCTGGCTTAACTGGCAGGTCTATGCGGTCGCGGCAGCTTTAGTAGTAGTGCTGGTGATAGGCGTCGTCGCCCTACCGCGACTAATCAACCCAGTGAACACCGGCGCCGAAGCAGCCGTACGCACCTACATGCAGCTACTAGAGCAAGGCAAATACGAGGCGGCCACAGCGGCCGTGCCCGTCAAGATCCCCGGTGATACTGGGGTTAACCTACTCAAATCCCAAGCCGCTGAAGGCGCTGAAGGCAAACTCAGACTCATCTCCGTGAGCACCGGCATGGTTAGCGGCGACACCACCGCCATCACCGTCCGCTACATGGTAGGCGACGGTGCACCACAGCAGGCAGTGGTCAGCGTTAAACCCAGCAAAGTTGAGCGCCCATTCATTGGTAAATGGGCTATTACAACCTCACTGGCTCGCAGCGTGGATATTTCCATCCCCTCAGCCGTAAACCGAGTTACAGTCGGCACCATTTCCGTCCCGCTGCCCTTAGTAGGGGCAGACAAAAACGGTTACCGCCACGTCAAAGCCCTGGCCTATCCGGGCTCATATTCCCTTATCTCTGGCACGGTAAACCCCAAATATTTAACTGCGGGCCTCGCCGTTACCCCCACTGGCCAGCGTGAACTGGTAGTTACCGAGTCCCAGCATGAGGCAACACTTAGCGTCAACCCCACCGCTGAACTCTCACAATGGGCTCTGAGCTGGGCTCAAGAACAGGTGCGGGCCTGCGCTGAGGGTTCTGGCGGGGATGCCTGCCCCGCACAGGTGCGTAACGTCGATGCCTCCCAGCTGACCTTGCAGTCTCTGCCCAGTCGCTTATTAGAGATCGACGGCGACAAGTTCAGTGCCGTCGGGGTGATTCGGGTTAGCGGCCTAAGCAGCCGAGACAATGGCGTGCAAGTTTCAGTAAGGATCGACGCCACCTACACCTTCGACGCCGCCGGCAACCCCCAAGCTCAGGTCATTCCCCAATAAGCCGGTTAGCCGCAGGCTTCGCGCTTGCCATAACGGTGGCCGCTAGCGCTAACAGCAGCCGCGAGCGCCGTCGTCGTCGTAAATAAAACCACAGCAAAAAGCGGGCCCGCACTTTAAACGAACCCGCCATTTAATTAAGTCAGCTTATGCCAGTAAGTCCAGGTTAAAAGCCTGATAAGTTGGCCGCGCCAGCTAAAGCCGGCAGTCCCAGGAGCGAACTAGTCGCTGGTGCGAGCCAGATCCCAGCAGCGCGCCCCGCCGGTCATACCCGCCTCATTGGGGACCACCACGACGTCCTCGCCGATCTTAGCCAGGTTAGAGGCAGTGATCCGGCGCGAGTTGCCGCCACCTAGGTAAAGGCGGTCCCACACGTACATCGGTCGCAGCGCATCAACCACCAGGCGCACGCGCCGTGACCAGTGCGAATCGCCCAGGCGCAGACGCTCATGCTCACCGATGTAGTCGTCATAGGTTAGGCCCCAGCGGATCGGGCCCTGGGAAACCTCCACGTGCGGGGCTAGGCGGCCATTATCAAAAATGGCGTTACCCAAGCCTGTCCCCAGCGTCACGATCATCTCCAGACCCTGACCGGTCACCACGCCCGCGCCGGCCACCTCGGCGTCATTTAGCACCAAAGTGGGTAAATCCAGTTGGTTTTGCAAAGCTTCACGCATATCAAAGCGTGCCCACAGCGGCACCAGCTCAGGCATCACCTTGGAGCGCGGGCCAGACTTGGTGATGTAGTGCGGCGTCGTGATCACCACCCCGTGGCGGATCATGCCCGGCATACCTACGGTGATGCGATGCGCCCGTGGTAGCTGCTTGGCCAGGTCAACGATGGTTTCTACCAGGCGCTCAGGGGGGAGCGGATAAGGCGTGGGAGTGCGTAGAGCTGGCGAAATAATGTTGCCCGCGCTGTTTAATACGCTGGCTTTAATGCCGCCGCCGCCGCAGTCCACGCTCAGGGTCGTTACGTCACTCACGCCCTTACCCTAGCGCTGATGTGCTCAAATGGGTGCATGTTTGGTTACCGTGATTGCGTTGTCGAGCCGGCCAGTGGGGCCGAGGCGCAAAGCCCACAGCTGGCAGCCAACCTGGCAGCAGCCCTGCGCCCCAAGGTGCGTGTACGCATGGACCTGGCCTACGACGGCACCTTCTTTCGCGGCTGGGCCGCCCAACCTGGCCTGCGCACCGTGCAAGGCGAGCTAACCGAGGCCCTATCCACCATTTTGCGCGTCCCTGTACAGCTCACCGTTGCCGGACGCACCGACGCCGGGGTGCACGCCAGTCACCAGGTGGTGCATTTCGACGTCGACGCTGAAGCCTGGCAAGCCTTAGCTGGACGCAACGGGGTCGACCCTGCCCAGGCGCTGCGACGTCGGACCCAAGCCCTGCTCAAACGGGCTGCAAATCCCAAAACTACCTCGCGTCCGGAGCCGGGGCTGGTGGCGCTGGGGGAGAGCACGGGCAACGGCGCGGACATCGTGGTGGGCGCGGTGAGCCAGGTGGGCGGCGATTTTGATGCGCGCTTTAGTGCCCTGCGGCGTACCTACCGTTACCGCGTGGCCGACGGCGTGGCGCGGCACGACCCCCGCCTGCGCTCCAGCGTGCTGTGGACTGACCAGGAGCTGGACTTGGAGGCCATGAACCGCTCGCTGCAGCCGCTGCTGGGGGAGCACGAGTTTTTGTCTTACTGCAAGCCGCGCCAGGGGGCATCCACTATTCGCAGTCTGCTCGCGGCCGCGTGGAGTCGGCCCGAAAGCGGTGTTGATGCTGGTCTGGCCGTGTTTGAAGTCAGTGCCGACGCGTTTTGCCACCACATGGTGCGGTCCCTGGTAGGGGCCACGCTGACGGTGGGGCAGGGGCGCAATAGTGAGGAGTGGCCGGCGGCGCTGTTGGCGCGGCGTTCACGGGAGTTGGCGGCCCCGCTGGCGCCTGCTCATGGGCTGACTTTGGAGGCTATAACCTACCCTGAGCCGCGCCGCTGGGCTGAGCAGGCGCAGGCCGCGCGGGTTTTGCGCACCAGCGCTGCTGATGACTAAATGTTGTGACTGAGTGGATTGGGCCAGTTGGGTGACTGGATGGGCCGGCTGTGTCTGGCTGGCCGGGTGCGGTTGCTGGGTGCAGCTGGGCTGGTGGCAGGGGAGTGAAGGGTGCCCGGCGGCGTCGTTGTTGGCGGCGGGGCTGAAGTGTGCGGGCCAAGGAGGCGGCCCGGCGTCGTCGTTGACGGGGCATGGGTAGGGCCGGAGGCGGGGGCGCACAAAAACTGACATTTCGTCCGTTGCCTATAAAACCCCATGAATTTTTTATAGGGAAGGGATGAAATTGCCTGTGTTTGCCTGTGTTTGTAGGGTAGTGGTGGGCTTCACGGGGGTGGGTAGGGTAAGAATCTTTGACCTAGTTGTATGCCTTGGGTAAAGTAGTCATGTCTTGCAGCACGTCTGTGCGCGCTTGCGGTGCGCTCCCACTCGCCCCACGCGCTACGTGCTCCAGCAACGTTCACCTGACCACGGTGGGTTATGCAAAAAGCTGTGACGCTTCAACATCAGCTAAGTGTGCCCACCGCCAAGTAGAAACGAAGGCAAACGCCCGTGCGTACGTACACACCGAAGCCCGGCGACGTCGAGAAGAACTGGTACGTCATTGACGCCACCGACGTCGTGCTGGGTCGTCTAGCGGCTCAGGCCGCAACCCTGCTCCGTGGGAAGCACAAGCCCCAGTTCGCCCCTCACGCGGACACCGGCGACTACGTCATCATCATTAACGCTGACAAGGTCGCGCTGACCAACGGTAAGGCTGACAAGAAGTTCGCTTACCGTCACTCTGGTCGTCCCGGTGGTCTGACCGCCACCAGCTACCGTGAGCTACTGGCTACTCGTCCCGAGTTCGCCGTAGAAAAGGCCATCAAGGGCATGATTCCCCACACCAAGCTTGGCCGTGCCCAGCTCAAGAAGCTGAAGGTTTACACTGGTAGCGAGCACCCGCACCAGGCCCAGAACCCTCAGGTTTTCGAGATCACCCAGGTCGCTCAGTAAGCGCTCAGCGCACGAGCCTCATAACGTAAAGGACATATCGTGGCTGAGACCACCATCGACATTGAGGTACTGGACGAGGAGAACGCTCCCGCCAGCTACACCACTGAAACCGAGACCACCGGCGAAGGCCGTGGTCAGTCCATCACCGCTCCCGGCGCCGGCCTAGGCCGCCGCAAGGAGGCCGTTGCTCGTGTACGCCTAGTGCCCGGCACCGGTAACTGGACTCTAAACGGACGCACCCTGGAGGACTACTTCCCCAACAAGCTGCACCAGCAGCTAGTGCGTTCCCCGTTCACCATCTTGGACATCGAGGGTCGCTTTGACGTGATCGCTCGCATCCACGGTGGCGGCGTTTCCGGCCAGGCCGGCGCTCTGCGTCTAGGCATTGCCCGCGCCCTGAACGAGATCGACCGTGAGGCTAACCGCGCCACCCTAAAGAAGGCCGGCTTCCTCACCCGCGACGCCCGCGCTGTTGAGCGTAAGAAGGCCGGTCTACACAAGGCCCGCCGCGCTCCGCAGTACTCCAAGCGCTGATCGCGTTTTATCTGCCCACACCCCGTCACCTGTACATGGTGGCGGGGTGTGTTGCGTTTTAACTGGTTGTGGGATACTTGCCTTATTCACTGAGCTTTTGCAGGAGGAAATCAATGGCTCGTCTATTCGGTACTGACGGTGTGCGCGGCCTAGCTAACGACCTACTCACCCCCACCCTGGCGGTGCAGCTAGGTGAAGCTGCTGCCCGTGTCCTAACGGAAAAGTCGCCGGCTAAAGGCAACAAGCGTCCGCGCGCCATCGTCGGTCGAGACACCCGTGCTTCAGGAGAATTCCTAGACCACGCTATCTCCGCAGGTTTGGCGGCCTCCGGCGTCGACGTCACCCGCGTCGGGGTACTTCCCACCCCCGCCATCGCCTACCTCACCGCCGCCCAGGACATCGACCTGGGCGTTATGATCTCCGCTTCCCACAACCCCTTCCCCGACAACGGCATTAAATTCTTCGCCCGTGGCGGCTTCAAGCTAGAAGACGCCGTCGAAGACCGCATTGAAGCCCTACTCACCGCCGAGCACGAGCGCCCCACCGGCGCCGCCGTCGGCCGCGTAATCAAGGGTGAAACCGTAGCTGACCAGGCCTACATCAACCACCTGGTGGCTTCCACTGGCACTGACCTATCCGGCCTGCGTATCGCCGTGGACGCCGCCAACGGCGCTGCCTCCAAGGTGGGCCCCGCTGCGCTACGTGCCGCCGGCGCTGAAGTGCTGGTTATCAACGCCTCTCCCGACGGTCTAAACATCAACGCCCAGGCCGGCTCCACCCACCCCGAGCAGCTACAGAACTACGTTAAGTTCGTGGGTGCAGACATGGGTGTGGCCTACGACGGCGACGCCGACCGCTGCATGGCCGTTGACGCTGAGGGCACCTTGGTGGATGGCGACCAGATCATGGGTATCCTCGCCATTGGCGCTAAGGCTGACGGCACCCTGGCCTCCGACACCCTGGTAGTGACGGTTATGAGCAACTTGGGTCTGCTGCTGGCCATGCGCAAGCACGGTATCCGCACTGTTCAGACCGGTGTGGGTGACCGCTACGTGCTAGAAAAGATGCTTTCTGGCGGCTACGTGCTTGGTGGTGAGCAGTCTGGTCACGTCATCGACTCCATCCACGCCACCACCGGTGACGGTATCCTAACCTCGCTGCGTTTGGCGGCCCGCCTCAAGCGCTCTGGCAAGTCCCTCAAGGAACTGGCCAGCGTAGTTGAGCGCCTACCCCAGTCGCTGATTAACGTCCCCAACGTGGATAAGCACGCCGCCTCCACTAACGACGCCGTCCAGAGCGCCGTGGCTAAGGCTGAGGCCCGCCTAGGTGAGACCGGCCGTGTGCTGCTGCGCCCCTCGGGCACTGAGCCGCTGGTACGTGTCATGGTTGAGGCTGCCACTCAGGAAGAGTCCGACGCCGTTGCCGCTGAGTTGGCCCAGGTGGTTAAGGACAACCTGGCTCTGTGACGCCCTAAAACCTAGCTGCGCACTTAGCGTGCTCAACGCGCTGGCGTTCGCCGCGCTGCCGCGTTCAGGCGCCAGCGCTTGCGCGCCAAAAAATGCGTTAGTGCGCAGCTAGGCACTGCAGCTAGACACTAAGGCCGGCCCGAAATTTTGGGCCGGCCTTTGGTTTGTTTGCGTCCGCGCAACCCTACTCTTTGCGCAGGCGCATATAGTCCATGTGGTGGTTGGCGTCTTTATGTAGCAGCAAGGTGGCACGGGGGCGGGTGGGCTCAATGTTTTCAATCAAATTGGGCAGATTGACGGTATCCCAAATCTGGCCGGCCCCAGCCAAAGCGACGTCGTCGTCAATATCAGCATATTTACGGAAGTAAGAGTCAGGCTGAGTAAAAGCCGTGTGCTTCAAAGTTAAAAACCGCTCCAAATACCAAGAGCGAATGTTGGTGGCGTCGGCGTCAACATAGATAGAAAAATCAATAAAGTCACTAACCGCCATAACAGCCTGGTTGTTAGAAGCGCGCGGGGCGGGCTGGAGCACATTTAGACCCTCCAGCACCAGCACGTCAGGCTGACGCACATCCACCTTACGGTCAGGTACCACGTCATAAATCGTGTGGTCATAAAGGGGCGCCTGCACCAGGGGAGCGCCAGATTTAACCGCGCTAATGAAATCAAGCAGGGCGCGTCGGTCATAAGACTCTGGGAAACCCTTACGGGCCATCAACCCGCGCCGCTCCAACTCGCTGTTGGGTAGTAAGAAACCGTCTGTGGTCACCAAAGACACCTTGGGGGTGGCCTCAAACCGCGCCAGCAGGTGAGCCAGCAGACGGGCGGTAGTGGATTTACCCACCGCCACCGATCCGGCCACCGCAATCACAAAAGGCACATGCGTAGGCTCAATCCCTAAAGTGCGCGCCACCGCCTGGCGGCGCATCTGCGTGGATTCAATGTAAGTCTCTAAAAGTGCCGATAGAGGCCGGTAAACCGCATCTACCTCAGGTAGCTCAATGGGGTCATCTAAAGAACGCAAACGTTCCAGATCGGCTTCAGTTAGCGGCAGGGGGGCGTTAGCGGCTATACGGCCCCAAGCTTCACGTTTAATCTCTATAAACGGGCTGTTCTTATGCCAGATGGGAAGCCAATCTAGGGGGTTAGCAAAATCGCTCACGGCTCTAGTTTGGCTTACAAACCAGCCAAAGATAAAGCTCAGACCTAAGCGGCCTGGGTCATATGGCCTCTACGCTGTGGGAATAGTAAGCAAGCTCGCGCCTTTCAATCATTGTTTTGCGCATTAAATACATGATTCAATCAAGTTTATGTGTGGAATCGTTGGACATGTCGGACCGGTAGCGGTCCCCAGTGAACGTAGCCTAGAAGTACTACTAGATGGTCTTAGCCGCCTGGAATACCGTGGCTATGACTCCGCTGGCGTAGCCCTAGTGACGGATGAAGGTGTATCCGTACGTAAGGAAGCCGGCAAGCTAGAAAACCTACGGGCGCAGATCGCCGCCCACCCCCTGGCCCCGGCCACCGCCGGTATTGGTCACACCCGTTGGGCCACCCACGGCAGTCCCACTGCCGCTAACGCCCACCCGCATGTGGCCGGACACATCGCCCTGGCACACAACGGCATTATTGAAAACTTCCGTCCCCTGCGTGAAGAGGTAGAAAGCCTCGGGCGCACCCTACTATCCCAAACTGACTCTGAAGTTGTCGCCCACCTGCTAGACATCGCCTACAGCGCCCTGCGTGAAGCCAACCCCGCTGGCGACCCGGCCCTGCAGCTGCGTGAAGCCATGGCCCAGGTGACCCCGCGCCTGGAGGGCACTTACGCCCTGCTAGCCATCACCGCCGACGCCCCCGGCACTATCGTGGCCGCGCGTCGCTCCTCCCCGCTGGTTTTGGGCGTGGGTGAGGGTGAAAACTTCGTCGGTTCCGACGTCGCCGCTTTCGTAGCCTTCACCAAGCAGGCCGTGGAAGTGGATGACGACCAGATCGTGCTGATCACCGCCGCTGGCATTGAAATTACCGACGCCGCCGGCCAGGTAGTGACCGAGCCGCACAGCTGGGAGGTCACCTGGGACGCCTCCGCCGCCGTCAAGGGCGGTTACGACACCTTCATGAACAAGGAAATCCACGACCAGCCCACCGCCGTGGCCGACACGCTGCGCGGCCGCATGGACGCCGCCGGCGAACTGCAGCTAGACGAAATGCGTATCGACCCCTCGGTGCTGCGCAGCGTGGACAAGATCATCGTGGTTGCTTGCGGTACCGCCGCCTACGCCGGACACGTAGCCAAGTACGCCATCGAGCACTGGTGCCGTATCCCGGTAGAAATCGAGCTCGCCCACGAGTTCCGCTACCGTGACCCGATCGTAAACGAAAAAACCCTAACTGTTGCCATCAGCCAGTCCGGTGAAACCATGGACACCATCCAGGCTGTGCGTCACGCCCGCGAGCAGGGCTCGCGCGTACTGGCAATCGTTAACACCTACGGCTCTACCATTGCCCGTGAAGCCGACGCTGTGCTCTACACCCACGCTGGCCCCGAGGTTGCCGTAGCCTCCACCAAGGCCTTCCTGGCCCAGATCACCGCCTGCTACCTGCTGGGTCTATACCTGGCCCAGCTGCGCGGTAACAAGTGGCCTGAAGAGGTGGCTGACTACCTGGCTAACCTGTCCGCCATGCCTGAGCGCATCCAGCGTTTCCTAGATAACAGCGAAGAGCAAGTGCGTGCCCTGGGCCGCGAACTAGCTGACAACAACTCCTTCCTATTCCTGGGCCGCCACGTGGGCTACCCGGTAGCCCTAGAGGGTGCCCTTAAGCTCAAGGAACTGGCTTATGTGCACGCCGAAGGCTTTGCCGCCGGCGAGCTCAAGCACGGCCCTATCGCCCTGGTAGAGGAAGGTCTGCCGGTATTCGTGATTGTGCCTACTCCGCGCCGCCCTGTGCTGCACGACAAGGTCATCTCCAACATTGAGGAGATTCGCGCTCGCGGCGCCCGCACCATTGTGATCGCTGAGGAAGAAGACCACGCTGTGGACGCCTTCGCTCATGACGTGATCCGCGTGCCCGCCGCCCCCACCTTGATGATGCCGCTGCTGAGCGTGGTGCCGTTGCAGGTGTTCGCCTCCGCTTTGGCTCAGGCTAAGGGCTATGACGTGGACCAGCCGCGTAACCTGGCCAAGTCGGTAACGGTGGAGTAATACCGCTAGACTCAAGGCATGTATAGCGGCATCGATGTGGTGGATATTGAACGCTTTAGTGACCGTATCAACGCTAATGCAGCTTTAATGCAGCGGTTGTTTACTGCTGTGGAACTTCATAGTTGCAAGGGCGCGCTGCCTTCTTTGGCGGCGCGCTTTTGCGCTAAAGAGGCGGCCTTGAAGGTGCTGGGCCAGGCCGTCGCTCAGGCCGCCTCAATTGGGGGCGACGACGGCGCTGCTGGCTCGGCTGGGTGCGCTGCTGAGGTTTCTGGGCTCGACGACGGCGCTGGCGTGGTAGGGCTGAATTTTCGCGATATTGAGGTCACTAGCCGCCCCGGTCAGGCCCCCCAACTGCGCCTACACGGCCAGGTGGCGGCGTGGGCGCGGCGTTTAGGACTGCACAGTTGGCGCGTGAGCCTAGCTCACGACAAGGTAGCCATGGCCCAAGTTTGGGCTAGTGGTGGCCCGGCAGAAGGCTGTAAGGTCAGCTCGCATGACCCAGCCTTGGCCCGCTACCTGCTTAAACCTGGGGTTGACAGCCATAAATACTCGCGCGGCGTGGTGCGCATAATCGCTGGTTCGCAGCGTTTTCCCGGCGCCGGGCTGCTATGTGTGGCCGGAGCCAGTCATAGTGGGGTGGGCATGATTCGCCTAAACGCCCCTGAGCGCGTAGAAAACCTGGTGCTAGCCGCCCATCCGCAAATTGTTCCCGATGGCCCAGTCTTAACCGGAGCCTGTGACGCCCTAGTGCTTGGCCCGGGGCTGGACGCCCAGAAGGCAGACTGGGAGGTGCTGGCCCAGTTGCTAGAAAACACCCCGGCAGTAATTGACGCCAGCGCCCTAGAACCAGTTTGTGCCCTGATTAAAAAGGGCAAACTACGTCTACACCCCTATCACATCCTCACCCCTCATGATGGGGAGCTGGCTCGCTGCCTAAACCTGTTCGCGGGCACGGATACAGATAAAACTGCAGGTGAAATTGCGGGAAAACTGGCAGACAAGGCGGATAAACCCCTTGGCAAGTTTGCTTTTGAAATTAGCTCCGCGCTGCAGCGGCGCATCCAGGGAGCCCAGCAACTGGCGGCATTAACTGGGGCCTGTGTGCTAGCTAAAGGCAATCGCACCGTGGTGGTAGATGCCGAAGCCCAAGTCTACCTCCTGCCTGCGGCCACGCCCTGGCTGGCTACCGCCGGTAGTGGGGACGTACTGGCGGGTCTGATGGGTGGCTTGCTGGCCCTAAACGTACGTGCCGGCGCGAGGCATGTGGGCACCATAGCCGCTTTAGGCAGTGCTACTAGTGCCGACGCCGCTGGGACTAGTCAGCAGTCTGCTGACGCTCAGGGGCGGGGCGCCGCACTCACTAGTGCCGCTGCCCTAGCCCCCGAAATTGCGCAGCTGGCCGCGCGCCTACACGCCCTAGCCGGACAACTGGCCGCTGAAGCAGCCGGCCCAAAGCCCACCGGCGCAAGTGGCCCACAGCCCGCCGGCGTCGTCGTCGGCCATCCCATAACCGCCCCAGAAATAGCCGCAGCCATCCCCAATGCCTGGGCCCTTTACGCCAGTGCTGCAGCAAACTGAGCTGATGGCGGCTAAAAGTGGGACAATAGCGCCGTGACTGAGCAACCTAATAGCTATCAAATTCCTTGGACGGGAGCACAAACCGCCCGTGCCATTATCGATCTCGACGCCCTAGCCGCCAATGTGGCCCAACTTCGTAAGTTTCACGGCGGAACTTGGATGGCTATCCTCAAAGCCAACGCCTACGGACACGGCCTAGGCCCCATGGCACTAGCCTGTATGCGTCAAGGCGCCACTTGGCTGGGCGTGGCACAGTTGCACGAAGCCCTGCGCCTGCGTGAATATCTCGACGCCGCCGGGGTAAAGCCGGTAGATGGCGCCGAGTTAGCCCAAAACCCAGCCCTGACCACCACCCAAACCCCCAGGATTTTCACCTGGATCATGCCGCCGCTTAGCCCGCAAGAGGCCGCCCAAGCAGACTCTGGCCTGCGTCAGGCGCTACGGGCCCAGCTAGACCTATCAGCCTCCACCGTGGAAGTTTTGCAGGCCATCATCGCCGCCGCCCAAGCTGAAGGCAAATGTGCCTACGTGCACCTAAAGGTGGACACCGGCATGGCCCGCGCCGGCGCCAACCTAGAAGACCTAGCTGACCTGGCCCAATGCGCTGCCCAAGCCCAAAGCCAGGGGTACATTAAGGTAGTGGCGCTATGGTCGCACCTGGCCCGCGCAGACGAAATCCTCATCCCCGCCACCGGTCAGCAGCTAGAACGCTACCGTAAAGGCCTACAAATCCTGGCCGACGCCGGCATTGACGTGCCCGTGCGCCACCTGGCGGCCACCGCCGGCACCCTGTGGCACCCCGACACCGCCGCCCTAGACATGGACCGCTTCGGCATTGGCCTGTACGGTCTAAGCCCCGACCACACCGTGGCCCGCGCCCAGGATCTAGGTCTGCACCCGATCATGCGCCTAGAAGCCCGCCTCACCCAGGTCAAGCACATTAAGGCCGGTCAAGGCGTCTCCTACGGCGCCACCTGGCAGGCCCCCACCGACCGCTGGGTAGGGCTAGTGCCGCTAGGCTACGGTGACGGCATTTTGCGTAGCGCCTCCGACCGCGCCCCCATCCTGGTTGGCAAACAACGCACCCACATTGTTGGGCGCGTATGCATGGATCAAGTTATTGTAGACCTAGGTCCCACCAGCAACCCGGACGGCACCCCCCGACCCGCCCCCGCGCGCGCTGGCGACCTGGCTATCCTCTTCGGCGATCCCGCTCCCTTAAACGGCCCGGCTAACCCGGCCATCCCCACCGCTGAAGACTGGGCTACTGCCTGCGGCACCATCTCCTATGAGGTGGTCACTCAGCTACGCGGCGCCCACCTACCGCGCTACTACGTTTCCCAAGGCTCCTACAAATTAGCGGAGATTCCCCAATGAGCACATACGTCACCCACACCACGGATGCCGATTCCACAAGGGAATTCGGTGCCCGGCTAGCTACGCTGCTACAAGCCGGAGACCTGGTGATGCTTTCAGGCGAGCTAGGTGCCGGTAAAACCACTTTGGCCCAAGGCATCGGCTCAGCCTTAAACGTACGTGGGCGCGTATCTTCACCCACTTTCATCGTGGCGCGCGTGCACCCCTCCCTGGCCGGCGGCCCGGACCTGGTGCACGTAGATGCCTATCGCCTCACCAGCCTAGAAGACCTCGAAACCCTGGATTTGGATTCCTCCCTGGAAGAGTCCATCACCCTGGTTGAATGGGGCGAAGGCATGGTAGAAGGCATCAGTGACAATCGCCTAGAAATCAAGGTGGAACGTCCGCAGGGGGGACTGGCAGGTGCCGATGCTAGCGGCATCACTGACCTGGGCGGCGTCGACGACGGCGCCCGCACCATCACCCTTACCGGCTACGGTCCGCGCTGGGAAAAAGCGCTCGACCAGCTCTAAGCCATGAACTGGCAGGCTAGCCACAGGCAGCTCAGTTCACTCGCGCTCGCGGCAAAAGCGCCGGGTTCTTCGCCAAGTGCGTTGCCAGGCTTTTTATCGCGAGCCTTGCCGGGCTCTTGGCCGGGGTCTTTGCTGGCGGCAGGCTTGGCGCTGGTGACGCTGGTTCTGTTGGCGCTGGCAGGCCCGGCTCGGGCCCAGGTGGACCAAAACTACCTAGAGCAGTGGCTCAAATCGAGCTCCAATAATGCCCTTAGCGCCACCCAACGCACTCAGGCGGAATTCACTACGCCTGCGCATGTGTGGAATGTTTCGCGTTCTGACAATGGCTCTGTGCAGGTGGTGCGCAGCCCGGAGCAGTGGTACACGCTGGTACGTCTGGGTGGGGAGCTCAAATTTGTGCTGCTAATAAACGCAACCGACGCTAAAACCACGGCAGTGCAGATAGCTGACGCGGCCTTGGCGCGCTCACTTGCAAGCCTGGGCACAGGCCAATACCCGGTTTATGAAGCTCAAGATACGGCCTGGTATCAGCTGGAGGACGGTCAGCTGCGCCCGCTGGGAGCTAAAGCCAATAAATTGCAGCGTGGTTCAATCTCGGTTTCGGCCTATATTTCTATACGTGATGTTAGGCACTCTGGTTCACCCACTGCATCTGCTGATGAAAATGGTTCTGCCTGGTCTAGCTGGGTGCTTTGGACCATGGTGGTACTGGCTTGCCTGGGTTTAATTGGCTTGGCTGTCCTGGATAAACACACTAGTAAATACCGGGACCTGGAGACTCAGGACGGCTCTGGTAAACGTAAGCTGCGTCAGGCAGTGATTGAAACTCCAGCTAAGGGCAGGGCTCGCCCGCAGGTGTCGGTGCACTCAGCTACGGCAGTGCCGGCTTCGCAAACGGCAGCTGCTATTGAGAAAACTAAAACCGAAAAGGAATAGGCTTAAGCCCGTGCGTATTGTCTCCATCGACTCCTCTTTAGCGTCCGCTTTGGCATTAATTGAGCTTAGCGACGGCGTCGCTACCACCGTGCGTCAGCAGGTGGGTACTGACGCGCGCCACCACGCCGAATCTTTAGCCCCCATGCTTAGCCAGGTTTTGGCGGGCGAGGCAGTAGACGCCATTGCCGTGGCTACCGGCCCGGCTCCCTTCACTGGTTTGCGTGCCGGTCTGGTGACAGCGCGGACTTTTGCGCGCGTGCACAACCTGCCGCTGTGGGGAGTTAGCTCTTTGGATGCGCGTGCTCGGGCTGCTTTTGACCGTCTTGGCGAGGCGGGGCAGGGTAAGTGCCTGCTGGTTGCTAATGATGCGCGCCGCAAGGAAGTTTATGCCGCCCGCTATCAGGTTAAGGGTGCCGACGACGTCGAACGCCTAGGTCAGTTGCACGTGCTAAGCCCTGCAGCGGCCATGGAACTGGGCGAAGTTGACTACGTAACCGGCTCTGGCGTGGCCCTATATCCGCAGCAGCTGACCGGCACCGAAATTGACAGCCAAGACCCGATCCTGGAGCAGCTGGCACGTATCGCCTGGCGGCGCCACCAGCAGGGGATCAACCAGCCCACCGAGCCGCTGTATCTGCGTCACGCCGACGTGCAGATGCCCAAGGCTCCTAAGCGAGTTATTTGATGCCTGCTTTGCGCCTGCGCGCAATGCGTAAAGCCGATCTGGGCTGGGTGGCCCAAGCTGAGCGTCAGCTTTTTTCTGCCGAGGCTTGGAGCCCCCAGTTACTGGCCAGTGAACTGGGCGCAATGGAGTCTCTTGACGACCGCATTTATGTAGTAGCCGAGGTTGACGCAGCTATGGCTGGCTACGCCGGGGTGTGGCTGGGAGATAGCGCTGACGTACTGACTATCGCCACCTTGCCCCACTTTCGCCGTCAGGGGGTGGGGCGAGCTTTGCTTAAAGCTTTGCTCGACGCTGCTGCTGAACGTGAGTGTGAAGCAGTGTTGTTGGAGGTGCGGGCTTCTAACGACGGCGCCATTGCGTTATATAAGGGAGCTGGCTTTAAGGCGATAGGTAAGCGGCGCGGCTATTACAGTCACCCGCGCGAGGACGCCGTCGTGATGCGCAAAAAACTAGCCGCACCTAAAGTGGGGCCGGTAGGCAGCTAGAGACTTTTTAGACCGGTTAAACCCTTATAAAAAGGCTGCAGGTTTATTTAGTAAATCACGTGTGCCCTAATAAACCCCAAGTGCTCTGCTTCTCAGTGGTCGCTGACACTTGTGCAAACATTTGCATGACCCCCACTAAACCGCGTTATATCAGCGTAAATAGCTATACGCAGAAGGCGTATTAAGCGCTTTCTGGACCACTTAGGACTTAAGGCATGTGGGCGCTAGATAGCCTTGTGACGTGGCCAAATCAAATGTTTCTCCCAAGAGGCAGACTGCTGGACGTACGACCGTCGCGATGAAGCGGATCATGGCGTACAGCGGTCTGTTCTTCCTCTTCTTTGTTCTATTCCACGCCTACGGCAACCTCAAGTACTTTGAAGGTGAGGACGTCTACAACGGCTATGCCGCTCACCTGCGTACCATGTTCATGCCAATCCTGCCTCGTGAGGGTCTGCTATGGATTCTGCGTGCGATTATGGTCGCCTGCCTCGTTGGGCACGCCGGCGCTGCTTTCCACCTGTGGCACCGCAACAACAAGGCTCGCGGTAACCAGAAGTACGCAGTTAAGAAGGCTCATGCAGAGTATGCAGCTTCACGCTACGCAAACCGCACCATGCGTTGGGGTGGCGTGATCCTGGTTCTGTTCATTGTGTGGCACATCCTGCAGTTCACCACGCTGAACGCCACCCCCGGTGGTCACTACGTGCACGGTGACGCCTACAAGAACATGTACCTCGGCTTCCACGATGCCCCTTGGACCTACGCCATCTACTTCATCGCCCTGGCTGCGCTGGCGCTGCACGCTTGGCACGGTGTTTGGTCCGCCCTACAGACCCTGGGTGCTATCCGTGGTTCTGTAATTCCTGGCGTGCGCCTGATCGCCACGCTGGTTGCCCTGGCCCTGTTCGTAGCCTTTATGGCCGTGCCTACCGCCATCCTGTTTGGTTGGGTAGACGCGCCTGCTGCTGGTTCGTGGACTGCACTGCACGGCGCAGTCGCTGGACACTGAGAGAGCGTGAAGATAAATGAGTAAAGTTATCGATGGCCTGTACCGGGTTGGCGAGGACATCGCCGACACCAAGGCCCCGCATGATGTTCCGATCGAAAAGCGTTGGGAACAGCGTAAATTCCTAGCCAAGCTAGTTAACCCGGCTAACCGCCGTAAGCTTGACGTGATTGTAGTTGGCTCCGGTCTGGCCGGTGGCGCTGCTGCTGCTTCCCTGGGCGAGCAGGGCTACAACGTCAAGGTGTTCTTCTACCAGGACTCTGCCCGTCGCGCCCACTCCATTGCGGCCCAGGGTGGTATCAACGCTGCTAAGAACTACCGCAACGACAACGACTCGGTTTACCGCCTGTTCTACGACACCGTAAAGGGTGGCGACTACCGCGCTCGTGAAGACAACGTTTACCGTCTGGCTGAGGTCAGCGCCAACATCATCGACCAGTGTGTGGCTCAGGGTGTGCCCTTCGCCCGCGAATACGGCGGTCTGCTAGACAACCGTTCCTTCGGTGGTGTGCAGGTATCGCGTACCTTCTATGCTCGTGGTCAGACCGGTCAGCAGCTACTGATCGGCGCCTACCAGGCTCTAGAGCGTCAGGTGCGCGCCGGCACGGTTAAGGAGTTCCGCCGTCACGAGATGGTTGAACTAATCGTGGTTGACGGCAAGGCTCGCGGTATTGTCACCCGCGACATGGTCAGCGGCGAGATCGAGACCCACCTGGCCGACGCCGTCGTACTGGCCACCGGTGGTTACGGCAACGTATTCTTCCTGTCCACCAACGCTATGGGCTGCAACGGTACCGCGATCTGGCGTGCTCACCGCAAGGGCGCCTACTTCGCTAACCCCTGCTACACCCAGATTCACCCCACCTGTATTCCGCAGTCCGGTGACTTCCAGTCCAAGCTGACCTTGATGAGTGAGTCGCTACGTAACGACGGACGCATCTGGGTACCCAAGAAGGCTGAAGACTGCGAGAAGGACCCGCGCCAGATTCCTGAGGAAGACCGCGACTACTACCTCGAGCGTATCTACCCCGCCTTCGGTAACCTGGTGCCCCGTGACATCGCCTCACGTCAGGCCAAGAACATGTGTGACGAAGGCCGTGGCGTTGGACCTGCCATTAAGGAAACCGACCCCGATGGCAACGAGCGCACCATGCGTCGTGGCGTCTACCTGGACTTCTCCGAGGCTATCGGGCGTCTAGGCAAGGAAGCCGTCTCTGCTAAGTACGGTAACCTGTTCGAAATGTACGAGCGCATCACCGGTGACGACCCCTACGAAGTCCCGATGCGTATTTACCCCGCCGTCCACTACACCATGGGTGGCCTGTGGGTTGACTACGACCTAGAGTCCTCCATCCCGGGTCTGTTTGTGGCTGGTGAAGCTAACTTCTCCGACCACGGTGCTAACCGCCTGGGTGCCTCGGCCCTGATGCAGGGTCTGGCTGACGGCTACTTCGTTCTGCCTGACACCATCAACAACTACCTGGCTGACATGCTGCGTGAAGGCAAGGTAGACCCCAACGCCCCTGAAATCGCTCAGGCACGCAAGGATGTTGAGGACCGAGTTGACCGTCTGATGGCTTTGGATGGTAGCCGCTCGGTGGATGACTTCCACATGGCCCTGGGCCGCATTATGTGGGAGTACTGTGGTATGGAGCGTCGCGAAGACGGCTTGAAGAAGGCTGTAAAGCAGATTCGCGCGCTGAAGGAAGAGTTCTGGAAGGACGCCCGCATCACGGGTGAAAAGATGGAACTCAACCAGTCCCTAGAGAAGGCTGGACGCCTACTGGACTTCTTCGAGCTAGCTGAGCTGATGTGTATTGACGCTCTGCACCGGCGCGAATCCTGTGGTGGCCACTTCCGTGCAGAATCTCAGACCCCCGAGGGTGAGGCCCTGCGTCACGACGACGAGTTCCTCTACGTGGGTGCCTGGGAATGGACTGGTGAAAACCAGCCCCCGATCCTGCACAAGGAACCCCTTGTTTACAACGACATTGAACTGAAGCAGCGGAGCTACAAGTGAACATCAAGCTGAAGATCTGGCGTCAAAAGAACAAGGACACCGCCGGTCACTTTGAAGAGTACTCGCTAAGCGGCATCGAGGAGCACATGAGCTTCCTTGAAATGCTAGACGTGCTTAACGAGCGTCTATTCAAGGAGGGCAAGGAGCCGGTAGCCTTCGACTCTGACTGCCGTGAAGGTATTTGTGGCCAGTGTGGCCTGGTAATCAACGGTATGGCCCACGGCCCGATCCGTTCGACCACCTGCCAGCTACACATGCGTCACATCGCTGAGGACCCCTCTTTCTCTGACGGTGACACCATCACCATCGAGCCTTGGCGTGCAACCGGTTTCCCGGTACTTAAGGACCTGATTGTGGACCGTTCCGCCCTGGACCGTATCGTCCAGGCCGGTGGTTACATCTCGGTCAACACTGGTGCGGCCCCGGAGGCACATTCCGTGCCCGTCGAAAAGCCCAAGGCTGACCGTGCCTTCGAGGCTGCCGCCTGCATCGGTTGTGGTGCTTGTGTGGCTGCTTGCCCCAACGCCTCGGCCATGCTGTTCACCGCAGCTAAGATCACCCACCTGGGTCTACTGCCTCAGGGTCAGCCTGAGCGCTACATCCGCGTGATCAACATGCTCAACCAGCACGACGAGGAGGGCTTCGGTGGCTGCACCAACATTGGTGAATGTGCCGCTGTGTGCCCCAAGAGTGTGCCGATCGACGTGATCAGCCAGCTCAACCGCGACATGGGTAAGGCTCGTTTCAAGGGCGTACGCGTCCACTGAGTTTGGCTTAACGCCACCATTCGTCTCATTTGAGACGGCCACCGGTTCCCGGTACTACGCAAGTAGGCCGGGAACCGTTTTTTGGTATTAGCGCCAGGGGACTAAACTAGGACTGTGAGCGATCCTTTGGTTCTAGGTGTGGAATCCACCTGCGATGAGACCGGTGTAGCCCTGGTACGAGGCCGTGAGTTGCTGGGGGATGTAACCGCCACTTCCATGGATAAGTATGCGCGTTATGGGGGCATCATCCCCGAAATTGCTTCGCGCGCGCATTTAGAGTCTTTTGTTCCTACCCTTAACGCGGCCTTAGATAAGGCGGGCGTTGATCTACATGATGTTGATGCCATTGCTGTTAGCGCAGGTCCGGGCCTGATTGGCTCGCTAACTGTGGGTATTAGCGCGGCCAAGGCTCTAGCGGTGGCGCTAGATAAACCCATTTACGGGGTTAACCACGTAATTGGTCACCTGGCTGTGGACGAGCTAGTTGACGGCCCCTTCCCGCAACGTTTTGTGGGTTTGATCGTCTCCGGTGGTCACTCAAACATTCTGGCTATTAACAATATTGCTACCGACGTGCGTGAGCTGGGTGGCACTCTCGACGACGCCGCCGGGGAGGCCTTCGATAAGGTGGGGCGCCTGTTGGGGCTGCCTTACCCGGGTGGTCCGCATGTGGATAGGCTCAGCCAAACCGGTGACCCAACTAAGATCCGCTTCCCGCGTGGTCTATCGGCAGCCAAAGACAAGGAACGTCACCGCTATGACTTCTCCTTCTCTGGCCTAAAGACTGCGGTGGCCCGCTATGTTGAGAGCCTACGCTCCCAGGACCAGGCCATTCCAGCCGCCGATATTTGTGCTTCTTTCTCTGAGGCAGTTAATGACTCACTAACCGCTAAGGCGGTGCAGGCCTGCCTGGACACTGATTGTGACACGCTGGTGGTGGGTGGTGGTTTTTCCGCTAACTCGCATCTGCGTGCCCTAGCTGCTGAGCGTTGCGCCGCCGCCGGTATTACCCTGCGCCTGCCCCCGCTGCGTTACTGCACCGATAATGGGGCCCAAATTGCCGCCATGGGTAGCGCTTTAGTGCGAGCTGGGGTGGCGCCGTCGTCACTGGACTTTGCCCCCGACTCGGGCATGAGCCTGTCGCAAACCGTTATGCCCTAGTGGCTGCGTTGGCTTAGTGAGCGCGCTGGCCTAATTGCTGCGCTGACCGGGCGGTTGGAACCTTAAACAGGTTGCAGCCGCCCTTTTGTTTGCAGGCCGGCCCGATAGTACAAAACTAAACTAATTTCGCTATAAGCCGGTGGCCTAGTCGCTAGAGAGGCCACCGGTGTGGCGCGTAGCATGTGTTTGTTACTTTCTAGCAAGGAATTTAATGAGCACAATATTCACGCTGCTGCGTAGTTTGCGCCGATATTGGGGCGCATCGATCCTCACGCCGCTATTTATTATCGGCGAAGTCATTTTTGAATGTTTAATTCCGCTGATCATGGTCAGTTTGGTGGATAAGCTGGACGGCCATAGCCTAGGCCCGGTAGTCCACCTGGGGCTGGTTTTGATTGCTTTGGCTATGGCCTCGCTGGCTTGCGGTATTCTTTCAGCGCGTTTTGCGGCCACAGCCGCCACTGGTCTGTCGCGAAATCTGCGTCAGGACATGTTCTTTAAGGTGCAGGAATTTTCCTTTGCCGATATCGACAAGTTCTCCACTTCCTCCCTGGTCACCCGTATGACCACGGACGTAACTAACGTCCAAAACGCCTTTGGAATGCTGATCCGTATCGCCGTGCGCGTGCCGCTGATGATTATTTTCTCGGTGGTTATGGCCTGGCGTATTAACTCGGATATGGCACTGATTTTCCTGATCATGGTGCCCTTCTTGGCGGCTATCCTATTCGGGATTGTGCGGTATGTATTCCCGCTGTTTAGGCGCATCTTCAAAAAGTACGACGCGCTAAACAATTCGGTGCAGGAAAACATTGCGGCTATCCGCGTGGTTAAGTCTTTTGTCACTGAGGAGCACGAAACCAAGAAGTTCAACCGTGCCTCGCAGGATGTGCGTAAAGACTTCACCCACGCTGAAATCGTGTTGGCGCTTAACGGCCCGGTGATGATGTTCTTCATTTTCGCCGCCATCATGCTGGTGGACTATCTGGGTGCCTCCATGATTGTCAGCTCCGGCGCCACCAGCCTAACTAAGGGTGGTTTAACCGCACTGATCACCTACGGTATTCAGATTCTGAGCCAAATGATGATGCTGGCTTTCATCTTCGTGATGACCACCATGGCTGCCGAGTCTGCTCACCGTATCGCTGAGGTGCTCAAGCACAAGCCCACCCTGACCTCCCCTAAGCGTGGGGTTAAGGAAGTTACTGACGGTAGCGTCAGCTTTGAACACGTCTCTTTCCGTTACAGTGACGACGCCGAAGCTAACGCCCTCAGCGACATCAACCTGACCATTCCTTCCGGCTCCACCCTGGGAATCGTGGGTGGAACAGGTTCGTCTAAGACCTCCCTGATCCAGCTGATCTCGCGTCTATACGATGTCAACGATGGCGTAGTGCAGGTAGGGGGAGTGGACGTACGCGACTATGACCTAGAGACGCTACGCGACGCCGTCGCCGTCGTGCTGCAAAAAAACGTGCTGTTCTCTGGAACCATTGCCGAAAACCTACGCTGGGGTAACCCGCAAGCCACCGTCGAGCAGGTGATCCACGCCGCCAAACTGGCCCAAGCTGACGAGTTCGTGCGCCAGCTACCGGGAGGCTACGACTACAAGATTGAACGCGGGGGCACCAACGTTTCCGGTGGTCAAAAGCAGCGTCTGTGTATTGCGCGGGCGTTACTGAAGAAACCCAAGATTTTGATTTTGGATGACTCCACCTCCGCCGTCGACACCAAAACCGACGCCCTAATCAGGCGCGCTTTTGAAAGCGAAATCCCTGATACCACCACGATTATCATTGCTCAGCGTCTGTCCTCAGTTGAGCACGCTGACCAGATTGTGGTGCTAGATGATGGGCGCATTAAAGAATGCGGCACGCACGAGGAGCTGATGGCTTTGGGCGGCGAATACCGCGAAATCTATGACTCCCAGAACTCTGCCAGTGTAAGCGAGGTGGCCTGATATGAGTGACCAGCAGGAACTAGAGCAGGGCACCGAGGGGAAGCTGGAGTCAATCGACCACCCCTTTGGGCGGCTGCTGCGCTACGTATTTAAGTATTACTGGCTGCGTCTGATAGTTTCAGCGATATGCATTGTGGTGGCGGCTATCGCCAGCGCAGTGGGCGCGATTTTCATGCAGCAAATCATCGATAACGTGGTTACCCCGGGGCTAGCGGCCGGCTCTATGGCGCCGGTGCAAGACCAGCTAGTGCAACTAGTGGGCCTGATGGGAGCCATTTTTGTGGCCGGTGTGCTGGCTGCTTACATCTCCACCCGCATGATGGCTATCGTCACCCAGGGCACCTTAAAACACATGCGTGACGACATGTTTGCGCGTATGGAGACCCTGCCACTGCGGTTCTTTGACACCCACCCGCACGGCGCCGTCATGTCTACCTACACCAACGACACTGATGCGATCCGTCAGCTCATTGGCCAGTCACTACCAACCCTGCTGCAAAGCGGGCTAACCCTCGTGGTGCTGGTGCTAACCATGCTGTACTACTCAGTGTGGCTGGCCCTAGTGGTGTTCTTAATTGCTGGCCTGATGATGTTTATAACCCGTGATCTGGGTGGTAAATCCGCCAAGTTCATGGTTAAACAGCAGCGCTCACTGGCTGACGAAGAAGGCTTCATTGAAGAAATGATGGACGGCCAGAAGGTAGTCCAGGTCTTCAACCACGAGCAGGCCGCTAAGGAAGAATTCCTAAAGTACAACCGTGAACTGTTTGAAAACTCCCAGAAAGCTAACCGTTTCGGTAACGTACTAATGCCAGCCCTGGGCAATATCGGCAACATTATGTACGTGGTTATTGCCATTATTGGCGGCATCCTAATCTTGGAGGAACTACCTAACCTGACCCTGACCGGGATTAACGTGGTCAGCGTGGGCGTGGTGGTTTCCTTCCTGGGTATGGTGCGTAACCTGTCGCAAACCATTGGGCAGATGTCCATGCAGGTGCCCATGATTGCCCTAGGTATGGCCGGGGCCGGGCGTGTGTTTGCGCTAATCGACCAGGAACCTGAAGCTGATGAAGGCTATGTGGGCCTAGTGCGGGCCAAGGTGGATGCTAACGGTGAGGTAACCCCCACCCAGGAGCGCACCGGGCACTGGGCTTGGCGTCACCCCCACCAGGCTGAAGGCACGGTTACCTACACGCCGCTACGCGGTGAAATTGTGATGGAGCATGTGGATTTCTCCTATGACGGTAAGAAAGAAATTCTCCACGACATTTCCCTGTGTGCTAAGCCGGGCCAAAAGATCGCTTTTGTGGGGGCCACCGGCGCCGGTAAAACCACTATCACCAACCTAATCAACCGTTTCTACGACATTGATGACGGCAAGATCCGCTATGACGGCATCAATATCAACAAGATTCACAAGTCTGACCTGCGTCGTTCACTAGGTGTGGTGTTGCAGGACGTGAAGCTGTTTACCGGCACGGTGATGGACAATATCCGCTACGGGCGCCTGGATGCCACCGATGAGGAATGCATTGCGGCAGCTAAGCTGGCTAATGCAGACTCCTTTATCCGGCGTTTACCCCAGGGCTACGACACCATGCTGACCGGTAACGCTGCTAACCTCTCGCAAGGCCAGGCGCAGCTTATCTCTATTGCCCGTGCGGCAGTAGCTGATCCGCCCGCCATGATCTTGGATGAGGCCACCAGCTCCATTGACACCCGCACGGAGGCTTTAGTCCAGGCCGGTATGGATAACCTGATGAAAGGCCGCACCGTATTCGTAATTGCGCACCGCCTATCCACTGTGCGTAACTCTGACGCGATTATGGTGCTAGACCACGGGCGCATTATTGAACGCGGTAGCCACGATGAATTGCTGGCTAAACGCGGGGTCTACTACCAGCTTTACACCGGTGCTTTTGAACTGGAGTAAACGCTAAAACTGTGTGGGGGGGTCGCGGCCAAAAGGGCGCGC
>CAJZDJ010000018.1 GCA_915063485.1 uncultured Actinomyces sp.
AACTGCGCCGGGGGATTTTTGCTGTATGCGGTTGAGTTTTCTTTTGGGTTTAGAGCTTGGGTTCTGCCACGCCTTTGAAAACCCAGATTCTCATTAGCACGTACAGGTAGATGCCTTCACAGCAGGCAGAGATCACGCGGGCCACTTCAGGGTTGATGTGCAAGCCGTAGTGCAGCAGGCTGGAGAGACCCAAAATGAAGATGACGTACTGGGAGATTAGCCCAAATACGTAGCGGGCGCCTTGTGCGGCGGCGTGTCCATGAGCCTGGAAGTTAAGCCAGCGGTTCAAGATTAGTGAGTACAGTCCGGCCAGGGCGTAGCCCAGGGTGATAGATAGCGGGTAGTACCAGCCAAATACTGAGTTAAATAGCCATAGCAGGCTAATATCTAGTAGGAAACCGGAGCCGTTAATGATGGCGTAGCCAATGAAGGTGACCGGTACACGCTTACCTAGAGGCTTTGGGATAAGCCGGTGTAGGGCAGTTATTAGCTGTAAAAACATCCGTGGAGCACGGCGCATAGGGACTGTTTCGCTAGGCTCCGGTGTCTCCGCTTGGTTAGCTGTGGTGGGTGCGGTAGAAATTTGAGTCATACTGGGCCTTTTACTTGCGAGCTTTACTTGTTTCAGCCTAGCGTGTGTAGCTAGAGCTGACCCCCTACCTGCGGATGAGAGCACATGTGAGTAGACCCACCCAGCTTTCAGGGGTGAGGCTATTGATGTGTAGATGGCATTCCGATACTCTGGAGCCTGCCAAAGACCGCAGGTTCTAAACCTATTTCAGGTGGAGAGTAAATCCTTCAATGGATACCCGCGTAGGCGTGCCTAGTAGTTACATTATTATTGATGTATCACCCTGTGCCGCCGGCGCAGGGTTTTTTGTTGTGGGGCCTGTGTAAAGACCACGGAAGGAGGGCCCATGGCAAGGCCTGACAAGGAAGCGGCGATTGCCGCCCTAACGGAGCAATTCCGTAGCTCGGGCGCTGTGCTGCTAACCGAGTACCGCGGGTTGAGTGTGGCTCAGCTAAAGACGCTGCGCCGTTCGCTTGCCGGCAACGCTCGTTATGCCGTGGTGAAGAACACCCTGGCCGCTATCGCGGCGCGTGAGGCTGGTTTCGAGGCTTTCGCCGAGGAGCTGCACGGCCCCACCGCTATCGCCTTTGTTGAGGGCGAGGCAGTTGACGCTGCTAAGGCTTTGCGTGACTTCGCCAAGGACAACAAGCAGCTGGTAATCAAGGGCGGAATCATGGATGGCAAGTTGCTGTCCGCCGCCGATGTAGACAAGCTTGCATCTCTCGAATCCCGCGAGGTTCTGCTCGCCAAGACCGCTGGTGCCGTTAAGGCTTCGCTGTCTAAGGCTGCATACCTCTTCGCGGCCCCGGCCTCTAAGGCCGTCCGCACCGTTGATGCCCTGCGTGAGAAGCAGGAGCAGGCTGCCTGAGTGCAGCTGGCATCACAGACAAATTTTCCGCCACCCAGGCGGAGCCCAAAAACCTAGGAAGGAACGCCCATCATGGCGAAGCTGACCACTGAAGAGCTCATTGAGGCTTTCAAGGAGCTAACCCTCATCGAGCTATCCGAATTCGTCAAGGCTTTCGAAGAGACCTTCGACGTTACCGCTGCTGCCCCGGCCGCCGTTGCCGTTGCTGCTGCCCCCGGCGCTGCCGCTGAAGAGGCTGAAGAGAAGGACGAGTTCGACGTCGTTCTCGAGGCCATCGGCGACAAGAAGATTGGTGTCATCAAGGAGGTGCGCGCCCTGACCTCCCTCGGTCTGAAGGAGGCCAAGGACCTCGTTGAGTCTGCTCCCAAGGCCGTTCTCGAGGGCGTCAACAAGGAGACCGCCGAGAAGGCTAAGGCTCAGCTCGAGGGCGCTGGCGCTACCGTCGTCCTCAAGTGATTGCTGTTTCGTTAGCTTAACTAATTCGCTAGCGAAAACTGCTTAAAAGAACTGCCCAACGTTATACGTCGGGCAGTTCTTTTACATATACCAAGACTTTTACAACTGTTTCATAACTGTCTGTATAGGATCGCCGCCTCTAATGCGAGACATAGAATCTGAAAAAAGTCTACTAACTTGGTTGCACGTGACCTGACCTGGGTGTACTCTGAACCGCATCAACCAAGGCTGGTTGGTCGGGGGGCTTATCGCACTCTAAGCCTTAACCGAGAATTTAGTGCGAGGAGATGAGTCAATTGGTGACTCAAAAATTTAGCTATACGCTATTGGCCGCGCCCATAGCGGTAGCTGTAATGGTGTTATCTGGGTGTTCGAGTGGCGGTAGTGCTAATTCGCAATCCACTGCTGGAGCTGATGTTTCAGCAGTAGAGGCAACGGTGTCTCCAGATAATTTGGTTAAAAAAGACCAAAAACACTGGGCGCTTCCCACTGATGCTTATGCAGGTACCACCAATGGTCTTTATGTGGCTGTTAAAGAGACAGTGGTTCAAGATTGCATGACGAAAAAGGGACTCAGCTATGAGGTCTACCCTTACTCTGCTGCATCTGAAAAATCACAGGTAGGCTCTGGTGGTGGACGTATGCTGTTTAACGAAGAGATAGCCGCAAAATACGGTTACTCACTCCCTCCTGAGGACAGTATTCAGCCACGCCTCGATATTGAGCGTAAGCAAGACCAGAACCCTTCCTCCTGGAAACAAGCGCGTGATGCTTGCTTTGCTGAAGCAGACAAGGCAGACATTATCAAGAAGCTAGACACTCAAGGTGGCCTGTCCACAAGCGTAGTTTCTAACGTTAATCCGCCTGGGTTAGATACTGCGGCAGCTAAGTGGCGTAGCTGCATGGCGCCGCTTGGCTTAGCTGACCTTGAAAAGGCTCCGGGTGGTTATCCCTCAAGCTCATTTGCTCAGCAAATCGGGGCTACTGGTAATGAAGAAGATTATAAGGATCCATTCCAGCACCCGGTTACTGACTACGAGCTCAAGGTAGCGGTTCAGGATGCTAAATGCAGAGCCAGCAGTGGGTATGACACCATTTTGTACAATGCCCAATGGTCTGCCTCTTACAATTATGTAAAGAAGCATCTTAACGAGCTGACAGTTTTGCGTCAGAAATCTGCGAAGGTGAAAGCTGAATCTATCGCCTTCCTGAAGAGTCACGGAAACTACACTCAGTGACTTGAATCCAAACTTGGAAGTGCTCACCTAATATGGTGAGCACTTCCAAGTCAAGGTTTTTAAATATAAAAAATTTAGTGTTGTGATTAGTATGCGTAAGCATAAAATACTCGTATCTGTAGTGATTCTAGCGGTTTTCGCGTTGGCCATTGGGGGCACATGGTGGCTAGCGCGCACTATGCAGTCTCCTGCGCAGCGTCAGGCAGCAGCTCAACCACCACAACAGCGCCCAGTTAGTGCAACAGTTGCAACTGGAGAGCTGACAGATACGGTAACTGCTAACGCAACTATAAGTGCACTTGCAAGCACTGACTATCAACTTACCTTGCCTGATGGTACAAAACATGCGGTAGTAACTAAAACCGGGTTAGCTTCTGGAAAGCAAATTACTTCAGGTAGCGTGCTGCTTTGGATAAATGACCGCCCAGTATTTGCTTTTTCTGGCGCAGTCCCGGCCTATCGTGACCTGCGCCAAGGAGATAGCGGCACAGACGTATTGCAGCTACAGCAAGCCTTGGCTTCTATTGGCTATCAAGTTGAAGCAAACAGTAAATTTGATGATGCCACAGCGCGGGCGTTAACTAATCTGTACCAAGACAACGGAACAGAAGTTAACACCACCACCGCAGAAAATAGCGAGCAAAGCGGAAAAGACACTGACCAGGCAGAAAAGACAGATAAAACCGGAACGGGTAAAACTGGGGCAGATAAAGCCGATAAGGGTGACTCAGCCACCGGGCAAGCAGGCCGTAACCAGGGCGAGAGCGATAAAAAAGTTAAAAAACAGGTGCTGCTTAACCAGTCTGAATACTTGTTTGTGCCCTCACTGGAACAGGGCAGGGTATTAACAGATATCCCGGCGGCAGGGGCGACGCTTAGTGAAAACGCAAAGTTAACAATTGCCGGTCAAGGCAGTCAACTTAGCGCTGAACTTCCCGCACAGGTAAGCACGCAAATAAAGGTTGGCGCTACCGCCTGGGCCACCATAGGTGGCAAAAAGGTACAGTTAACTCTTAGTAAAATTGAAGAAGAAAGCGACAATAAACAGGGGAGTAAAGATTCTGCAAATCAGGCCGGCCCAGCCGCTCCTAAAGTACAAAAAGGTATCTTCACTGCCTCTGACGCTACCTTGTTAAGTAGCCAAAAGATTGGCTCTACCATACTTATTACCATTGAACGCACCCCAACTATTCGAGGCGGCTTTATAGTGCCTAAACGTGCAGTTGCGGCAGCAGCTGATGGAACCACCAGTGTGCTTAAACTTGAAGGTAAAACCTGGAAAAAAATCTCTGTTGAAGAGCTGGGCTGTGTGGCAGGACAATGCTCTGTCAAATCTACTCAGTTACGTGCAGGTGATCAGGTAAGAGTAGACCAATGACCGTAATTGAACTGGTTGATGTAGATAAAGTATATCCAGGTACCGTGCAGGTACATGCTTTGCGCGGGGTAAACCTGAAAATTAACCAAGGTGAGTTGGTTGCTATTACCGGGCCGTCAGGTGCTGGAAAATCAACGCTACTAAATGTTTTAGCGCTTCTCGATACCCCAACTTCAGGAGCCTATCTACTAGATGATACAGATGTATCTGGGCTAAACGAAGATGCGCGCGCTAAATTACGTAGTAACACTTTTGGATTTATCTTCCAGTCATTTCACCTGCTTAAAAAACGATCAGTATTAGATAATGTTGCTTTAGGCCTGCAGTATAGGGGAGTGGTGCGTGCACAAGCTTTACAGTTAGCGCGCGAGGCACTGGAATATGTAGGTTTAAGTAAACGTAGAGATTTTGCTGCTGACCAACTTTCAGGTGGTGAACGTCAGCGTGTAGCAATTGCGCGCGCTATTGTGGCTAATGCCCCTGTGCTGGTTGCTGATGAGCCTACAGGTAACCTTGACAGTAAATCTTCAGCTGAAATTGTGGCTTTACTGCGCGGCTTACATGAGCGTGGCACCACGGTTGTAATCGTTACTCACGATCCTGCAATTGCTGCTTCATGCCCGCGTCAACTGCACGTTATAGACGGTGTAGTTAGTGAAATAACGCCTAACAAGGGGGCACATGTAGCCGAGGCGACTGAGGTGATACCTCCAGTGCAGATCCCGCAAGCACTAGGGGTGGCCTCTAAAGTTAAGTGGCGTTCGGCTTTGCAGGATGTAGCAGCCAACCTTGCCTCAACTCCGCGTAGAACAGCTCGTTTGGTTGGGGTGGTTTTACTAGGGGTGGCGCTAGCCCTTAGCACTTTAGGGCTGGGGCAAACGATTGGTGCGCAAGTGTCTTCCACCTTTGATGCCACCCGTAATACGCGCGTGGCAGTGGCTGTGCATAATGAAGATTCTGCCCAGGTAGTTACTCCCATGCTTAACAGCTGGAGGCAGTCAACCTGGAAAAAAATTAACTCCGTGCCAGGAGTGGACTCTAGCCTATTCTTCACCGAAGGTGATGATATTGAGGTTGCTACACGGCCGGGAGAAAAAGGGCAACGAGCCCGCATCTACGGCTTTGATGATATAGGCGTTGATAGCTCCCTATTCACTGTGCAATGGGTAGGCGCTAAACTTGCGCATCTGGCAGATAACCAGATTTTGATTGGGCAAAATGCTGCTGAAAAACTTGAATTAGGTCCGTTAAGCGCTGATCCAACTGTATGGATTAACGGTGTGCCCTATGAGGTTGTAGGGATTATTAAAGATGCCGGCATACGTGCAGAAATGCTCGCCGGTATAGGACTTAACTATAGAGTTGCTCGCCAGTTGGGTGAGCCAGTATCGCTGGGTTTAGAAATTAAAGTAGCTCCTGGAGCTGCCCAGCAAGTAGCTAAAGCAGTGCCTTTAACCTGGGACCCAACACAAGTTGATGCTATGAGTGTTGATGCACCACCTGACCCGCGTGGTTTAAGAGATCAGATCGAGGGCTCACTACAGGCTGTCTTACTAACTTTGACCGGTGTGTCTGTGCTGGTGGCAGTGTTGTCCTTGTCTAGTGCGATGAGCGGGGCGGTGCATGAAAGGCAGGGAGAGCTGGCTTTGCGACGCGCAATTGGTGGCCGTAAACGCCATTTGCAAGTTTTGCTTGCGCTTGAATCAATGTTTATTGGCTTTATTGGTGGCCTGTTTGGCGCATTGGTGGCTGTGTTAGCGATTTTGGTGGTAACCGTGGTGCAACGGTGGCAGCCGGTAATGGATCCGTGGGCTTTACCAATTGGAATGCTGGCAGGGTTGCTTACAGGCTTACTAGGTTCATTGGCTGCTTTGCGACGCGTGGCCGCTGTGCAACCGGCCCAAGCTCTACGAGGCTAACATTTAACTACTTTGGTGTGTAAGAAAGATTTTTTTGTTTTATGTGCTAAAAATGTAAGCAACCAACGGATGGTCACCTAGGGGGAGTCATGTACCTGCACTCAAGAATGAGGGGTTTTCTTCCGGCTGCGATCGCATTGCTTTTATGCGTATCAGGATGCGCGGATGATGCTTCTAATACCAAAGAAGTAAGCGCTCAAGAAGTTTCACAAATCAGCGCCCCAGCAGATGGGACAATGTCTAAAGACGGTCTAGTCAAAAAAGACTCAACTAAGGGAGTTTTGCCAGCAGACCCATACCGTTTACCGGACGATAGGTTGCAGTACTACGCTGAGAACCTATATATCGCTAACTGCATGAAACAAAGCGGCTATGAGTATCCGGTACAAACCTACGATTGGAATGATCCTGCTACGCCGCTGGAAAACGCTCCCGGTTATAGCGGGCGCTTTACTGTGGCCAAAGCACAAGCCTATGGTTACCACCGTGCGCCCAGTAAGCGTCGTGAAGAGTGGCTGAAGGTAGTTGAGCAGAAAAACCAATTACTTAAAGATCCTGCTGCCGATAAAACATTTATGGCCTGCAGTGAAAAGCTGCGCTCTAGCGGAGTTTTTAAGGCTTCAGACAAGCTAGAAGGCGACGTGGCCCCCTATGTCAATGACGTCTCGAAACTTCCAAAGGTGCGTGCTGCCGCGCAACGCTGGCGTAAATGCATGGCCCCTCAAGGGATTGCGGATCTGCCAGAAGAACCGCAGATGGCTCAGTCTGTGGCCACAAAATTTGGGCTAGGCCAGCCTGACGCTGACGATACTGCCACTGACACTAACGTCAGTGCAGAAGAAATTAAGCTTGCCGTAGCAGATGCAAAATGCCGTGAACAAAGTGGCTATGAACAGCTGGTCTACGACTTGCAATGGGTTGGGCAAGAGCAAATCCTGGCGCGTGACCCAAACTACTGGCAAGCCCGCCTCAAACTGGTACGTCAAGCCACTAACGAATACAAGACATATATCAACACCCACCGAAATGGTTAGCGCGTAGCTTTGGTGCCGGCCAGTTAATGGCCGGCACTGGCTATGGGATTAGAAAATGTTGTATTATATGCCGCATGTGGCGCGTATCGCAGCGTAGAGAGCGCGCACTAGTATAGACACATTTGTGGTATCCGTGTACGCTAGCGCTTTGCGTGCATTGTGTATGCTTGTCGTTTTTGCCCCGCCGCAAGGCGTGACATGCGGGAAAAAATACTAGACCGCGCGCGTGTAACCGCGATCGTTAAGGAAGGGTCTCCTTTTGGCTGCTTCGCGCACCCCTGTTGCACCTACTGCTGAAGCCATCGCGGCGCGTATTGCGTCGCGTCGCATTAACTTCGCCACCATTGCGGAGCCGATGCAGGTTCCGAATCTACTAGCCCTACAGACCGAGAGTTTCGACTGGCTCGTCGGTAACGAGCGTTGGCGCGAGCGTGTTGAAGCTGCCAACGCCGTTCGCCCGGGTTCACTGCCTGAGGTGTCCGGTCTGGAGGAAATCTTCGAAGAGATTTCCCCGATTGAAGACTTTGGGCAAACCATGTCCCTGTCTTTCCACGACCACCGCTTCGAAGAGCCCAAGTACACGGCTGACGAGTGCAAGGAGAAGGGTCAGACCTACTCCGCACCGCTGTATGTGGTGGCCGACTTTGACAACTTTGACACCGGTGAGATTAAGTCCCAGACCGTGTTCATGGGTGACTTCCCGCTCATGACTGAGCGCGGTACCTTCATTATCAACGGTACCGAGCGTGTGGTTGTCTCCCAGCTGGTGCGTAGCCCCGGCGTGTACTTCGAGCGCGGCGTCGAAAAGGGCACCGACAAGCTGATCTACAACGCCAAGGTGATCCCCTCACGCGGTGCCTGGCTTGAGTTCGAGGTAGACAAGAACGACCACGTATTCGTACGTATCGACCGTAAGCGCAAGCAGGACATCACCGTGTTTCTGCTGGCTTTGGGTATGGACGAGTCTGAAATCCGCAAGGAATTCGCCGACTACCCGGCCCTAACCTCCGCCCTGGACGGCGACCGCAAGGTAACCACCCAGGATGAGGCGCTGCTGGACATCTACCGCAAGATCCGCCCCGGTGAGCCGCCGAGCGTTGAGGCCGGTCGCGCCCTGCTGGAGAACTTCTACTTCAACCCCAAGCGCTACGACCTAGCTAAGGTTGGTCGCTACAAGATCAACAAGAAGCTGGGTATCGCCGCAGACCTGACCGAGTCTGTGCTGCGCATCGAGGACATTAACGCCACCATCAAGTACCTGCTGGCTCTGCACCAGCACCAGGACGCAGTCAAGGGCTTCCGTGACGGCGAAGAAGTTGACATCCCGGTTGAGTACGACGACATCGACCACCTCGGTAACCGCCGCATCCGCGCCGTCGGTGAGCTCATCCAGTCTCAGGTGCGCACTGGTATGAGCCGTATGGAGCGTCAGGTGCGTGAGCGCATGACCACCCAGGACGCTGAGGCCATCACCCCCAACACCCTGATCAACATCCGTCCGGTGACTGCCGCTATCAAGGAGTTCTTCGGTACTTCTCAGCTCAGTCAGTTCATGGACCAGAACAACCCGCTGGCTGGTTTGACCCACAAGCGCCGCCTGTCGGCCCTTGGCCCCGGTGGTTTGAGCCGTGAGCGCGCCGGTATGGAGGTGCGTGACGTTCACACCTCGCACTACGGGCGTATGTGCCCCATCGAATCTCCTGAAGGCCCAAACATTGGTCTGATCGGTTCGTTGGCTACCTTCGCCCGCATCAACCCCTTCGGTTTCATCGAGACCCCCTACCGTGTGGTGCGTGACGGTCAGGTTACTGACGAGGTGCACTACCTAACCGCCGACGACGAGAAGCGCCACGTTATCGCTCAGGCTTCGGTCAAGCTCGACGACGAGGGTCGCTTCGTTGACGAGGCTGTGCTGTGCCGTCTGGGTGACGGTGAGCCGGCCCTGATGCCGGTTGACTCGGTTGACTTCATGGACGTGTCTGCCCGCCAGATGGTGTCCGTGGGTACCTCCCTGATTCCGTTCTTGGAGCACGACGACGCTAACCGCGCTCTGATGGGTGCCAACATGCAGCGCCAGGCTGTGCCGCTAATCCGTCCCGACGCCCCGCTGGTGGGTACCGGTATGGAGCGCCGCACCGCCGTCGACGCTGGTGACGTGGTAGTAGCCGCTAAGGCCGGTGTGGTCACTGAGGTTTGCGCTGACTTCGTGCGTGTAGCCAACGACGACGGCTCTGAGTCCCTATACAAGGTGGCTAAGTTCCTGCGTTCTAACCAGGGCAACTGCTACAACCAGCGCGTGGTTGCTGATGAGGGGGAGCGCGTTGAGGTAGGCACCGTCCTAGCTGACGGCCCCGCTACCGACGGCGGCGACCTGGCTCTGGGCCAGAACCTGCTGGTGGCCTTCATGACCTGGGAAGGTTTCAACTATGAGGACGCCATCATCCTGTCTCAGCGTGTGGTCTCTGACGACCTGCTGACCTCCATCCACATTCAGGAGCACGAGGTTGACGCCCGCGACACCAAGCTTGGTGCCGAGGAAATCACCCGCGACATCCCCAACGTGGGTGAAGACGCACTAGCTAACCTAGACGAGCGCGGCATTATCCGCATCGGTGCTGAGGTTAACAGCGGTGACATCCTGGTTGGTAAGGTCACCCCGAAGGGTGAAACCGAGCTGACCAGTGAAGAGCGCCTGCTGCGCGCCATCTTCGGTGAGAAGGCCCGCGAAGTGCGTGACACCTCGCTGCGTGTGCCCCACGGTGAATACGGCATCGTCACTGCGGTGCGTGAAATCGTGGCTGGCGACAGCGACGAGCTGCCCGCTGGCGTGAACCGCATGGTGCGCGTACACATTGCCCAGCGCCGTAAGATCACCGTCGGTGACAAGCTCTCTGGCCGTCACGGCAACAAGGGTGTTATCTCCAAGATCCTGCCGATCGAGGACATGCCCTTCCTAGCTGACGGTACTCCGGTAGACATCATTCTTAACCCGCTGGGTGTGCCCAGCCGTATGAATGTTGGTCAGGTGCTGGAAATCCACATGGGTTGGATCGCTTCGCGTGGTTGGGATGCCACTGCTAAGCGTGAAGCCGGTGAAGAGTGGGCCAACAAGCTGCCCGAGTTCGCGGTTAAGGCCCCGGCTCACAGCCCGATCGCCACCCCGGTATTCGATGGTGTGGCCGACGACGTGCTAATGGGTCTGCTTGACTCCACTTTGCCTAACCGCGACGGCGTCCAGCTAGTTGGTCCCGACGGTAAGGCCCAGCTGTTCGATGGCCGCTCCGGCGAGCCCTTCCCGTACCCCATTTCCGTGGGTTACATGTACATCCTTAAGCTCCACCACCTGGTGGACGACAAGATCCACGCCCGTTCCACCGGTCCTTACTCCATGATTACCCAGCAGCCGCTGGGTGGTAAGGCCCAGTTCGGTGGTCAGCGCTTCGGTGAGATGGAGGTGTGGGCACTGGAGGCTTATGGCGCCGCCTATGCTCTGCAGGAACTCCTGACCGTCAAGTCTGACGACGTTGTCGGTCGTGTGAAGGTGTATGAAGCCATTGTTAAGGGTGAGGACATTCCTGAGCCCGGCATCCCCGAATCCTTCAAGGTACTTATGAAGGAAATGCAGTCTCTGTGCCTGAACGTAGAGGCTCTGGATGCGGCTGGAAACGTTATCTCCCTCGATGGCGTCGATGACGACTCGCGTCGCCGCAGCTCTGACCAGCTGGGCTTTGACCTGGGTCGCCGCCCTAACACTGACCTGAGTGTTATCTGATCCTAACTGCGTGTGGGCTGCTAGCAGCCTGCAGCCCACACGCGTTCTTCCCTGCGCAGCACTTTCATAGCTGTTACAGGCACTGATAAGACAAAGACTTTGCAGACATTTCGGAAGTAGGAACTGTGCTCGACGCTAACGTCTTCGATCGCATTCACCTGGGCCTAGCCTCCTCGGATGACATCCGCACCTGGTCACGCGGCGAGGTTAAGAAGCCTGAAACCATCAACTACCGTACCCTCAAGCCCGAGAAGGACGGTCTCTTCTGCGAGAAGATTTTCGGTCCTACCCGCGACTGGGAGTGCTCTTGCGGTAAGTACAAGCGTGTACGTTACAAGGGCATCATTTGTGAGCGCTGTGGGGTTGAGGTTACTCGCTCCAAGGTGCGCCGTGAGCGCATGGGTCACATCAAGCTGGCCGCTCCGGTAACTCACATCTGGTACTTCAAGGGTGTGCCTTCACGCCTGGGCTACCTGCTCAACCTGGCCCCCAAGGACCTAGAGAAGGTCATTTACTTCGCCGCTTACATGATCACCGAGGTGGACGAGAAGTCTCGCCACGATGATCTACCCATGCTGCGCACTGAGTTTGAGCTCAAGAAGAAGCAGGTCACTGAGCGCGGTGAAGCTGACGTGGAAGAGCGTCAGCGTCGCCTAGAAGCTGAAGCGGCCCAGCTGGAGGCTGAGGGCGCCAAGGCTGATCAGCTTGAGAAGCTACGCCGCACCGCTGAGCGCGACATTGGTGCGCTGCGTCGTCGTAACCTCAAGACCCTAGAGCACATGGACAAGATCTGGGATCGTTTCGTTAACCTCAAGGTCGGTGACCTGGAGGGCGACGACGTTCTCTACCGTGACATGGCGGTTGACTACGGCATCTACTTCAAGGGTGCCAAGGGTGCTGAGGCCATCCAGCAGCGTCTGCGTACCTTCGACCTAGAAAAGGCCGCTGAGGAACTGACTGAGATCGTTGCTAACGGCACCGGCCAGCGCAAGACCCGCGCCATCAAGCGTCTGAAGGTAATCAACGCTTTCCGCGCCACCAACACCAGCCCCGAGGCCATGGTGCTGGATGTTATCCCGGTAATCCCGCCGGACCTGCGCCCCATGGTGCAGCTCGATGGTGGCCGCTTCGCCACCAGTGACCTCAACGACCTCTACCGTCGTGTGATTAACCGTAACAACCGTCTCAAGCGCCTAATGGACCTAGACGCCCCCGAGATCATGGTTAACCACGAAAAGCGTATGCTGCAGGAAGCTGTGGACGCGCTGTTCGACAATGGTCGCCGTGGCCGCCCGGTTACCGGCGTCGGTAACCGCCCGCTCAAGAGCCTGTCTGACATGCTCAAGGGTAAGCAGGGTCGTTTCCGTCAGAACCTGCTGGGTAAGCGTGTGGACTACTCTGGCCGTTCGGTAATCGTCGGTGGCCCCCAGCTCAAGCTGCACCAGTGTGGTCTGCCCAGCCAGATGGCCCTAGAGCTGTTCAAGCCCTTCGTTATGAAGCGCCTGGTTGAACAGAAGCGGGCTCAGAACGTTAAGGCCGCCAAGCGTATGGTGGAGCGTTCTAACCCCGAGGTTTGGGACGTACTGGCTGAGGTTATTCGTGAGCACCCGGTGCTGCTTAACCGTGCACCTACCCTGCACCGTCTGGGTATCCAGGCTTTCGAGCCCCAGCTGATTGAGGGTAAAGCTATCCAGCTGCACCCGCTGGTATGTGCCCCCTTTAACGCTGACTTCGACGGCGACCAGATGGCTGTGCACCTGCCGCTAGGTGCAGAGGCCCAGTCTGAGGCCCGCATTTTGATGCTCAGCGCCAACAACATTCTTAAGCCTTCCGATGGCCGCCCGGTGACCATGCCGGCCCAGGAAATGATTGCCGGTCTGTTCCACCTGACCAGCAACCCTGACCCGGCGGTTGAGGTTGAAAAGGACGCTAACGGTGAGCCGGTAGTGCCCGCTTTCTCCTCCTTCGCTGAGGCCAAGATGGCTTTCGACTTTGGCAAGCTGCACCTAAACGCGCTAGCTGACATTCGTTTTGAAGAGGGCATCACCCCGCCCATCGGCTGGGTAGCTCCGGAGAACTACACCGAGGGTGACCCCATCACCCTGCGTACCACCCTGGGCCGCGCCATCTTCAACGTCAACCTGCCGGGTACCTTCCCCTACGTCAACGAGATCGTTGACAAGAAGAAGCTCTCCGACATCATCAACACGCTGGCTGAGCGTTACCCCCGCGTGGAGGTAGCCGCCTCGCTGGATGCCTTGAAGAACTCCGGTTTCGGCTGGGCCACCTGGTCTGGTGTGACCGTAGCCTTCTCCGACGTGGTTTCGCCCGCTTCTAAGCCCCAGATTCTGGCTGGCTACGAGGCTCAGGCTGCCAAGATCGAAGAAGACTTCGCTGAAGGTATGCTCACCGAGGATGACCGTTACGACGCGCTGATCAAGATCTGGACTGAAGCCACTAACGAGGTGGCCCAGGCTATGCGCGACAACTTCCCTGAGCGCAACACGGTTTACCGCATGGTTTCTTCCGGTTCGCGTGGTAACTGGGACCAGATCCGCCAGCTGGCGGGTATGCGTGGTTTGGTGTCTGACCCCAAGCAGCGTCTGATTGAGCGCCCGATTACCTCCAACTACCGTGAGGGTCTAAGCGTTCTGGAGTACTTCACCGCTACCCACGGTGCCCGTAAGGGTCTGGCCGACACCGCTCTGCGTACCGCCGACTCGGGTTACTTGACCCGTCGTCTGGTGGACGTGGCCCAGGACGTGATTGTGCGTGAAGAGGACTGTGGCACCCGCAAGGGTCTAACCGTCCAGATCGCTGACCGCGACGCCGCCGGCAACCTGGTTCCCGGCGAGATCGTGGAGACCACCGCCTACGCCCGTACCCTGGCCCGCGACGCCGTGGACGCTGAGGGCAACGTGGTGCTGGCTGCTGGTGAGGACGTCGGCGACGTCGCCATTGAGAAGCTGGTGGCTGCCGGCATCGAGTCCATCGTGATTCGTTCCGTGCTCACCTGTGACTCCGCCGTCGGTACCTGCGCCGCCTGCTATGGCCGTTCGCTGGCCACCGGTAAGCGCGTGGACATCGGTGAAGCTGTGGGTATTATTGCCGCCCAGTCCATTGGTGAGCCCGGTACCCAGCTGACCATGCGTACCTTCCACACCGGTGGTGCGGCTACCAGTGCCGACATCACCCAGGGTCTACCTCGTGTGCAGGAGCTTTTCGAAGCCCGTACGCCTAAGGGTGAGGCCGTGGTGGCTGAGGCTGCTGGCCGCCTGGCTATTGAGGACGACGTCGACGGTAAGCGCCTGGTCATTAAGCGTGACGACGCCGAAGAGGACCTGGTGGTTCCGGTTTCGCGCCGCGCCAAGCTGCTGGTTAAGGAAGGCGACCACGTTGACCCGGGTCAGCCCATGACTGAGGGTCCGATTGACCCCAAGAAGGTGCTGCGTCTGCGTTCGGTTTCTGCCACCCAGCGTCACCTGGTGGATGAAGTCCAGAAGGTGTACCGCGACCAGGGTGTGGACATCCACGCCAAGCACATTGAGGTTATTGTGCGCCAGATGCTGCGCCGCGTAACCGTGCTTGACCCGGGTGACACCGAGCTGCTGCAGGGTGACTTTGTGGATGTGATGACCTTCCGCGAGCAGTCGCGCAAGGCTATGGCTGAGGGCGGCAAGCCCGCCTCGGGCCGTACCGAACTGATGGGTATCACCAAGGCCTCCTTGGCTACCGACTCGTGGCTGTCTGCCGCCTCCTTCCAGGAAACCACTCGCGTGCTCACTGAGGCCGCCATGAACGGCCGCTCTGACACCCTGATGGGCCTGAAGGAGAACGTCATCCTCGGTAAGCTGATCCCGGCCGGTACCGGTCTGGCCCGCTACCACGATGTTGAGGTGGAGCCCACCGAGGCCGCTAAGGCGGAGATTTTCTCCCGCACTGGCGACACCCAGGTAGCCAACAACTACGGTCTAGGCGATTTCCACGCGGACTTCTCCGATGACTACCACACTGGGTTCTCCACGGACTACCAGTTCTGAGCTGTTAAACGTGCGCGTTAAGCGCGCACGCTAGGCTGAGCAAAAACAATCGGGCGGGTGGGTGCCAACAGGCACCCACCCGCCCTGCGTTTGCTTCGTGTCAGTTCACTCTGGTACCCAGCGGCCCTTGTTAGTGGCTGGCGGCCCTTGTTAGTGGCTGGCGGCCCAGCACACGCCATTAGCTGGCGGGATACACTGCGAAGGGGGCTGGGGCGACGTCGTCGTTAATAAAAGCTGCCAGGCGCGCAATTACCGCAGCTTCGTGGGGGACCAGTGGGCTGGGTAGATCCACTAGCGGGAACCAAGCCAATGCGGCGGCCTTATCGGGCTCAGCCAGGCGCGGCTGACCCTGCCAATGGCGGCACAGGAAAAAGAAGTCAGCACGCTGATCAATAGGCTGATCAGAATGCATTCGATGCACCGCCTGGAAGGGCTGCAAATCCTGGGGCTCCAGCTGCAAACCAATCTCTTCCAGGCATTCGCGCAGTGCCCCTTGCGCGGGCTGCTCGCCATATTCAAGATGCCCAGCCACGCCACAAGCCCAGTGCTCATCCATAAAACCGGTGCCTTGGCGTAGCTGCAGCAAAATTTCCGCTCCCGCCTGGCCCGGGCGCACTAACATGATGTAAACAGCTGGTATCAAAGCGTTGTGAGCAGCGAACATATACCAAATTGTAATAGTGGACCAGACAAAAACCTGATATTTTCATGACAATAAGGCAAATACTGTACTTAATCGAAGGTGGTCATGTTGCAACAACTTAGTCTGCAATCTCAAGACGCCAATAACATCCCGCTGTATATATGGGAATCCCCGTCCCCACACGCAATCATCCAGCTCATCCACGGCACCGCTGAACACGCCCGCCGCTACGACTACTTCGCTAAAGCGGCGGTATCCCAGGGGTTTATCGTGGCCGCACACGATCAGCGCGGTCACGGCAGTGCCATCAGCGAAATCTATCCGCGCGGCTATATTGGTGAGCCGCACACGGTTTTAGATGACATCTTTGTGGTCAACCGCTACCTGCATGAAACCTACCCGCAGCTGCCGGTAATCGTTATGGGCCACTCCTGGGGTTCCTTTGAGGCGCGTGAATTTGCCATTAGCCACCCGGATCAGCTTGACGCCCTGATCGCCATGGGCACCGGCGACGGCGCTGGGCTGGTTAACCGCCTGGGGTACAGCGTGGCCAGCCTCGAATGCAGCCGGCGCGGCACCCACTACTACTCGCGGGCCCTGCAAGAACTGGCATTTGGGCCTTTTAACCGGGCCTTTGAAAACCCCCGCACCGCCTTTGACTGGCTTTCACGCGACCGAGCCCAGGTGGACGCCTACCTGCGTGACCCCTTGTGCGGTTTCACCATGACCACCGGTTTTTTCAAAGCCCTGGTGGGACTGACCCTAACAGTGTCCAAGCCGCGCCGCATTGCCCGCATGAGCAAAGACCTACCGATCCTGCTTATCAGCGGCGCCAACGATCCGGTAGGTGGGCAGGGTAAGGGGGTGCGCGCCGTCGCCCGCACCTTACAAAAAGCCGGCTTAAGCGAGGTAACCATGCGTCTGTACCCCGAGGCCCGCCACGAAATCCTCAACGAGCTTAACCGCGATGAGGTAATCGCAGATCTGCTGGCCTGGGCGCACAGTGTAATTGCTGGCGATAAAATCCCCGCCGCCACCACCTTGTAGCTTTTCCACAAATAACGCAGGTGACAAACTGGCACTTAAGGCGCTAGGAGACTATGGGTTAAGAGACCTAGGCTGGGTTACATGTCGAACTCAGTTACTGCCCTAAACCCCTCGGTTGCCCGCAAGCTCAGCGCCACCCAACTGGCCAGTGGCGTTGCCAAAATTTCCTTCGGCGTACTAGCGCTAGCAGTGCTTAGCCAGGTACGAATTCCCCTACCCTTCACCCCGGTTCCCGTTAGCTTAGGTACTTTCGCGGCTATTGCTGTGGGTGTGCTGCTGGGCCGCCGCTACGGTAGCGCCAGTGCACTTACGTTCGCGCTGCTAGGTGGCCTGGGTGCACCTATTTTCGCTGGTTTTACCGCTGGCTTTACCCTGACCTTTGGGTATGTGCTGGGCTATATTCCGGCCGCGCTGCTGGGTGGTTACGCCGCTCGCGCCGCCCGCAACGGCAGCCTGCTAGCTGCTTTAACCTTGGTTTTGGCAGCTAGTGCTGTCATTTACCTGCCTGGCCTTACCTGGCTGTGGCTTGCCAGTGGCAAGAGCCTGCTGGCCACGCTGAGCCTAGGACTTGCGCCCTTTATTGTGGGTGACCTCCTCAAGGCCGCCCTGGTAGTTGCCTACCTGGCAACTGTGGCACGTCGTAGTCACTGACAAATAGCAAAGTAGACTAGGGAGCATGAGCCAAGCTAAGCCCACGCTTTCCGTGTTGGACCTGGTGCCTGTAAGCCAAGGTCGTAGCCGCAGCCAAGCCTTGCGCGAAATGGTCCTATTGGCCCAAAGCGCTGAGCGTGCTGGCTATGCCCGCTACTGGTTGGCTGAGCACCACGGCTCAACTACCTTCCTTTCTTCAGCTACCACGGTGCTGATGGGGCAGGTGTTGGCGGCTACGGAAAGTATCACGGTGGCTTCTGGTGGGGTCATGCTCCCTAATCACGCGCCTTTAGTGGTGGCTGAGGCGGTTGGTACCCTGGCCACCATGTATCCGGGCCGCGTTGAGGTGGGTTTGGGGCGAGCTCCAGGCACTGATCCGGTAACGGCCCGGGCACTGCGCCGGCGTGAGGCTGATCCGGCGTCTTTTGTTGACGAAGTAACTGAGCTGGCCGATTACCTGGCTCCTAATGACTCGCTTTTTGAGACGCTGCCGGGGTCCGTGGCCGCGCAAACTAGCGCCCATGACGTGGCTTGGGTGGCTAGCTCTAGGGCCCGCGCCTTGCCGGGGGAGGGGACTAATCCGCCGCTGTGGATTTTGGGTTCTTCTGTTAATGGGGCGCGTGTGGCTGGTCGTTTGGGCTTGGGTTTTGCTGTGGCCGCGCATTTTGCGCCGGCTCAGGCTGAGGCGGCGGTTATGGCTTACCGCTCGGTTTTCAATGGGGCTAGTGATTACGCTCAGGCTTCGCACCCGCGTACGGCTGCTGCTTTTAATGTGGTGGTTGCGCCCACTGATGAAGAGGCTCAGTATTTGGCGACGACGGCGCGCGCGGCTAATGCCCGAATTGTGGCTGGCCGCCCGGGGCCGCTTGATGAGCCTACTAGCGATCCCGAGGCTTGGCGTGCGTTGGCAGGGGAGCGGGCTAGCATGGTTGATGACTCACTGGCTTACTTCTTTGTAGGCACTCCCCAGCGCGTGGCCGCCCAGCTGCATGAAATGGCGCAGCGCTGGGAGCTGGAAGACATTATCTGCCTGTCTTTTATTCATGACGCCGCCGCGCGTCGGCGCAGCTATGAGCTGCTAGCTCAGGCCTGGTAATAGGGGCAGTCAAGTTGTGGGTAAGCGTAGCCTAAGCTGATTATCTATACGTTTTTGTTGCCTATTTACTAGGTCTCGCGATAGTGGTCAAAAATAAAATTTACTCAATTACTCACTGTGACTGGCATCCTAGAGAGTTTATAAAACCCCTGATCAGACGTACTTTTGCAAGTATTTTTAGGGGCTGGGTAGCGCATGGGCTTGCGCGGGAAAGTTTCAATATTCGGCCATAGTTACAACTTTGTGACGCCCGGTCGGGTATTCTTTACTTAATTAGTGCCCTGCAAGAGTAATACTTCGGGGCGCGGTCATGTTCCGCAGATTGCAGCCGCTACGCGCAGGCGCGATCGAACCGGAGAGAGATACCGAATGTTTGTATACCTGCTGAGAAGGATATTCAACTATGTAGTGTTGCTGTTCCTGGCAACATCACTAGCGTATATCTTGGCATCCATCTCGATGGACCCCTCTACGTTATGGGACCGTTCTAACCCAAACCTAAACTGGAACGCCATTAACGCAAACCTGATCAAATACAACATCAGCCACGAGCTGCCGGTGTGGGATCGTTACACCACTTGGCTGCAAACTGTGTTGAGCAGCTGGGATTGGGGTTTCACCCCTAAGGGCGAATCTGTTAACGCTCTGGTTGCTGTTAAAGTAGGCGTTTCGCTGCGCCTGGTGGTGCTGGGTGCACTTATTGGTATGGTCGGCGGTGTTTCGCTGGGTGCCTGGACCGCTACCCGTCAGTACAGCCTGTCCGACCGCGCCATTTCTTTCATCGCTATGGTGGTTATCTCCACTCCGGCCATGGTTCTGGCAACCCTACTCCAGGTGGGGGCGGTACACCTGAACACTGCTACCGGTATGCAGATTCTTTCCTTCGTTGGTGAAGGTGAAGGTTTTGCAGACCGGCTTAACCACTTGATTTTGCCAACCTTGTCAATGTCGCTAGCCGGTATCGCCAGCTACTCGCGTTACCAGCGTAACTTGATGCTTGACACCCTTGGTGCTGACTATGTGCGTACCGCCCGCGCTAAGGGCCTGACCAAGCGCCGTGCCGTAACCCGCCACGCACTGCGTACTGCGCTGATTCCTATGGCCACTTACTTTGCTTTTGCTCTGGCCGGTTTGTTCACCGGTGCTGCTATCACTGAGCGTGTTTATGGCTGGCACGGCATGGGTGAATACTCGGTTAACGCCATTAGCGGTATGGACATTAACGGTACTACTGCGGTGGTTGCCTTCTCGGGTCTGTGTACTCTAAGCGGTGCCCTCCTGAGTGACATTTTGGTTGCAGTTGTCGACCCGCGAGTGAGGGTAAGCTGAACATGAGCGAAATCGTTGAAACTGAAATCGAAGAGGAAGCCGCAGAGGTTAAGCCTGAAAAGCGCCTAACCCACGGTCAGCTCATTCTGCGTCGCTTCTTGCGTAACCGCTCTGCTGTTATTGGTCTAATTGGGCTGCTGATTCTGATTGCAGTGGCTATCATTGGTCCCTTCGTTTATCGCTGGAGCTACCTCGACGTCGACGGCGAAGCCTTCCTAACTCCTCCTGGCGGCAGCCACCCGCTGGGCACAACCCAATCCGGTAAGGACGTACTAGCCCTGACCATGGAGGGTACGCGTAAGTCCCTCATGATCGCTTTTGCGGTGGCCTTGATCCAGACCTCCATTGCGGCCCTGATCGGTAGCTCCGCTGCCTACTTTGGTGGCTGGTGGGAAAAGATCGCCATGTGGTGCACCGACTTGCTGCTGGTGGTCCCCTCCTTCCTGATCATCGCTATCATGTCGCAGAAGGCGGGTGCCTCGAAGGGCTCTATCACCCTGTTTATCGTGCTGTTGGCCGGTTTCGGGTGGATGCTTACCGCGCGTGTGGTGCGCTCTATGACCTTGAGCGTTAAGAACCTTGACTATGTGACTGCGGCCCGATTTATGAACGTGCCCAGCCCGGTCATCATTTTCCGTCACATCATTCCTAACATCGCTTCGCTGCTGATTATTGACGCCACCATCAACGTGGCTTACGCAGTGCTTAGTGAAACCACCCTGTCCTACTTCGGTTTTGGTGTGCAGGCGCCCAACACCTCACTGGGTACCATCATCGCTGAAGGGCAGACTTCTGCTACCACCGCAGAGTGGATCTTCATGGCTCCTGCTGTGGTACTGATCGTGATGCTGACCTGCGTGAACTTCGTAGGTGACGGCTTGCGCGATGCTATCGACCCCTCTTCCAAGTCCGGAGGTAAGGCATGAGCAAGACAAAAGATCCGGAAACTCAAGTGAAGAAGTCTAAAGTGGACGCAAAGGCTAAAAAGCCCCGCAAGGAGTCTTTCAACGCCGCTGATCTGCCTGACCCCAAGTCTGGCGCTCCCTTGCTGGAGGTGCGCGATCTGTGCGTATCCTTCCCCTCTGAGGATGGGCGCGTAAACGCTGTACGCGGGGTGAACCTGAAGGTTAACCGTGGCGAGACTCTAGCCCTGGTAGGTGAGTCTGGTTCTGGTAAGTCAGTAACCTCCACTGCCGTAATGGGGCTGCTGGATGAGTCTGCGGAAATCTCTGGTTCGGTTAAGCTGCATGGCACTGAGTTGCTGGGCCGTAGCGACGCCTACATGTCTAAGGTGCGCGGTATTCAGCTATCTATGGTGTTCCAGGATCCGCTAAGCGCTCTGACCCCGGTTTACACCGTGGGTGACCAGATCGTTGAGGCCCTTAAGACCCACAACGAAAAGTATGACGACGCCGCCGCCTGGAAGCGTGCGGTTGAGCTGCTGGACATGGTGGGTATTCCTAACCCCACCGTGCGTGCCAAGGCTTACCCTCACGAGTTCTCCGGTGGTATGCGTCAGCGTGCAGTTATCGCTATTGCTATCGCTAACAACCCCGACCTGATCATTGCGGACGAGCCCACCACAGCTTTGGACGTAACCATTCAGGCCCAGATCCTTGAGGTCCTAAAGGTGGCTCAGCGCGAAACCGGCGCCGGCGTCATCATGATTACCCACGACCTGGGTGTGGTGGCCGGTATGGCCGACCGCGTAGCAGTTATGTACGCCGGACGCATCGTGGAAACCGGTGATGTTGACGAGATCTTCTACAACTCGCGCATGCCCTACACCATTGGTCTGCTGGGCTCTCTGCCGCGTCTGGACGCTAAGAAGGATGCTGCTTTGGCAACCCTGGAGGGTAACCCGCCCTCGCTGCTAAACCTGCCTAAGGGCTGCCCCTTCGCTCCGCGTTGCCCGCTGGTAACCGACAAGTGCCGTGGCGAAGAGCCTACTTTGAAGAAGCATGGTGAGCCGGGCAAGTCGGGTGAAGTGCACCTGTCTGCTTGCTACCACGCCGACAAGATCGCCAAGGAATCACTGACCTACCTGGACATCTACCCGGCTCCTGAGCTGAAGACTCCGGACACCTTGAACCTGCCCCACGCTGATCGTCCCGAGGTTCTGCGAGTTAACGACCTGGTTAAGACCTTCCCGCTAACCAAGGGCGCCGTGTTCAAGCGTCGCGTGGGTACGGTGCACGCTGTGGACGGTATCTCCTTCGACGTGCGTCGTGGTGAGACTCTGGCTCTGGTGGGTGAGTCCGGTTGTGGTAAGACCACCACCTTGATGCAGGTGCTGAACCTGCTCAAGCCCGAGCAGGGCAAGATCGTGGTACTTGGCCGCGACACCGCTGAGCTAAACCGCCGCGCCCGTAAGGAAGTTCGTCGCGACCTGCAGATCGTGTTCCAGGACCCGATGGCCTCCCTGGATCCGCGTCTGCCGGTGTATGACCTGATCGCTGAGCCTATGCGCCACAATGGTTACAGCAAGGAACACATTGATAAGCGCATTACTGAGCTGATGACCCTGGTGGGCCTGGAGCCTAGCCACGCCAACCGTTACGCCCGTAACTTCTCTGGTGGCCAGCGTCAGCGTATTGGTATTGCTCGTGCGCTAGCTCTGGAACCCAGCTTGCTGGTACTGGATGAGCCGGTTTCCGCCCTGGATGTATCCATTCAGGCTGGTGTGATTAACCTGCTTGATGAGCTACGTGCAACCTTGTCGCTGAGCTACCTGTTTGTGGCTCACGACCTGTCCGTGGTGCGTCACATTGGTGACCGTGTGGCCGTCATGTACCTGGGTAAGATCGTTGAGATCGGTGACATCGATGAGATTTTCGAAGCTCCGGCTCACCCCTACACCCAGGCTCTGCTAAGCGCCATTCCGATTCCGGACCCGGCCAAGGAGCGCACCCGTAGCCGCATCATTTTGCAAGGTGACCTGCCTAGCCCGGCCAACCCGCCTTCGGGCTGCCGTTTCCGCACCCGCTGCCCCAAGTTCCTCACTCTTAACGGGGCTAAGCAGAAGCAGTGCATCGACAAGCTGCCTGACTTCAAGCACATGGGTGATGACCACGAGGCCGCCTGCCACTACCCAGAGCGCACCAGCGTGTTCTAGGGCTAAACGGCTTCGTCACTAAACGAAATTGCCACCAAACCGATTACAGTTTGGTGGCAATTTTGTCCGTATAGCGGTCAATAGTTTGCGTACAGCGCCCTATATGCGATTTACTTTTCAGCGTTGCATGTTTGTCTCATTATTTGGCTAACGTGCGTCCCTAAATCTAATGAGAATTGGAGTCATCAAATGATGATCAACCGTCGTATGTTCTTGGCCGGTTCGGCCTCTACTGCGGTTCTGGCAGCCCTAGCGGCTTGCGCTTCATCTTCTAACTCCGACGGCGGCAGTGAAAACCTAAAGCAGGCTGTTAACGTCGTTGCGCGTGACAAGGTGAAGGACGGCGGCGAGCTTAAGTTTGCTCTGAGCGACCCGATCGCCAACTGGAACAACGCCACCGTTGAAGGTAACACCGCCGCGATGAGTCAGATCCTGGGCTTCATCTCACCTTCCCTGTTCCTGTACGACTCTGCTGGTAAGCCTACCCCGCGTCCGGAGTTCTTCAAGTCCATCAAGGGCGAGGTTAAGAACGGTAAGACCGTTGTTTCCATCGAGCTGAACGACAAGGCCGTCTGGGGTGACGGCAAGAAGATCGTGGCTGACGACTACATCAAGACGATGCAGAGCGCCACCAACAAAGACTACCTGTGGGCCTCCACCGATGGTCTAGTCGACATCGAGAAGTTCGAAAAGGAAAGTGACACCAAGTTCTCCATCACTTGGAAGTCCACCTACCCCGACTGGTCTGCTGTTATCACCGTGATGCCGCAGGCTCAGGTAGCCACTCCTGCCGCCTTCAACGATGGCGTTAAGGACGCTACCAAGTACAAGAACGAATGGTTCGCCGGCCCCTACAAGATCAAGTCTTACGACGCTGCTCAGCAGCTGGTTACCCTAGAGCGTAACGAAAAGTGGTGGGGTGACAAGGGTAAGCTCGATAAGATCACCTTCCGCTACCTAGACAGTGCTGCTACCGCTGGCGCCTTTGCTAACAAGGAAGTAGACGTACTGCGTAACATCGTTACCGCCGACACCTTCAAGCAGGCCCAGACTCGTACTGACGCCGAGGTGCGTCAGAACTTCGGTCTGCAGTACCGCCACGTCACCATTAACGGTAGTCACGGCATCCTCAGTGACAAGGCTGTACGTCAGGCCTTCCTGCTGGGCACCAACCGTCAGGAAATCGCTAGCGCTCTGCTAGCCGGCCTGCCGGTCAAGCCTAAGGACTTCCTGCTGGGTAACCACTTCTTCATGCCCACCCAGAAGAACGAGTACAAGGACAATGGTGCTCAGTGGGCCTACAACGTTGAGAAGGCTAAGAAGCTACTTGACGAGGCTGGCTGGAAGGAGCCCAGCGCTGGTGCCATCCGTGAAAAGAACGGCAAGAAGCTGACCATCTACTACACCCGTCCTACCGGCGTGGTTACCACCAAGAACGAGTCTGAGCTACTGCAGAACCAGCTAAAGAAGATCGGTATCGATCTGCAGATGAAGGAAGTTGAGTCTGCTAGCTACTTCAAGACCATCTCTCAGAAGAATTTCGAGGTTACCGGTTTCGCTTGGCAGCTGACCCAGTACCCGATGAACAACATCGGTCAGGTCTACGGTAAGGACTCACAGTCCAACTTCGCTGGTTACAGCGTCGATGCCATCGACGAGGCTATCAAGAAGATCGCGGTTGAGACTGACAACGCCAAGCGTGTTGAGATGACCAACAAGGTTGACGCTCTGATCTGGGAAAACGTCATGAACTACCCGCTCTACCAGCGTCCCGACCTGTGCGGTGTGCCCAAGAAGCTAGCCAACTACGGTGCTTTTGGTCTGGCCACTGTGCGCGGTGAAGACGTAGGTTTCATCGACTGATAGGGCTTAAGTACCTTTAAATGCCCGCTGCATGAGTAATCATGCAGCGGGCATTTTGCTTTGTTGTGAAGCGGATCTCGGAAGTCTTTTGAGTTGGTAAACTTCGCAGCAATTTCTTGAGTGTAACTTCTAGAAATCAATCCGAAACATGCGTGAAACTATCAAAATATTCAAGATATCTAATATGTATCACTATTTGGAAAATGCTTGTATAAATTCCCGTGCATATGTTTCCATATCTGTGTGAGTCCACAGCGAGCGACTCGTACGCTCGCTACTAGGGACTCGCCGGAACCCAACAAGGAGAAGTTCAAATGATGATTAACCGGAGGATGTTTTTAGCAGGCACTGCATCTGCTGCAATGCTCGCTACTCTGGCTGCGTGTTCAGGATCAAGCGACACTGGCGCCACTGCTGCCAAGGCTGTTAACAAGGTTGAGCGTGGCAGCCTAAAGCAGGGTGGTACCCTGCGTTTCAGCATGACCTCTCCCGTTGCCAACTGGAACAACTCCACCGTTGACGGTAACGGTGTAGACCTGAAGAACATTTACAACTTCGTTTCTCCTGGCTTCTTTGAGTATGACGACAAGGGCGAGGCCAAGCCCAACCCCAACTTCGTCACCAAGGTTGAGGATGTAACCAAGGATGGCAAGACCACCGTGACCATGGTGCTCAACCCCAAGGCCAAGTGGAACAGCGGGCGCCAGATCAGCCCGGATGACTTCATTGCCACCATTAAGTGCACTCAGGATGAGAAGTACCTGTGGGCCTCTACCGACGGCTACGACCAGATCGAAAAGGTAGAGAAGGTTGACGACACCACGGTGAAGTTCCACTTCAAGTCATCCTTCCCGGACTGGACCTCCATCATCTCCGGCACCCTGCCCAAGGAGCAGGTGGCCAGCGCCGAGGTCTTCAACAACGGCATGGCCAAGACCTACAACAACGACTGGTACGCCGGCCCCTTCAAGATTGAGTCCTACAACAATGCTCAGCAGCTAGTCACCCTGGTTCCTAACGAGAAGTGGTGGGGCGACAAGCCGCTACTGGACAAGGTGACCTTCCGCGTACTGGACAGTGCTGCTGAGGCGACCTCCTTCGCTAACAAGGAGATCGACGTCCTGGACTACATCATCAGTGCCAACACCTACAAGCAGGCCCAGCAGCGTAGCGACGCTGAAGTACGTCAGAACTTTGGTCTGCAGTGGCGTCACTTCACCCTGAACGCCTCCTCTGGTGTGCTGGCTGACAAGGCCGTACGTCAGGCCCTGGTGCGTGCCACTGACCGGGCTGCCATCACCAAGTCCTCGCTGGCCGGTATGCCGGTTGACGCCAACAAGGTGCTGCTGGGTAACCACTTCTTCATGCCCAGCCAGGAAGGCTACGTAGACAACTCCACCAAGTGGTCTCACGACGTCGAGGCTGCCAAGAAGCTGCTCGATGGCGCTGGTTGGAAGGAGCCCAGCCCTGGTGCTATCCGCGTCAAGGACGGCAAGAAGCTTAGCATCAAGTACACCCGTCCCACCGCCGTACCTACCACCAAGACCGAGTCTGAGCTGCTGCAGAGCCAGCTGAAGAAGATCGGTATGGAGGTTGTCATGGAGGACGTCGAGTCCGCCAAGTACTTCAAGGACTACATCAACAAGAAGAACTTCGAGATCACCTCCTTCACCTGGCAGGGCACCCCCTACCCGATGATGAACATCGGTCAGATCTACGGTAAGGGTAACTCCAACTTCACTGGTCAGAGCATCAAGGAGCTCAACGAGCTGATCGACAAGATCAACGTTGAGGCTGACCACAAGAAGCGTGTTGCCATGACCAACCAGGCTGACGAGATCATCTGGGAGAACGTCTTGAACTTCCCGATCTACGAGCGTATGCAGCTGACCGCTGTGCCTAAGAAGCTGGCCAACTTTGGTGCAGTAGGCCTGGCTAGCTACCGCGCTGAGGACATCGGCTTCACCGCCTGATCCAGATAATTGAAACGTCGGGGCTTGGCACCTTTTGTTGGGGAGGTGTCAAGCCTCGATTCCGTTTATCGTCAGCAAATTTAAAACCCCGTCGAAAGGCTTCAAGCGGGTGCATATGCTGTTAGCGCCTAGCACCGGTAAGGCAGCTTGAACGTGCAAGAATGTAGCTATGCCTAGGGTCATTATTCGCTCGCGTCGAGCCCGCATAGCCACTATCGCCGCCTGGATCGCGGTGGTCTTAATTGTTGGGGCTGTGGCCTGGCGCGACACCACCGTTTCAGCGCTAGCGGCAGCTGGCTGGATGGGGGCCTTAGGGTGGGTTATCACCATGATGTGGTGGCTGCCGGAGCTGGAACTTAACCAGGACGCCGTCGTAGTTAGAAACGCCTGGCGCACCCACCTAATCGACTGGCGCCAAATCACCCGC
>CAJZDJ010000019.1 GCA_915063485.1 uncultured Actinomyces sp.
TTCTATGAAGTAAAAATGCCTTAAAAACGGCTTCTATGACATAGAAACCCCCTTCTATGACATAGAAACAGGGGTCTATGACATAGAATTAGCTCTATGATCAACGATCTTGAGGACCTCAAGGTTGATACTTGCCAAGTCGATGTTGATGGCAAAACACTCGAAACATTCAACGTTCCAGATGCAGATGGTCAGGCGGTGGCTGGTAGTTGCCGGGAAGATCTAGATGAAGAACTAGTCTCCCGTTATATTGCCGCTGTACGTGAAACCACCCCGCGACTGGTTAACGAAAACGACACAGATGTCCTTTACTACACTGGCGTCGTCGCAGACCGTGCGGGCACAGAGCTCACGGTGGCTGGCCTATATGCGTTAGGTGAGTACCCGCAGCGGCTTCTACCTCACTTGACACTTACAGCGGCAGTTGAAGGTAGAGGTGATGAACGGGCAGTTAACCGCCGCGATTTCACTGGAGCCCTACCGGTAATTCTCGACGACGCCCTGGAATGGGTTAGGCAAAACGTAGAATCAAAACAAACCGTCACTAGTAAAGGTGATGGCAACACAGAATATGCACTGCCCATGGTGGCAGTGCGCGAGGTGATCGCTAACGCACTGGTTCACCGTGATCTGTCTGAAGCCTCGCGTGGCAAAGGCATTGATCTGAGAATCACCCATGATGGGTTCCGCCTGACAAATCCAGGTGGTCTGTGGGGGATCACGGTTGACCGGCTTGGTTCTGGTGAACATCCCGCAGTAAATGAGAAGCTCTATCAGATCTGCCGCAACGTCCAAGGCCATAATGGGCGAGTTATTGAGGCCATGGGTACAGGGATTCGTCAGACACGTCGGGAACTGCGCGACGCCGGAATGGCTGAGCCACGCTTTTATGACAACGGGGTGTCCTTCACGGTGCGTTTCCCGAACTCGGCCCTAATTCCCGACGGCGATCTGACCTGGCTTGGTGGGCTCGGCTCAACTTTGGGCTTGAACCAGAACCAGAAAAAGGCGCATAGACTCACGCCTGCCGATCGGGACAGTACCCGGGGCAGGCGTGAAATTATGTGGCTTAAAGGCCGAGGCAACTAACTACATGTAACTACTTGCCAGACTTAGCGGCTTGAGCCAAAACCGTGGCGCGAACCGTAGCCGCATCCACATAACCACGCATGACGGCGTCGCCGATAAAAGCAAAAGGCGTGCCGGTAATACCCACGTTATAGGCGTCCTGACGCGACTTCTTAACCGCATCAACATTAGCCTGAGAGTTCATGTCAGTCTTGAACTTAGCCAGGTCAGGCACACCCGCCTGCTTAGCCAAAGCCACCAGCGACTCCTCAGTGTAGGTGGGGTGATCGCCATCCTTCGCACTGGCATAAGCCGCCCGCTCAAACTCCCAGAACTTACCCTGGGCTGCCGCCGCCAAACCAGCCTGGGCTGCCAGCGGGGAAGTGGGGCTGATCTGCGCCAAGTCATGCCACTCGATACGCAAAGTGCCGTTATCGATCAGATCCTGCAGCTGCGGCTGCACCTGCTTAGCAAACTGCGTGCAGTAAGGGCAGGCAAAATCGGAGAACAGCACCATGGTCACCTTCGCGTCCGGGCGCCCCAAAGCACGCGGGTCGTCGCTCTGGCGGCGGGCGGCATTGGCAATAACCTGCTTGGCGGCCTCCTGGGTGGGTTCACTTAACGCCTGGGGGGCCTGGTTAGTGCCGACGTCGCTCTTAGCGGCTCCAGCCTGGGTGCCCGTGGTGGCGGTGGCCTGAGCCGGGCCGGTGGCGGCCTCCTTATCGCCCCCCACTGCCCACAGCGTCACCAAGGCGCCCAGCAGCAGCGCGATCACCACACACAGCACCACGATCAGCTGCTTTGCCCGCATCAGCTGCTTTTCCAGCTCAGCGGCAGTTTTGCTGCCGGTGGTTTTAATCTCCGACGTCGTAGCTGTAGGTTCACTCACTTAGCGGTCTCCTTCTCCTGGGCCTCAACCTCGTCACGTGCCGCAATGAACGCGGCTACGCACGCACGCACATCGGCCTCACAGTGGGCGGCCGATAGCTGCACCCTAATACGGGCCTGGCCGCGCGGCACAACCGGGAAGGAGAAAGCCGTGACATACACGCCGTGCTCCAGCATGGCGCTAGCGATCCGGGCGGCCTTAACGGCGCCGTCGTCACCAGGGAACATAACCGGCGTGATCGGGTGAGAACCAGGCAGCAGCTCAAAACCAGCCTCAGCCATAAGCTGGCGGAACAGTTGGGAGTTAGTGCGCAGCTGGGCACGCTCAGCGTCAGCGTGGCGGGCAATCTCCACCGCCTTAGCGCTACCACCCACCACAGCCGGGGCCACAGTGTTAGAGAACAGGTAAGGGCGGGCGCGCTGACGCAGCAAATCCACCACTTCCTTAGGCCCGCTAATGTAGCCACCACTAGCCCCACCCAGGGCCTTACCCAAGGTGCCAGTCAAAATATCTACGCGCCCACGCACCCCTAAAAGCTCGGGCGTGCCCGCGCCGGTCTCGCCCACAAAACCGGTGGCGTGGGAGTCATCAACCATCACCAGGGCCCCAAACTCATCAGCCAAATCACAGATCTCAGGAAGGGGAGCGTAGTAACCGTCCATGGAGAACACACCGTCAGTGACAATCATTAGCCTCTTGCAGCCGTTAGCCTTCGCAGCCTCAAGCTGTTTGCGCAGGTCAGCCATGTCTGCGTTGGCGTAGCGGAAACGCTGAGCCTTACACAGGCGCACGCCATCAATAATGGAGGCGTGGTTGAGGGCGTCAGAAATAATGGCGTCCTCCTTGCCTAGCAGCACATCAAAAATGGCACCGTTGGCGTCAAAACAGCTGGAGAACAAGATGGTGTCATCCATTCCCAGCCACTGGGAGAGCTGCTCCTCCAGCTGAGTGTGGGGGGTCTGGGTACCGCAAATGAAACGCACAGAGCTAAGGCCAAAACCCCAGCGGTCTAGTGCCTCATGGGCGGCCTGGGCGATACGCGGGTCGCCCGCTAAACCCAGGTAGTTGTTGGCGCAGAAATTTAGTGAATCCCCGGCGGTGGTGGCGATGTGGGCGCCCTGGGGGGTGGTGATTACCCGCTCGTGCTTGGTCAGCCCGGCGGCGTCGATCTCGGCCAAGGTGGCGGCCAGCTCGTCTTTAAAAGTGAACATGAAACTTTCCCTTTGAATAATTATGTGGTTATGCAGCAGCGTTGCTGGCGGTGGCGGTAGAAGTGGTGGCGCGGTGGGGCCAGGCCCTAGTGTGCCGGCGCCGCGCCTAGCAAGACTGCAAAAGCAGCAAGCGCGCAAAGGCGGCGCCTGGACGCACCGGTGGGGTCAGGCAGTCCAGTCAATAATGACCTTGCCGCACTTACCTGAACGGGCGGCGTCGAAACCTTCAGCCCAATTCTCCGGGGTGACCCGGTGGGTGATCACTGAACGGATCTGGTCACGCAGCTGGGGAGAAGAGCCCAGCATGAAGTCAGCCTTGTACCAGGTGTCAAACATTTCACGACCATAAACCCCCTTAATGGTGAGCATATGGGTGATGACCTGGTTCCAGTTAATGTCATAGCTGGCGCTAGGCAGCCCCAGCATGGCGATGCGGGCCCCATAGTTGCACACGTCCAACATCTGACGGGTAGCGCTAGGGGCCCCAGACAGCTCCAAGCCAATGTCGAAGCCCTCAGTGATCCCCAGATCCGCCATAACCTCGCGTAGGTCTTGCTCACGGGTGTTTACGGTGACGGCACCGGTCACCTTAGCCAGTGACAGGCGGAAATCGGATAGGTCAGTGATAACCACATTGCGAGCCCCAGCGTGCTTGGCGATAGCCGCGCACATAACCCCAATCGGGCCCGCGCCGGTGACCAGCACATCCTCAGCGGTCAGAGGGAACTGCAAAGCAGTGTGTACAGCGTTACCGAAGGGGTCAAACAAAGCCCCCAGGTCAGGGTCAATATGCTCAGCCTGTAGCCACACGTTACCTGCGGGCACAACCACATAGTCGGCAAAGGCGCCGTCGCGGTTAACCCCAATGGAGTTAGTGTGCAGGCACATGTGGCGCCGCCCAGCACGACAGTTACGGCAGCGACCGCAAGTAATATGCCCCTCCACGCTCACGTGCTGGCCGGGGGTTAGGCGCAGGCCGTTAACCTCACCCACACCATCCATGCCGGATACGCCCGGGCCAACTTCCACGATCTCACCGTAGAACTCGTGGCCCAAAGTCTGGGGCGGGTTAAGCATTTCAGCCGCAAAATCATCCCAGCCAGCTAGGTGCAGGTCCGTACCGCACAAGCCAGTGCGCATCACGCGGATCTTCACTTCCCCAAAGCCAGGTGAAGGTTCAGGAACCTCGGTTAGCTCAAGGCCAGGGCCGGGGGCGGGTTTAATCAAGGCGCGCATGGCTGCTCCCAACTAAAAAGAGTTAACCCCTTAAGTTTAGTTCCCGCCCTTGTTATTTAGCCGTAATTTTCGCTTGGTACTTGGAGCCGACGCCGCCCGCGCACCACCCCCGCTGCGCCTAGGTCCGCTGCGCCTAGACGCGACACAAGGGTGCACGTGGTACGCAGCGGGGCGCGCCTAGCAGGCCGAGGCGAGCCGGTGGCGTCGCACTACTACTCGGACTGCCAGGCGTTCCAAAGATTGGCGTAATGGCCTTTTAACGCCAACAACTGAGCGTGGCTGCCAAGCTCAGCAATACGCCCGTCAATAACCACCGCGATCCGATCGGCGTCGGCGGCAGTGTAAAGCCGGTGCGCGATAGCCACCACAGTGCGTCCCGCCATGAGGCTGCCCAAGGCATTCTCAGTGGCGTGGGCAGTGGTGGGGTCAATCAGGCTGGTGGCCTCATCCAAAATCAGCGTATGCGGGTTAATCAGAGCAATACGCGCCAAAGCCAACTGCTGGGCCTGGGCTGGGCTAAGCGCATGGCCGCCAGAACCCACCGGCGTGTCTAAACCCGCCTCCAACTCATGGGCCCAGGTGGCGCCAATAGCATCCAGGGCCTGCCACAGCTGACTATCGCTAGCCTCAGCGGCAGCCAGGCGCAGGTTTTCACCCAAAGTAGCGGCAAAAACATGGTGCTCCTGGGTGACCAAGGAAATTTCCTGGTGCAACACATGTTCAGGCAGCTGAGAAACCTCCACGCCACCCAAAGTCACTGAACCCGAAGTGGGCGGGTGAATACCAGCCAGCATTCGCCCCAACGTGGATTTACCAGAACCCGAGGGGCCCACAATAGCCAGCCGCTCACCAGGAACCAGATCTAAATCAATGTGGTGCAGCACCGGGTGGCCCTCACGGTAAGCGTAGGAGACGTCACGCACCTTAATGCGATTGTCCGTAGGCAGCTCATTGGTGGTTTCAGTTTCGGTAGGCACCAACTCCACGCCCACAATGCGCCCAAAAGCAACCGTGGCGCTTTGTACCTCATCAAGCCACACAATCAGATCAAACACCGGCATGCGCAGGTTAAGGCCATACAGTGCCAAGGTGGTGATTGCCCCTAGGTCAACCAGCTGGTGCTGGTGCAGGTACAGGCCCAAAACCAGCACCGCCAAGGGTGAGAGCAAAGTGAAAATATTTAGCCAGAAAAACGCCTTACCGCGCAGCGCACCGGCATAAATATCCACCGCAAACAGCTCTTTAGCGCGAGTAAACAGGTAATGGCTGCGGCGCGCCCCCAAGTTAAAGGCGCTAACGGTGTCAATCTGGTCAATACTTTCAGCAATTACCCCATCAATAGTGGCGTACTGGGAGCCGACTGTACGGTAGGCGGGCACGGCATAGTGCAAATACCAGCGCACAGCCGGAATGCAGGCCAGCAGCGGCAGCCAAATAGCCAGGCTCAGCAGCGGCGCGGTGATTGTGGCCGCAGCTAAAGTCACCACCAAGGTCACCGCCAGCGTCATTAGCCGGGCAATACCACGTTGAATCACAAACTGTAGTGAACGCAGATCATGCTGGGTACGTCCCAGTAAGTCACCTGTGCCCGCAGCCTCAATCACTCCCAGGGGTAGGCCAGTGATTTTAGCCAGCAGATCTTCACGCAGCTGGGCGAAAATTATTTGCCCCAGCACGCGCGCACTCCACTCACCTAGGCCCGTACACACCATACCCACGCCGGTAAGCACCAAAGCCCACACCACCAGGGTAGTTACTTGGCTGCTTAAAGAGCTGGTGGGGATAGTGGCGCTGGCAGAGGTAACCAGGTTGACGATTTTGCCCACAATACGCGGAATCATCACGCCGGTGGCTGCCCCGGCCAGCTGCACGGCGGTTACACCGGTCAGGGCCAACCAGTGGTGGCGCATCAGACTGGCGGCAGCGCGTCCCGACTGGCGCGAGTTAGCTACAGGAAGTCGTTTCATCAGCGCTCCTGTCCGTGGTTGGGCTCGCTTTGGATGCCCTGGGCGCGCTCAACTACCGCCCGGTAGGCGGGTACCTGCTGACGCAGCTGGTGGTGGGTGCCGCGAGCCACCTCGGCGCCGTCGTCATCAATAAAAATAACCTCATCGCAACGCCCCAAAATCAGCGGCGAAGCGGTAGTAATAACCGTGGTGCGCCCGGCGCGCTCAGCAGCTAAATCGGCGGCAATATTGTTTTCAGTGTGCGAATCAAGCGCGCTAGTGGGCTCCAGCAGCACCAACACGGGGGCGTCAGTTGCCAGGGCACGGGCCAAAGCCAGACGCTGACGCTGACCGCCAGAAATATTGCGGGCCTTCTCATTCAAAAGCCCATACAGGCCACCCACCGAATCCACCAAGTCATCGCTGTGGGCCAGGTCCAAAGCCTGCTGGGTCTGGGCCTCAAGCTCGCTGGGCAGATCAGCAACAGGGCTTGTGGCCATCACCCCCGAATTGGCGTGCCCCTGCTGGGCCACCAACTCCAAGGTGCCTTGCGCCTGGGGCTTGGGGGCGTCATTACCCAGCACCGCCTGGTAGAGCGGGCCGGCAAAAGCCTGGGCGGTGGTAGGTGAAACCACCACGGTGCGACGCACCTGATCCAGCGGCAGGCTACGCAAATCCACCCCATCAAGGGTTACGGTGTCGGCGTCGTCGAAACGGCCCAGGCGCGTGGCCAAAGTGGCGCTAACCTCGGGGGAGGAGGCTACCAACGCAGTCAACTTACCGCCGGCGATAGTGACCCCACTGGCCTCGTCATGCAGCGTCCCTAGCGGGTTGAGCGTAACGGCCTGGCTGGCCTGATCATTTACGCGCGGCTGGATGTTCAGCAGGCGCAGCACCTTACGCATAGACACGCGCGTGAAGGCATTAACTATCACCAGCTCGGTGATGGCCCGCATGGGCAGCAGCAAGAAACTGGTGTAACCAAAGAACGTCAACAGCTGTCCGGGCTGTAACTGGCCAGAGAGTACCTGCTGAGCCCCTAAAGCCACCACGGCGGCGGTCAACAGGGTGGGGGCGGCCTCAGAGAAAACCGCCAGGGCCGCCTGGGAGGGGGCGGCTTCAATGCCCGCCTGCTTAACGCGCTGGGATTGGGCCCGGTAGCGCTCGTTGAAGGCGTTCTCGCCGCCAATGCCGCGCAGGATCCGCAGGCCGACGACGGCGTCTGTGGCCACGTTGGTGAGCTCACCGTTTTCTTCACGGATAGTGCGGATACGTTTTTCGATTAGCTTGGAGATCCAGCTGATAAGCACCGTGATAATGGGCAGGGCGATCAGGATGGTTAAACCCAGCGACAGTGACTGGGTCAGCATCAGGTAAATCACCAGTATCATCGCGGGCATATAAGCCAGTAGGTTACACAGCGACACCATCCAAAATCCCAGGTTTTCTGGGTCGTCACCGGTTGTGGCCACGGCGTCACCTAGGGAAATATCGCGTTTCATGGCGCTACCGAGCTGGCTGGTTTTGCTTAGTAGCATGCGCATAACCAAAACTTCATGCATAACCATTAAGGCCGTGTAGTTCAGGGTGCGCCAAGAACCCACCAGGGAGGTCACTAGGCATAGTAGAACTAGTGCAGTTACCGTCCCACGTAAGCTCACCCCGGGGGTGAGGGCGTCGTCGAGCAAGGTACCTAGCAGCTTGGGGATTAAGGCAAACCCAATGCCTTGAAGCAGGGTTAAAACTAGGCAGAGGGCCAGAATTTGCCAGGATTCTTTGTATAAATAGCGCCAAATACCACCAGCTGTGGTGGGTAGAGGATCCGGCAGCTGTTGAGAGCGACTAAAAAAATTTACGTACCTGCTGGTAACCGATATTTTTTTCATGATCTCTACAGAAAGTAGGGCTATGTAAAAGTAGGGGAGAATTTACCCTAAAATTGAAAACAGCCCGCGGCCAAAGCTTAAACAGTGACGGCGAGCTGCTGGCGCGCCCGAAGGGACTCGAACCCCCAACCTTCTGATCCGTAGTCAGACGCTCTATCCATTGAGCTACGGGCGCATGTCGTTTCCGACAAGAAAGAACTTTACACACCTATCCACATGGGCGCAAATCCAAATGCTGTGACCCTGAACATACTAGGTTTTGGAAATAAAAGGTGGGGGGCGACTCTTTCGAGCCGCCCCCCACATTAAGTCAACGCATTAGCTGCGCTGGCTTGATCAGGCCTCGCTACCGGCCTCAGCGTCGCGACGCTTGCGCAGGGCCAGGGCGCCTGCACCAGCTGCGGCCAGGACCAGTGCACCAATACCGATAGCAATGGTGGTACCGGTGCGGGCCAGCGGCTCGCGAGAGTCGTCGCCCTTACCGGGCTTACCGGGCAGAGCAGAGGGCTTGCCGCTGGGCTTGCCAGGCAGGGCAGAAGCCGAGCTGGAAGCGGACACACTCGGAGCAGCGGTGGGCTGAGCCGGGTTGGTCGGAGCAGCGGAGCCGGTGGGCTGTGCGGTGGGGGCAGCAGAACCGGTGGGCTGAGCGGTCGGAGCAGCGGAGCCGGTGGGCTGTGCGGTCGGAGCAGCGGTGGGGGCAGCAGAACCGGTCGGAGCAGTGGTGGGCTGCTCGGTGGGGGCAGTGGTGGAGATGCGCAGCTCGGCTACGCCAACCTTGCCGCTGTTGCTGGTCAGGGTGATGCGCACGAAGCGGCCCTTAGTACCAGACTTGAGGGTCAGGTCCTGGGGAACCATTGCTTCGCCGCTGAGGCTGCCAGAGCCAGCGTCGGTCCAGGTCTTACCGTCAACGGAGACCTCGGCCTTCCAGCCGGTGGCGGGCATGGAGTCCACGCCGTCGTTGCCCTGGTTGGGTACGTACTGCACCTTGGAGATGTTGTGGTAGTCCATGCAGAGGTCCATGGTGATCGGGGCGCCAGAGGAAACCGTAGCGTAGGTGAAGACGTTGTCGTCAACCACTGCATCAGGCTTGCCGTTACGCGGGTCAGCGTCAGAGGTAGAAGCGTCCGCAGTGGCAGTGGTAGCGGCGGCGGTAACGTCGCCACTGGCCTCAAGGGTGATTCTGGGCAGGCAATCGACACGACGCCAGTTAATGTAATCGCTACGACGCCAGTCAATGGTGAAGTCGTTGCTCATCCAGACGTTGTACTGCTCAAGCACGGTGGTGTCGGCACCGGCGGGGGCGTTGAGCTCCCACAGCTGGTAGGTACCTTCAGGGGCCTGCTGGAGCTGGTTGTTAGCGTCCAGGTAGGAGCCGTCCCAACGCACCAGGCGGGTGCTAGTGCGGTTCCAACCCTTGTCACTCATGGAGATGAAGACCTTGTCAGACAGGACCTCGTACTTGCCGTCGTCGGTCTTGCGCATGGCCACCAAACCGGAGCGGATCAGCGGTACGTCAGCCTTGAAGTAGACGTGCGGACGGTCGTTGAACATGGTGAACTGGTGGCCAGCCTTGTTAACAACCTTCAGCTTCTCGGTAGCCAGAACCGGACCGGTCTTGTACAGGGTCTTGGACTCGGCCAGGTTACCGCCCACACCCACGAACGGGATGCGCAGGGTCTGAGCAGCGTTGTCCGGGGTCAGGGTGACGTAACCACCGTAGAAGTCACCGTTGCCAATGCCAGCGGGAGCGCTGACCTTGACGGCAACCTTGGCGGAAGAACCAGCCGGAACGGTTACCGAGGTGCCATCGGTGGAAACGGTGGCGCCGTTGGTGGTGCCACGGGTGGGCTTGGAGGACTCACCAGTGGTGGTGACGGTGTCCACGTGACCCAGCTTGTAGGTCACAGCCTCAGAACCAGAGTTGGTCAGGGTGATCTCGTGGGTCTTTTCACCGGCAATCTGCTGGCCCAGGTTCAGGCGAGAAACGCTCGGCAGAACCTTGGTGGAAGCAGCGCGGTAGACGTCGATCAGACCGGCACCCTGACGGGCGGTGGGCTCAAGCAGAGTCTTGTCGCCGTTGCCCTCGCTCCACAGACGCGGAGAACCGGTGGACTGCAGACGTGCGCGCACGCCCTCACTGGTGCTGGCGTTCTTGGCGTCCTTGAGCTCAGGGTGTGCCTGCAAGATCAGGGCAGCTGCACCAGCAGTGTAGGGGGTAGCCATGGAGGTACCGGAAATGGTGTTGAACGGACCGCCGTGGTCAAGCGGCCAGGTGGACCAGATCAGACCACCGGGGGCGGCTACATCCGGCTTCATTTCCAGCTTGCCATTCAGACCCCAAGAGGAGAAGTCTGAAACCAGACCACCGGTGCTGACCGGGCGGTCGCCGAAGGTCTCACCGAAGGTGACAGTGGTGTCAGCCTTGAGGGCTGCACGCAGAGCGTCACCGTCAGCCTGGGTGATGGAAACACCGGGGATCTTTACCGGGTCGGTCTCGTTGGCCAGGTTCATGCCCAGCGTGCCGGCCTGGTTGTTGTCGATGATTACACCGACGGCGCCAGCCTTCTGAGCGTTAGCGGCCTTGGTGCCGAAGGTGCAGCCACCACGGCGGATAAGCACGTACTTGCCCTTGAAAGCGTTAGTGTCGCTGGGGGCGGTGCACAGCTTGCCGTCTTCAGAGTCAGCCTCACCGGAGGCAACGACCGGGTAAGCAACGTTGGAGCGAGCGAAGTCGCCACCGTTGCTACCGACGTTGTAGAAGAACTTGTTGTCTACGCCGCTAGCGGTGAAGTAGTAGTTGGTCTCGACGGTGTTGTCCACACTGGCGACAGTGATGGCCTCGGTGGCAGCACCAGGAGCACCCAGGGTCCACAGGCCGTCGGCGCCGTCGTTACCCTGAGCGATAGCCACAACCACACCAGCGTCAACCATGGTCTTTACGGCCTTGGTGGTGGGGTAGTCGGGCAGAACCATGTAGGCAGCACCCAGAGACATGTTGACTACGTCCATGCCGTCCTTGGTGGCCTGCTCCATGGCAGTGATGATGATGTCGGTGCTGGTCTTGCCGTTGCAGCCAAACACACGGTAGGCAGCCAGGGAAGCCTCAGGGGCTACACCGCGAACCTCGGTGCTGGAACCAGCGGCGCCGCCACCGGCAGCAATACCGGCAACGTGGGTACCGTGACCGCCACAGTCATCCGGAATCGGGTCCGGCTTGGCGTCGTAGGTGCCGTTCGAGCCGTAGTCGTCACCAACGTAGTCGTAACCAGCGATGACGCGAGAGTTCGGGAAGCCTACAGCGCCGTCAGCCTTGGCGCCGTCGCCCTTTTCACGGGAGGTACCGGAACCAGAAACGCCGGTACCACCGAATTCACGGTGGTCAATGTCAATACCGGAGTCGATGATACCGATCTTGACGCCCTTACCGGTCAGGCCAAGTTCGCTCTGAGCGCGGTCAGCGTTGGTCATACCCAGGGGAGCACCCCAGGAGTACTTGGTTTCACCTTCGCTGGTGGTGAGCTCTTTGGTGGTCTTGGTCTCGGGGCGCGGAACCTCGATAACGGGCTGAACCTTTACAACGCCAGGCAGCTTGGCCAGCTGAGCGGCCTGAGAGTCGCTGACGGTAACGGAAACACCGTTCCAGACCTGGTCATAGTTATTGGTGATCTTAGCGTTGATGCCGGCGTCCTTGATGGCCTCGGCGAGCTTGTCCTGCTGGGTTTCAATTGAGGACGCGCTACCACCGTCGGATACCGAAGGCGCAGACAGGGTTACTAGCCAGTGGCCGGGCACATTAGTTGCCTGGGTGCCATTGGCAAGCTGCAGGGCTGAAGTGAAAGTCCCTGACGGAATATTTGCGGTAGGAGATGCCACAACGGGAGCCGCAAGCGCGCAGGCAGTTGCCACGCTCAGCGTAAACGCCGTGATCCTCCTCCGGTTCAAACTGGGTTTGAGCACTGGTTTCTCCTTGCTATGCGGGAGTTTATGTAGATTAGCTACACAACCACCCTTAACCTTGCCACATCTCTAAGCGAAATTGTGGCTAGTTTTCATAATCTGAGACGTAAACCGGCGAATTTAATTATCAAAATTCGCCGGTTTATCGCATCAGAATCTCACTTAACAGTGACTTCAGTACTAGTGAGAATGTCTTTACCACCCTGCTTGAGGATTACGCTTAGCTTTGCGCCAGAAGGTACATCCTTAAGTGAAACAGTGGTGCGGGTTTGTAGGTTAGCACTGACATTGTAGGGACCACGCCAGTAGCTGTACCAGTATGTGGAATTACCCTGCTTCTTAGTGGTCACCCACTTGATGGTGATCTGGTAGTCACCCTTGAGGCCGTTTACCTGAACAATAGCGTCCTTGTTGGATACGGCGTTACCAACAATGAACACGCTCGCCTTGCTTTCCTGCTGGCTGAGCACGGTCACGGAGCGCTTGAACTCGGTGGAGTTACCAGCCTTGTCTTTGACCCGGTAAACCACAGTCTGGGTGCCCGGACGGGAGGTGTTCAGGTTGTTAACCACGGTGATGGACTTGGTGACGTCGCCGTCGCGGTCATCGAAAGCGGTAACGCCCTCAAGTGCGTTGAACTTGCTGCCGTAAGCCACCTTGGAGGTAGCGGGCATAGAGAAGACCGGGGCGGTCTTGTCAGCGCTGGAGGACAGGGCGTCGCCGCTCAGCGAGCTGAACAGACGCACCGGGTAGGTCCAGGACTTGCCCTTAGCGGTGATCTTAACGGTGTAGGTGGCTACCGTGTTGGCGGCCGGCTTGGCTACAAGCGCGGGGGCTGCGAAAGCCACGCTCTGGTAGCCGGAGGACTCGCTGATGCCCGTGGTGCGGGCCGTGGGGCGAGTTACGGTGCCGTTGGGGGCGGTGATTTCCACCTGGGCGCCCTCAAACAGCTTAGCCTCGCTGCTGAGAACCGAAAGTGACCACTCGGCGTCCTTGCTGACCAGCGAGTAGGGGAAGTAGCCGGCGGCGGGCCATTCCATAGTGGCCGGGCGCTTCACCTTGGAGTCAGGCTGGGTGATAGAGCCGGTCTCGTAGGACATGTCGGCAAAGCGTGAGCCGCGTGCGTAGGAAAGCACTACCTGGTTGACGCTGGAGCTGCGGGCGGAGCTAGAGCGGCTAGCGCCTACAGCCGTGTAAACCAGGTTGGGGCTGAACATGTACATGCGGTGGCCCAGGCTGGATACACCAGAGTCGGCGGCCAGGTTGTCGGCGTGGTAGGCCATGGTGGCGGACTGCCAGGTGGTCCAAGACAGCAGGCCAGAGAGGGTGGAGCGGACACCACCGGCGGTGCTGCAAGGCCAGGTGCCGTTAGGGCCAGGACGGAAACGGCTGTTTCCCTTCTGGGTTTCAGGCTTTAGGCCGTGGCTGATGGCGCTGGCGGTGGTCATCGCGATTGAGCCCTCCTGGGCTTCGCGGTGAATGCTCTCGTTGGGGCTGAGCTTGGTGGCGCCAATGTTGTTGAAGGCGCGCAAAGTGTTCAGGTAGTCAACGTAGCCCTGACGTGCGTCCTGGGGCAGGGGCACATAGCTGCAAGAGTCGGTGATCTGCGGGGCGACCTGCTTACCTAGGCTCTGCACCTGCTGGTTTAGCTTCTGGGCCTGGGACCAGGAGGTGGTCATGTCCACCATCTGCGGGGTTGCCGACGACGTAGCTGCCGGTAGGGCAGTGCCTGCCTTGGGGGAGGCGGCGGCAGTCGGAATTAAGGCACTAGCGCTCATTGCTAGAGCGAGGGTGAAAACCCCGTATTTTCGTAATTTCTGCATTATACCTACTAAAAATTAGCGAGCAGTACCAGAAAAATAGTTGCATCGTAAGCTTGAGGTAGACGCCAGTGAACCTGGGAAAGCTCTGAAAATGTCTATGCAAAGAGTCATATTTTGCTGCAAATCCAGGCTGTTTAGGCAACTAAAAGCCCAGCTGACGAGGCGGTGGCGAGGACGACGGCGCCAGCTTGGATGGCCTGGGCAGCTCAGGGAAACGGCTGCCTGAGGTAATAAAAAACCCCGCCGTAGCGGGGTTTGGTGGCGGAGACGGCGGGATTTGAACCCGCGAGAGGCTATCAACCTCAACCTTCTTAGCAGGAAGGCGCACTAGGCCACTATGCGACGTCTCCAAACGGTCAACGACCGCGACTAAGCCTAGCTTAAAAATCTCTCTCTAGCAAAGCGATTTTTAAACCGGCCGGCGGAGAGGAGGGGATTCGAACCCCTGGTGCCCTTGCAGACACAACGGTTTTCAAGACCGTCACATTCGGCCGCTCTGTCACCTCTCCAGCTGGACCTCCACAAACGCCACAGATCCTTATGCGTTTCCGGCGGTCAGCACGCGTAACTTTATCACGCACTACTAACGGTCTAACAGACCATCTCGCAGTGCGCCGGGTAGTACCGGCCACACCGGCACGCGCGGAATCAAAGTGGCCTGCAAGGCGTGGTAAATATCCGGGTAGCCAGCCCAGGTGCGGGTGGAGGGCTGGTTAGCTTGATCCAGCTCATGCACCCAGGCCCCAGCCTGGGCTAATGGCGCATTTTGCGGGTCAATCTCGGCGCGGGTAAAGGGGTCGCCGCCACCAATAATGTATTGCTCACAGTAATCCCAAGCGCTGCGGTAGGCGTGCTCCAAATAGGCCATGCTGGTGGCCTTAGCGGCCAACGGCACCGGTTCGTTAACTAGCGCACAGTGCAAGGCAGCTGCGGCACTAATGGCCTCACAAGTCACCCAGTGCATACGCTCGTGCACCACCGGTGTGCCCACAAAATCAACGGTGTAAACAAAGCCGGGGGCGCCGTCGCGATTCCAACCATCAGCGCGCGAACGGGTAAACAGCTCCAAAGCAGCCGGCAGCATCCAAGCCGGCGCCTCCAAACCAACCTCTTGCAAAGCCGCCCGCAACTGCACTGTCAGGCGAGCCCACTCCAGGCCGTGACCGGGGGTGATACCAAAGGGGCGGAAGGGGTGGGCTACCTCATCAATGTTGTAGTCAGGATCCGGCACCCAAGTGGTGCTGTAGTGCTCAGGGATACGCCAGCCGTGGGCGCGGGCCTGCTGGTTAATAGCAAAGTCCACAATCCCCAGGGCGCGCTCCAGCCAACGGTCATCACCGGTGGCGTCCGCAATAGCCAGGTAGGCCTCCACCGTGTGCATGGCGGCGTTAATGCCCCGGTAATCCTCCGGGTCAGTGAAATCTAGGGCATAAGACTCGGTGGGCATGGACTGGGAGTGGTCAAAGAAGTAACGCTCATGCACCTCCAGGGCCCGCTTAAGCAGGGCCGCCGCCCCCGGACGCCCCGCCGCTAGGGCCGTAGCTGCCCCCAGTAGCACAAAAGCGTGCTGGTAGCACTCTTTACGGGTAAAACCGGGGGCTGGGCGGCCATGGCCATCCTCATCTAGCTCACCCTCAATGGCGCTAAACCAGCCCCCATTGGTTTCATCCCAAAACGCGTTAGTTAACGCCTGCACCCCATGATCGGCGTAGCGCCGGCACCCGGGCACACCCAACAGCACGCCCACACTAAACACGTAGGTCATGCGCCCAGTAATCCACAGCTCTACAGGTCGGGAAGAATCAACGACGCCGTCGGGACCGATCCAACCAAAACCACCGGGCACCCGGCTACGGCGCGCAAAATCCAGCAAAGCCTGAGTGTGCTGACCCAACCAGCGGGTGTGTTCGGGGGAACCAATCCATTGCAGCGCCATCGCGGCCTCCTGGTACAGATAAATATTTGCCTAGCGGCTCTTGCCTTAGCGGGCGTGCGTGGGCTGAAAACCGCCACCAAGGCAACAAAGCAGCAAGGCAGCAAGCTTGAGCAGCACCCACTATGGCGCCTGCTAGCCACAGCCTACCGTCAAAACCATTGCAGAAAGTAGCTTTATGCACATTTGGCAAGCTTTAGTGCCTAAGGCCTTGAATCAGCCTAAATTGAACCAGTAACCTACCGTGGATTTTGGCTACCTTTTGGAAGGAAACCCATGAGCTCGTCTCATTTTGGCCACAACCCGGCCGCAGCCTCATCATCTCCCGGTGCATCCAGCTCCGGTGCGTCTGCCGGTTCCGGCGCACCCAGCTCCGGTGCACCCACCCCGGCAACTGCTGACGCGGCAAATTCTGCACAAGATCTAGACGCACTCATTTCCCAGCACTCTAGTGCCATTGACGAAGACTATTCCTTCGAAGCTGTTCCCACACAAAGCCGACGGTCATTTTGGGCCGTCGGTTTTGTTATGTTGGGCTTTACCTTCTTCTCCGCCTCCATGAGCGTGGGCGCCAAACTCGGCCAGGGCCTAGATTTAAACGGCTACATCCTGGCTGTGCTTATTGGTGGCGCAATTTTGGCGGTTTACACCGGCGCGCTGGGTTATATCGGCGCGAGAACCGGTTTGAGCTTTGACCTGATGTCCCAGCGCACCTTTGGAACTAAAGGTTCATTCCTACCCTCAGCCCTGATCAGCTTGACCCAGATGGGTTGGTTTGGTGTGGGCGTGGCCATGTTTGCTAAACCCACCGCCGAGCTGCTGCACGTAAACGTGTGGGTGATTGTGATTATTGCTGGTGGGTTGATGACCGCCAGCGCCTACTACGGCATTAAAGCAATTGAGATTGTTTCGTTCATTTCCGTGCCCTTGATCGCTATTTTGGGCACCTACTCCATGGTTACTGCTACTGCCGACGGCGGTGGGCTGTCTGCCATCTTCGCTAAAAGCACCGGCATGGGCGTGGTTAGCGCCGTGGGCCTAGTGGTGGGCTCCTTCGTTTCTGGCGGTAGCGCCACCCCTAACTTCACCCGTTTCGCTAAATCCACCTCCTCCGCCGTGATCACCACCGTGGTGGCTTTCTTCCTGGGTAACACCCTGATGTTCTCTTTCGGCGCGGTAGGCGGCGCGTTTACCGGCAAAGACGACATTTTCTACGTGATGATCGCCCAGGGCCTGGCCATTCCCGCCATTGTGGTGCTGGGCGCCAACATTTGGACCACAAACAACAACGCCCTGTACACCACCGGTTTGGGTTACGCCAACATCACCAAGATCCCCAAGAAGCCGCTGGTGCTGGTGGCCGGCATTCTGGGCACGCTAGCTGCCCTGTGGCTGTACGACAATTTTGTGGGTTGGCTCAACATTTTGAACGCTACTTTGCCGCCCGTGGGCACGGTACTGATTGTGGATTACTTTGCTCGACGCCGCTCCTATAGTGCGGGGATCGTGGCCTTTAAGTGGGTGCCGGTGGTGTCTATCCTGGCCGGGGCCCTGGTGGGTTGGTTTGTTAAAGACCTGGGTATTCCCGCCATTAACGCCATGGTGACCACGGTGGTGGTGTACCTGGGTGGGATGGCCCTGGAGCACGCCCTGGGCCTGGAATTCACTGTGGGTGAGCCGCAGGATCTGTAACTGCGCCGGCGTCAGCGGCCGGGGCTGCAGGCGGCGTCCCGGCTTGGGGCGCCGGCTCGGCTTGGGGCTCTGGCTCGGCTTGGGATGCCTGCTCGGCCCGCTCTGGTTGGTGCTAGGCCCAACTAAACGGCGACGTCATCCCCACAGGGCGGGCGGCGTCGTCGACCTTAAAAACCAGCGAAAGGGAAGAAAATGAACTTACTGATTAAAAACGTACGCATCGAAAACGCCCCCCAGCTAACCGACATCCGCATCAAGGACGGCAAGTTCGCCCAGCTTGAGGCGGGCCTAGAAGCGCAGGCGGGGGAGCAGATCGTCGACGGCGGCGGGCGGCTAGTACTACCGCCCTACATTGAATCCCACGTGCACCTAGACTCGGCGCTAACCAGCGGGCAGCCGCGCTACAACGAGTCCGGCACGCTATTTGAAGGCATCGAAGTGTGGAGCGAACGCAAAAAGTCGCTCACCTACGCTGACGCCTACGAGCGCGCCCTGGCCGCAATCCGCCAGCAAGCCAGCTTCGGTGTGCAGTACGTGCGCACCCACGTAGACGTCACCGACCCCGAACTGACCGCCCTACGCGCCCTAATCGACCTGCGTGAAGAAATCGCCGACACCATCACCTTGCAGATCGTGGCATTCCCGCAAGAAGGCATCGAATCCTTCCCCAACGGGCGCCAACTAATGCGTCGCGCCGCCCAAATGGGGGTCAACTGCATTGGCGCCATCCCTCACTTTGAATTCACCCGCGAATACTCGGTGTCATCACTGAACTATGCGGTGGAGCTAGCCCAAGAGTTTGACCTGCTCATGGACGTGCACTGCGACGAAATTGACGATGAAGCCTCACGCGGTCTAGAAACTCTAGCCACCCGCGCCCTAGAGGCCGGTATCGGCGAGCGCGTCACCGCCTCCCACACCACCGCCATGCACTCCTACAACAATGCTTACTTCATCCGCCTGTTGCGGCTGCTAAAACTTAGCGGTCTTAACTTTGTGTCAAACCCGCTGGTCAACACCCACCTGCAAGGCCGCATGGACACTTATCCCAAGCGCCGGGGCGTCACCCGCGTCAAGGAACTAACCGACGCCGGCATCAACGTTTCCTTCGGTCAAGACGACATTGAGGACCCCTGGAACCCTATGGGCACGGGCAACCTGCGTGACGTGGTGTTTAACGGGCTCTACACCACGCAGATGATGTCACGGGCTGAGATTCTTAACTCCTACAAGTTCATCACCCACAACGCCGCGCGCACCCTACACCTAAGCGACTACGGCATCGCGGTGGGTAACAGCGCCAACTTCATCATGCTTGACGCCCCCGACTGGTTCCACGCGCTCAGCTTTGGTGCGCCGGTGCTGGGCTCGTGGCGCGCCGGCAAGCAGATCTACTCGGCCACGCCCAGCCAGCGTGAGGTGAAGTTCTAGCCCTGGCGCTAGAGGGTTTTGAAGGCCTGCTGACGCCAGGACACGTACAGGATGCAGGTCAGCATCAGGGCCGCCATGGTGGTCAGGGAGGCACTCTGGCTGCTGAAGAAAGCCACCCCCGCTACCAACCCTGCCGCCGCAGGAATGGCTGCTACCAGGTCAAATAGGTAAGGGATCCAACGTGGGAAACCGCGCTCGCGGCGTTTAAACCAACTGCCGCTCAAGGCCGCTTCGGGTTCATCCGGGGCGGCCTTGGCTTTGCCCGGGGCGGCCTTGGTTTTGCTGGCCGTGGCCTCACCCTGGCGTTGCTTGGTTTTGCCCGGGGCGCTGGTTTTGGCCTGGTCCGCTTTAGCGACGACGTCGTCACCCACCTTTACTAAGCCACCCACTTCCTGCAAGGCTCGCGCCAGTCCCGCCATAGTCAGCCCCCACACAATTAACGCGGCAATGCCACTATAGAGCCCCAGGTTTGGGTTGGTACGGAAAATAGCCAGAAAAATGCCGATGCCAATCAGGGCAGTGGGGAGGCAAGTAGCGACGTACTTGATATAGGTGCCGGCACGCATAAAGCTCCTTCGCTAAGTCCTGGTTATAGTCTACAACCAGCTCAAAGCAGGTTTAGCGGGACAGAGCCGCCAAGACGATAGCCGCCCCCTCATGCCACACCGGCTCGGTGACCACGCTGGTGGCGCTTTTGACGCGCGCAGGGGCGCTACCCATAGCCACCGACAGGTCAGCCCAACGCAGCATCTCCAAGTCATTGGCGCCGTCGCCCATAGCCACCGTGTGCTTAACCCCCAGGCCAGACACCAAGGCATCCAGTGCACTAGCCTTAGACACCCCGGCGGCGTTGACATCTAGCCAAGCCGTCCAACCAATGGCGTACTCCACCGCGTGCAGCCCGGCGCTACGCACCGCCACCTCAAAATCAGCCAGCGCCATCCCCGGGGCGCGCACAATCACGCGGCTAACTGGCTGGCTCGACAGCTGCCCCAGCGGCACCGTGGTGGTGTTCTCAATCAGCTCCCCAGGCGGGAAGTCGGCGCTGGTCAAAAAGCCTCGCCCCGGCATTTCCACCGCGAAAATAGCCTCAGGCAGTACCTGATGCAGACGCCCAATGGCGGTGGTGGGGTCAAAAGTAACCGAATTGGTGATCTCGTAGCCGCCAGGTAAAGACGGCGTGCCCTTCAGCTTGGGGTCTAGGCGCACCGTCAACGCCCCATTGGCGCACACCATCCAGCCCCGGGTTAGCCCCAGGAAATCCGCCACCGGCAGGGCCGCCTCAATGCCACGCCCGGTGGCTAGGACTACCTGCACACCCGCCTGGGCAGCAGCGACGACGGCGGCGCGGGTACGCGGGGGCACCTGGCCGTTAATGTCCAAAATAGTGCCGTCAATATCCAAAGCCAGCAGGGTGGAGCGGTCAAGCGGCGGCAGGGCAGAGCCGGCACTCGGGGTAGAGCCGGCACTCGGGGCAGAGCCGGCAGTCGCGGCAGAGCCGGCACTCGGGGCAGAACCGGCGGGCGACGTCGTGCTGCTAGCCGCAGCAGAGCCGGCGGGCGACGTCGTCGCAGCTGCGGTACAAGCAGAGCCTTCGCCGCCCCCAGCCCAGGCCGCCAACTGGGCGCGCATATCCGCTACAGCAGCGCCAAAAGCGGCGTCGTCAAGCGGATTAGCACGCGCAGCAGCGGCCGCAGCACTCAACTCACCCTCAGGGGTGATAGGCATGCCGGAAGCGGCGATTTTGCTCATGCGCCGGCAGGAGCCTCAATAACCTCCAGGCCGCCCAGGTAAGGACGCAGGCCTTCAGGCACGCGCACACTGCCGTCCGGCAGCTGGTGGTTCTCCAAAATCGCAACCATCCAACGAGTGGTGGCCAAGGTGCCGTTCAAGGTGGCCACGGGGCTGGTGCCGTTCTCGCGGCGCTCGCGGATACCCAGGCGGCGAGCCTGGAAGGTGGTGCAGTTGGAGGTGGAGGTGACCTCCATGTAGCGCTGCTGGGTGGGTAGCCAAGCCTCGCAGTCGAACTTGCGGGCGGCGGAGGAGCCTAGATCACCGGCGGCGGTGTCAATCACGCGGTAAGGCAGCTCAACCTTGGCCAGCATCTCTTCTTCCATAGCCAGCAGGCGCTGGTGCTCATCTACAGCGTCCTCAGGGCGGCAGTAGGAGAACATTTCAGCCTTGTTGAACTGGTGGACGCGGATAATGCCGCGCGTGTCCTTACCGGCGGCGCCAGCCTCGCGGCGGTAGCAGGTAGACCAACCCATGTAGCGCTTAGGGCCGGCGCTTAAGTCCAAGATTTCGTCAGTGTGGTAACCGGCCAGGGCCACCTCAGAAGTACCGGTTAGATACAGGTCATCGGCGGGCAGGTAGTAGATTTCGTCGCTGTGTGCCCCCAGGAAGCCGGTGCCGCCCATAATCTGGGGGGTAACCAGGGTGGGGGTGGTTAGCGGGGTGAAGCCGTGCTTGACGGCGGTGTCTAGGGCGGCGGCCATTAGCGCCAGCTCCAGGCGCATACCCCAACCCTTTAGGAAGTAGAAGCGCGAGCCGGAAACCTTAACGCCGCGACGCACGTCGATAATGTCCAGGCCCTCACCTAGCGCCAGGTGATCGGCAGGCTCAAAGCCCTCAGCGGCAAAGTCGCGCACGGCGGGGCCCTCATGGCGCAGCACCACATAGTCTTCTTCGCCACCGGCAGGGGCGCCCTCGATTAGGTTCTGGAACTGGTGAGCTAAGGTGTCTAGCTCGACGGCGGCCTCGTTGGAGCGCGCCTCCAGTTCTTTAACCTGGGCGGCTAGCTCCTTGGCGTGGGCCAAGATGGCGGGGCGCTCCTGAGCGCTGGCCTTACCCACAGAGCGGGAGACCTCTTTTTGCTGGGCTCGGGCAGTCTCGAAGGCGCTTAGCGATGAACGACGGCGCTCGTCGGCTTCAAGGATGCGGTCAACTAGGGACACGTCCGCGCCACGGGCAATCTGGCTGGCACGGAAAGGCTCGGGGTTCTCACGTAAGGCGCGCAGATCGATCATGTTGGAAATTCTACCTACCTAGCGTGGCTGCTCACATAATGGTCACCGTGTCGCAGGGCACATAGAGAGCTGAGTCACATTAATGTGGGGGCTTTTGGTAGCTTTTGGTGCAGCTCGGGTGAATGTGTTGCTTTCGTGTGGGGTCGCAGTGAGGTGGGGATGGTGCGGATGCAAAAAGGGGCAGGCGACGGCGTCAGGATGCGGAAAAGATACCAAGAATTAGCCGCAAGCTAAGTGCAAAATTTGCCCAAAAACAGCAGATGAAGGGCGGTTTATCTAGGTAAAATGATGCTTTCGTGCCGATTGGGCGCCGTCGAGCCCGGCAAATTTTAGCCCAGAGCAACACCTACCCCCTAAACAGCCGCTCACCTGCGCATATATAATTGAAGTGTAAGCACAGGCGGAGCGCGAAGAAAACCTTATAAATCCTCACTTTCCGCTTATATTTCAAGAAAATTTAGGGGGGATGCAGCGTAAACTTAACCGCAACCACGGCCAGGCAAAGTTCGCCTAGCCGAAATTACCAAAGGGGGTTAGTGATGCCATCACTTTCAATGCCCTCATTTTCACAGTTGAGGGCCTTTGTAACGCTCTGCGATCACAAACACTACGGTGACGCAGCAGCGGCACTTGGTGTGAGCCAGCCCAGCTTGTCCCAGTCCATTTCCGCGTTGGAAAAGCGCGTTGATGGCCCCCTTATAGAGCGCACCACGCGACAGGTTCTAATCACCCCTCTGGGTCAGGACCTACTTCCCTTCGCGCGTGATGCAGTGCTGGCCGCCGAAGGGTTTATTGAGGCCGCCAGCCGCATTAGCCAGGAGCGTTACGGTCAAGTGCGCCTGGGAATCATCCCCACCGCCGCACCCTACCTGGCTGAATCTGTGGCCAGCGGCGTACCTAATGCCGCCAATACTGCTGATTTTGGCAGAATCTCCGAGTTCCGGGAGATGACCACCCCGGACATCCTAGACGCACTTGCGTGCGGAGATATTGACCTAGGCCTGGTGGCCTTGGATGAAAGCATGGAGCGCTTTATCAGCGAGCCCCTATGGGATGAAGACCTGGTAATCGCTGTTCCCGACACCCACCCTTGGGTTGGGCGCACCGACGTCAAACCCGCCGAGCTTAGCCGCCAGCCCCTGATCCTCATGGAGGCTGGCAACTCCCTACGCGACCAAACCTTGGCGCTATGCAATATCCCCATTAATGAGGTGGCCGCAACCACCATCGACATGGCAACCGCCCTGCGGCTAGTCAAAGTCGGTGGCGGACTAGCGGTTGTGCCCGAAGGGGCTTTGCGTACAGGTGAAGGGCAAACCGTTAGCGTGGCCCGTTTCGCCGAGCCTGTTCCCACGCGTCGCCTGGCCTTGATTCACCGGCCCTCCACCGTGCATCAGGAATCTTTCGAGGAGATTGCCGAGCGGCTGCGCGACTATGTGGATAAAACCCGCATGGTGGTTACCCCGATCGAGTAGCTGAGTAGCTGGGGTGGCCGGCGTGGCCGGCGCGACGCGGAGCTACTGGGGGTGCGGCGGGCGCAACCAAAATGGCGCTGCAGTAGGCATAAACCGAGACGGCGCCGTGACGAGCGCAAACCGAGACGGTTGGGCCGGGGACTTTTAAAGGTTCCCGGCCCGATTTGTTTTGGTGAATCGTCAAGTGGATCACTAAATGGGCGTTATGCTGGATTTTATGTTTGGCAGGGATCATCGAAGTTTGCGCAGTTTGCAAGTTACGTTAGCTAACTTGCTTGGGGGCGTTGGGCTACGTTGGTTTAGAGGCGACGACGGCCAGAGGCGCGGCTTGAGGCAGGCGCGAGGCTTGGGGGAGGCGAGCAGCGGCGTCGTGACTGCCCGAGAGACAAAAATGCTAACTGCGCTCTTTGCAGGGCTACTTGCCTGCCTGCTGCTAGCCAGTGGGGCTAACGCTGCGACTCTTGAAACCGCCGCAGTGAGTGCCCAAGGCGCTATCAGCACTGTAGCTGGCACGCGAGGCGGCGTGGCTGGCACGCAAGGCGGCGTGGCTGGCGCGCAAAGCAGCAAAATTGCTGGGAAAAGTGGCACTGCGGCGGCTAGGCAAAGCAAGATAGCAGCTGGGGCCACTGGCGAGTGTGGGGCCACGGCAACCACTAGGATTCGGCCACTAATTTTAGTGGTTACCGATGGCTTGACCTGGCCCATCGTAAGAGACACGGCATCGCCGAGAGGCTATGCGCCTAACTATTTACTGACCTATCCGGGCATTCCGATGAATCTGGTGGGCACAGGTAGAAATTCAAAAACCTTAGACTCTAACTTAATGAGCACATTATTTTCAGGTAAAAACATTTATGGTCAAAATGGGCACTATGGTTATAGTGAACTTATGGCCTCACCTCTAGTTAAAAGCTTGAAGGCGGCTGGATGTAGTGTGTCTGTGGATCCGTCTTTTAGTAAAAGGTATTATTACTCTGAGGGTTTTATTTCAGAGCCACTGGGTAGCTATACATCAGATGTTACTATTGCTTATTTTGATGGTGATCAATCCGGTTCATCAAGTTCTCATGCAAAGACGCTATTTACGGATATAGCTAAAATTCGAAACTACTATAACAACAGTGTTGATGTTATGGTGGTGTCTCTTAGTTGTGCGGTCCACCTGAGATCTGCGTATGATGAAGAATTTAAGGATGAGCAACCTTGCTTGGCTTTAATGCCTGAGTCGAAAGATCTCGATTCTACAAATGGCTATGTGCGAGTACCCTCTACCCACACCAATAATCTAATTAAATTAACTGATATAGCCCCCACTATTGCGGCTCGCTATGGTGCAAAATCCCTGCCGGGAGCTATTGGTGTGGCTCTGCCGCTGACTCCTGAACGGGTTGATAAGGCACTGCTTGCTAAAAATTATGTAGAGTTGCAGAAAGACGATTCAGGTACAGAGAATAACGTAGAAACTATCCCTAGTTATCGGGTAGATCACGGAAACTTAATCAGCTTCTTGATTGCCCAAAATCAACACATGATAGCTTCGGGTAAGGTGGGTGTCTATAACACTTCACTTATGTTCATATTTTCACTACTTATTGCGCGAATGTGGTATCGGGGATTTGGTCGTGACTTAAAATTTTTCCATCGGATAGACCCGCAAGGCTATAGTCAATATTTTATTCGGTTTCGGCGGCTTTGTTTGTTTGCTGGCTGTTTACCAATTGGTTATTTGGCTGTCAATAGTCTCCCGTGGTATTTATCCTATGCGTATGGAGATGAAAATTTCTATGGCCGAAATGATTATCTGGATTATGATGATCTAACTAAATTGCAGATATTAACTAGTGCTGCACTCGCAATAATGATAGGCTTGTTGTTGGTTTGTTTGATCGAACAGGTTTGCCGTAAATTCTTAAACTATGCTAGTAGTTTCATTTTTGTGGTTGGATTGAATGCCTTGCTTTGGCTCGGCGATGCGTTTAGTGGAGGTTATTTAACTCGCAATACTCCTTTGGGGGTGGATATAGTAGCTTCTGGACGCTTTTACGGAGTCAATTATGTGTCTTTTAGCTTTGGTGCACTAGGAACTATTATTGTAGTAGTTATCTGCGCTGACTGGTTGAAAGCGCAGTATGATTTACGGGTTTCCTTGCTTGTGTTAGGAGCTGTAGGTGCTATTTTAGTTGCGTGTATGGCCAGTCCGGCAATGGGTGATAATTTGACTGATTCGGTAATACTGGCAGTTACACTGTTAGTGCCTTTGTTGGAATTATGTAAACGTAATCTAAAGCTAAATGCTCTAGTCGCTTCAGGATTTTTGTTAGCAAATTTAGTGCTACTGGGTCTTTCGGGGGCTTTGACAGATGAGAAACTTAACTCTCTTAAAAATCCGTTTGTGTTAAACGGTAAGCATGGAATCTGGCTATCTCTGGCAGTGTTACTAGCGATAGTAGCTGTGGTTCGGCTTTGGTTTAAGCTCAGTCCTAACATTCAAGCCGCAAATGTTCCTGCTCGCTATGGCTTACTGATGGATACATTGACAGTACTAGTATTAATGGAACTAGCTCTGGATGATCAGGGTCTTTTAACTGTATTTACCAGTCTGAGTCTACTGATAGCTTTTGCTTGTATGTTATATTTCGAATCCGTCATGCCGGTGGGCGTCAATGCGAAATCTGCAGATTCTGCAGACTTAGGAGGGTCTCAAAACAAGGCTCTACAGGTAACTTTTTCAAAGTGAGCTGGTCTTCAGACTGCGCTTCTAGTGCAGTGTAGTGGTTGCAAGGCATAAAAGTGTGGCAGTTTAGGAGTATGAAAATGGGTGCGTGGCTGGGGCATACGCTGGCGAAACTTTTTGTGGGACTACTTGCCTGCCTACTGCTAGCCAGTGGGGCCAACGCCGCTACGCTTGAGAGCGGCGCAGTGAGTGCCCAAAGCAAAGCCACAGCCGTCTCAACGGCCAATCGTAACTGTGGAGCCACCGCAACCAGCCGCATTAAACCCCTGGTTATGGTGGTTACTTACGGTCTGACCTGGCGCGATTTAAATGGCGTTTTGGATGGGAAAAACATTGGCGCGAACGGCGATGGCGCAGAAATACGAAAATATGCGCAATATATAGCCGGATATCCGGCTACACCAATGAACCTGCTAATTCCTAAAAG